>CAMNNQ010000143.1 GCA_946545645.1 uncultured Clostridia bacterium | reverse complement strand
TGCGTCAGCAAGGCTGCGTCAAATTTAGGCAATCTGACGAAAAATCTGACTTCGCATCTGACGCACAGGGGTTGTGCGGTATTGCCTTAATGCAATACCGTACAACTTACGGTTTATGCCATTGTACGGTAATTCCTTAACTGTAAGACAAAAACACTATTCATTTCCTTCTATCCATAAATACGACAGCTCTCCAAAAAGCACTCACTTAATTTGTAAATTTGTAAGTTTGCGTAAAAGGCCGAAGTAACGATCTGCAAGCTTTATCGCTGGGCGACCTTATCGAAGTATTCCGACAGCTTGCCGGTCCGGACATCAACTGTGATGATATCGCAGGCCTCTTGCTGGAGGTAGTTTCCCGCCTCGTCACGCTGCTGTCTGTCAAGCCTGAATTCCCATACGGGGTAGGCTGTGTATTTCCTTCCGGGAAGGAGGGTGGGATTTCCCAGCAGAAGCTGCTGCTCCCGGCTCATGTCCTGATACTCCGCGGTTTCTCTGAGCTTGATGACAGCGTCAACATCCTCAGAATCGTAGTCGCACATATAGCAAAGCCTGATATCGGAAATGCGAAGTTCGATCTTGGGAGAGAGCTCATTGTTCATGATGTCCAGAGCCTGTGGCAAGGAAACAAGGCCCTCCGTCAGCTCCTTTTCGGATGTGACCCTGTCGATCCCGAAGGGGCAGTCTATGTCGAAAATATGCTGAGGCTCGTCCATCTCAGCAACATATATTGGAGCAAACTGCCGTCTGCCCTCGGAGGTATGATCTGTTATGATGTGATTGCAGAATGGCACGCCCTTGTAGCACTTTTCCATATCAATGTAAAACCATGTCTTCTCATTATCTGAGGTATAGGGGTATATCATCCCGGCACGGTAGGTGTACTGATCTCCGAAATAGCCAAACACAGTATTGAGCCTGCTTTCTGCATACTCTGCTATGGCTTTCAGGGAGCATTTCTCGTTGTTCAGCAGAGTAAATTCCCTGTCAGGCAGTGGTGTGCTGCCGGCCCTGATGATCTCCCTGAGAGCACCGTCATAGGAATAGTTTTTCTCATCCAGGAAATACATGAATCCTCCGGTGCTTACGTCAAGGCGCCGTGCACCCCCGTCAGTGTAGATAATACTATCGCCGGTGTTTGACCAGTCGTCAAAGAAAAAGCCGTCCTCGTTGTGATGCTGGGAGCCCGGAGGCAGCTCCGAAAGCTCCTTTACCCCGCTGTCTGTATAGAAATCCCGCTTAAAAAGCTCGGAATAGATCTCCGGAAATTTCAGGTGTGCGTCGGTGACAGTCTCTGTTTCCAGCTCGTAAAGATGCTCCGGGCACTCAATATGAACATCCCCATCCAGCAGGAATTTTCCTTCATAGCCGTGAGCCTTGATGTATGCCGGGATATCTTCGGCACCCTCCAGCAGCTTATCAACGGTCACACCGTCGCTGACTGTGACCTTATCCTCCTGCCCCTGCTTTCTGTCTTTGACGTTATCGGGAACCTCGGCGCAGGAGGCCATCATCAACGATATACCAGTTAATAATACAATTAAAACTTTAATTCTTTTCATGCCTTACACTTCCTTCTTCTCCTCAAACAGAATAGTGGCCTGAGAGTCGTCCCAGAGCCGGACTGTTCCGTCTACGGCGTCGATACAGAGGAGCTTTCTGCTTTCAAGCCGCCAACGCTTGTGCTGCGAAGACTCCGCCAGAGTCAGGCACCAGGTGGGGTGGTATTCGTATACGGTCTCGGTCAGAGGCTGAGATGTCCCCGCCTCCACGGCACAGTATTCCAGGGTGATCTTTTTGGCCTTGTAGACCTCAAAGGGCGCCAGCACATATTCGGCGTGAGCGAGAGCTGACTCCAGGGTCAGCAGCTTCTCCGCCGGTCTCTTCTTGCTCACATAGGGATAGCAGTTCTTTACTTCTGTGACCTCTCCCGGTATGTCGATGCCGATGACCAGCTCGGTGTTGACCAGGTGGTCTTTCCTTTGCTGACCTGCTCCCGCTGTGGAAAGGGGCAGCCCGCCGGTGTAATGCTCAAACAGGATGTAGTAATAGTAGTTTCCCGGGGTGAGGCCGTAGGCCTCGTCTCCGAAGCCCTCAAAGACGTATATTTTCAGCGCTCTTACCCTGTCGTCGTTTCTGAGGAAGGGCATCAGCTTTTCCCGAACAAAGCTCTCGGCAAAGCTGACAGCCTCTGTCAGAGGATAGTCCTGGCCGGCGACGCTATAGGATATGCCGGTGATATCGTCCTTTTCAAGGTCGTAAACGAAGGCCGCGTCGTCTCCCGTATGTCTGAAATTCCAGTCATCGGTATATTTTGCGGCGGAGATAGACCCCGAGCCGTAAAACTCTATATTATATTTCCCTATCCCATCAGATTCAAGAGCCTGCTCCGGGCTGAAATACTGCTTTTGCTTTTTATATGATTCAGGATCTATCTTATAATCGGAGCCGGTTCTTTTTATAAAATATTCATCGACCTCCGGGATTGCAGTCCCGCAGGAGCGGACGTGCTCAGGCTTTTCTCCTGCGAACATCAAAGCAAAGTCTTCCAGATCCTTTGCCACATCGACCTTCCCGCTTTTTATGTCAGCCTCGGGAACAAATCTCCCCGCCGTCATAATATAAGCCTCATCCGTCACCGGGATGTCGATACTCTCCGGCAGCACTATGTTCTGATATTTCTTCCCCAGCACCGAGGCGGCGTTCCCGGTGACGTTCTCCACAGTGTCAAACACCAGCGGACTTTCCGGCCTGCTCTCCGGCTTGCTTTCAAGGCTGTCGGTGACGGAGTCGTTCTCGGCTCTGGAAATTACATCTTCCGGGACGTCGGCGCAGGAGGCCAGTATCGCTATGGCAGCAAGTGCGGTCAGAATAGCTGTTTTCTTCATGTTTATTCTCCTCTCAGTGGCAGCGGCAATATCGGGAAAACGCACAAAATCAGCGCTTCGCTTTGGTGAAGATCAAGCATCTATCGTTATCTCACCTGTGATGGCATTGACCTTGATGTATTGTTCCATAGTTCCGTTTATAGAGTTAGCGGTGACGGTAAACACCCAGGTCGGAGTATAAGTGCGCGGCGGGACCTTGCCATAATCTGCGGCGGCTCTTTCATTGGCTCTGGCGAGATCTTCTTCACTCATCCCGGGTTCAATGTTTGCATTGATAGATTTGTTTTTTGCACAATACAGCAGCTCGACCCTTTCAAATCGGTATCTTGAATTCTGAGCCAATTCCTGTTCAAGTATGCTTGCGGCTTCCTTCAGCGGGATAATTCCATCAAGCTTTTCCCCATGGATCATCATGTCGGTACAGTAGACCATAAGTACTCTGAAATCGTCAGAGCCGTACATATCAAGTGTAAACATCATCGGGCAATAATGTGTGGTGACATGATAAAAGCCTCTGTCCTCATCTGAATAAAGCGGCGTAAAATGATATTCTACGGGGATCCCTTTATATTTCAGCCCTATCGTTACTGATGCGGAATAATAATCATGATCGGGATCGTGATAGTAAAGAAGAACCGCTGGATAAAGCTCAAATTCATTGAAATGACCGTCAAATTTTGCTGTGCAGAAACCTACAGCGTTTTCACACAGCATTCCGACAGTAATACTCTCGTTTCCAACCTCAAGAACGGTGTCTTTGTCACGCTCCGGATCATATCTCGTTTTGAGTTCATATCCCGAGTCAATGCTGCTGAGCGGTCGGATACCATTCATGACCATTGTCCCGGGGCCGTACAGATACATGGCATAGTGTTTGCCGTTATCACCGTCAGAATATATTTTTGCTTCACCCTGATCGGAAATGTATTTTTCATCGTAATCATCACCAAACAGCAATTTGAAATACTTTTCGCTGTTGGCTTGCTGATCTTCATTGTGATCGTTTTCGGTATAGAAGCTGTATGCCTCATCAGCCTTGACAGGTATGATCTTTTCGGGCAAAGTGAAAACATTCCCGAAGCTCTTGCCCTGCAATTCTTCATAACCCTCCCATGCCTGCGAAGGCAAAACCTTGTCGAAGGATCTAGCCGGCGATTCCTCGTGACCGTCCCATACCTGCGAAGCTTTGCTGCTTTCACTTTCTGCCTGATTTTCATTGCTGTTGTCCTGCTCCGAGCAGGAAACAAACATAAACAATGAAACGATGATCATACCGACCCATATTATTTTTCTCATAGCTTAAAATGATCCTTTCATTATATTAATCCTGCTCCGCTGTTATAATGCAGCTGATAAACCGAGCCGCCGATTGCGACTTCCGCACTCGCCCCCATCGTCATCCCCGTTACCGCCATCATCAAAGCAGCACCAGCCGCTGTAATTTTCTTATAAACCTTGTTTTCATAATATTATACCTCCAAAATTATAGTACGACAGCCCTGTGCTGTCGATGCTTGATCTCCGGGCAAAGGGCTATCCCGCTTTCTGCACATTTATCGACTTTTTCACAGCATCGCAGAGATAGATATCTCCCGTTATCGCATCAATGTGTGCAGTGACCTTGGGATAGAACATCATATTGTTGACCTGACTGTTCATTTCTCTGTCCGGGCTGATTTCCTGATGTCCCAACGATGGGTCATCAAGAGTGAAGCACCACATTGGCCTGTATGAACGGTATTTATCAAGGTCAGTGTATACGCAGCAATATCTTAGGCCGGCATCAGTTACAGTGTATTCAAGGTTTTCAGCGAGGTTTTCTGCAAGTCTTTTTTTAGCTTCCCCGTATGTCATATAGTCTTCCACTTTCTCCTTGCTTTCAACAGAATCAGACATACAGTTTCTGAAAAGAAACGGGTGATCGTTGCCTGCAAACATAATGTCAAAAAACGGATATCTCATATGATCATTGTCGGGATAATTCTCGATCATTCCATCATCATTCACAGGCAGGCCGTATCTTACTTGTCTGTAGTGAAAATCAAATACGATCCCTTCATGGGTATCGTTTATGCCTATCCTAACAAGCTGCTGAGTTTCTTTTTCGTCAAATAGCCCCAGACTTTGCAGCTTGGCAATATATTTGTCAGCTTGTTTCATAGCCTCGGAAGCTGTGAATGTGCTTCCGTCAAGCATAGTATATTCTTTATCCGGAATGTTGTCTGCTTTATATACATCTCGCTCATAATATCCGAGAAATGGTCCATGAAGATCCTTTTCATTCCAAAGCAGGAAGCTCGACGAATCGGCATATAACTCACCCCCAAAATCAGGGTCGTCAAGACGCACAAGCATAGTCTGATATACTTCGTTTTGGTCGATCTCAACATATTGTCCGTTTTCTATTGTATATACCGGACCGATAAGTGTATTTTCCGTTTTAATATTGGATTCATCGGGTACCTCATTGAACATTGTGATCAGTGAATCCACGAGTTTTTCAGCCATACCCTCGGGAAGCACCTCTGTGCCTCCTTTCATTGTAAGAATATATATTTCATCGGTCTCAATTTTATCCGGTTTGCAAGCAAAGGTAATATTACCGATTTTTTCAGGGTTTGATGCATCCTCTGTTCCCGAGGATTCTGTAAGCTGTTCTGCAGCAGAGCTATTGCTATCAGAATTCATATTGCTGTTGGTCTCAGCACAAGATGAGAGCACTATCGTTAATGCTAAAAGCAAGAGAAATATTTTATTCATAAACGTTACTTTCCTTTCTTATTATTCATACTGAAAAAACTTTATATACTACAGGGAGTTTGGATAGTTAGATACTCTATTTTCACATTTTATGAGGATCAAGATGTTGAAAAAGATGTTCTCCCCGACAACAGCGGAGAGAATATCTTCTTCACTAAAGCTTATTGATCGATTTTACTATGCTATTCAATAATTTGAATTCATATATAAAATGGCGTACTGTATCCTTATTAAACAGAGGCTGATACGGAACCATTCATCGAACTATAATTTCCGTTAGACTGAAGTGTATGGCTTACAGATAACGTGTAATATTGAGGAACGGAGTTTGTTAGAGAAATCGTAGGATTATTGGGATTGCTGTGGAAATAATAGTGAGTAGGCATGCAACTATAATTAACATTTCCGTTATTATCTTTACATTGAGCATAATATGTTACATAAGATACAAGTCCATATGTATTTTCAGTTTGAGTAAATGCAGTACAAGTATCATTAAGCTTTTTTAATGACACGTTGGAAGAAGGAGTAAAATTTTTTTGATCAGAGAATTTAGGTATTCCAGTTGAACTAAAATACACACTCCATGTTTCCGCACTCGCACTCATCGCCATTCCAGTAACCGCCATCATCAGAGCAGCGCCAGCCGCTGCAAGCTTCTTGAACATTTTCATAAAGATTTCCTCCTTGTTTCGTTTTCGAACGTTTACTTCTACCCTTAAATACGACAGATTTTCAAAAACCACTCACTGTATTTGAAGATTTGTATGATTGCACAAACCGAAGCAAGTCGGTTTGTGGATTGTCACAACATTATCCTTGCGGATCTTTACCGGAACATCGGAATCAAACCTCCAATCTGCATAAATGCCGTCTCAGGTCAAAAGATCATTTTACTCTCCATTTCGCTGAAACAGCATACATCTCCGTTTATGGCATCAACATAGATCACTTCACGAGGATAGACCTTTACGGTGTTTGAAGTGCCTTCCGTTACAGTCAATGTCCACATGGGACGGTATTCAAATTCAGTTGCATTGATATCTTCAAATCTTGCACAGTATTCAAGGGAAATATTGCATACATTATAGTTTGATCCGGGAGCAAGAACCTTTTCAAGATGCCTGAGTGCGGAGTCAAGAGTAATGATCTTCTCGACCTTGGTCTTCTCCACGATGGTAGAATAGTAATTGTTTCGAATATGGCATATATCCTCCTTGCCATCGAAGGTGATGATAAGCTCCTCCGGCCTCATGTAGGGTTCCCCCATAACCGCTGAGCCAACAGTAGATACCGGACAGCCAAGCATATAGTGTTTCAGCAAGACGTTGAACCAATAATTGCCGTTTTCCATTGCCCAGACACTGACGGCCTCTGCCTTTACTTCGCTGTCGTTGGGCAGGAAAGGCATCAGTTTCTCCGAAGCATATTTTTCGGCATATTTTACTGCCTCATCCAATGAATACTGCTCTCCGTTAAGTACATAGCTTTCGGAAAGATCATCTCTTCCGACGACGTATTTTCTGCAGCTGATGTCAAGCGTTTCAGAGTTCGAATGCTCCGTTCTTCCGAACACGAAGGTGCTGTCATCATGATACCATACCGAGGCTTCTTTTTCTCCGTTTTCATACCGCTTTGTTATCGAGCCCGGATCCTGTTCCTCGGAAGAAATATACTTCCAGCCGGGAACCATTAGCTTTGCAAGACTGTCGGCCTGTACAGACTTGTCGCAGTTTTTTGAATAATCCGATCTAATGATATACAGCTCCCCGACAGGTTCAATATGTATACTGTCGGGAAGAGTCAGATTCTCATACTCCGTACCAATAACATTTTCGGCCTTTTCAGCAGCTTCTTTTGGAACTGTAAGCTCAAGATCTTTTTCCGAAGAGTCACAGCCGGTACAAAGGGATATGACAGTAAATAATGAAACTATAAAAATAGTAATTACAGATATACGATTATTCATAATTGTTCCTCCTGACGGTTAAGCAAATAATTAAGTCTTGAATACTGTTGAGATCTTGTATGTACCGCTCATAGAGCAGGCGACTGAATAAGGATTGATCAATTCATATCTGGCTCGAAGAATATGATAAAAATCAACTACTCCATCCAGATTGAAATGCTTTTCATACGAATCTGTAGTTTCATGAAATCTTTCGCCGAATCCTGATCCGGTAACAGTCCCGTTTGGAGTGATTATATACGACCAGTATCTAGCTTTGGCTCGAGTTCCATTGGGCGCCTGATTTGAAGAAAAGCCTGAACATATTTCTTTAAAACTTCTAAAATAATAAGTGCTGGAGTTTTGTAATGGTTGATAATCTCTTGAAATGTTATAGTGATATGCACTGGATGGCATTCCAGGGGCGGAAGCATAATTTAGATACCATCCCTCTGGGTATTCATAAGCCCTGGCACTAACAATCATCCCCGTAACTGCCATCATCAAAGCAACACCTGTTGCCAAAATTTATTTAACATTTTCATAAGAAATTCCTCCTTGTTTTCGTTAGTTTACTTCTACCCTTATATACGACGGATTTTTAAAAACCACTCACATAATTTGAAAATTAGTATGGGTGCACAAATATAGAGGAAAGTGTTTGTTGATTATTACGGCTTTGCCCTCTTGGATCGATATAGGAACATCGGGATCAAACCTGCATTCCGCAAAATGCTGTCTCAGATGCTTTTTGGAAAATACATCTGTACTGTACTGACTTCGGCAACGCTGACAAGCGGAAGCATCGGTGAGCCAGTTGAGAAGTACAGATACTTCCTTGATGCTTTGGGATTTCCTTTTGATAAAGGATTGATCTCAGAACCAAAGAGGTCGCCGTGTGACTATGACAGAAATACAATACTCTACATCTCTCCGAATATGCCGTACCCAAAGCATGAATTGGCAGAAAGGAAAAAGTACGCAAACAGCGCAATAGAGGAAATAGTAAAGCTGCTTGCGGTCACAAAGGGGAAAGCTCTTATTCTCTTTACCGCAAGACACGATATGGAATATGTTTTCGGCAAGCTGTCAAATATAGGATTGCCTTACAAAATGATGATACAGAGCGAGAATTCCTCGCAGAAAAGGCGGCTCAATAAATTCAAAACGGACACAGATTCGGTCATTCTCGGCACAGGCACCTATTGGGAAGGCGTGCCATGCCGCCCTGAGGTGCTTCGATGGTGTAAGCGTATACCTAGCGATATGGGGATCATATTCCTTGGGCGTTGTCTCAAAGAAACCGTCGGAATACTTGAAATCGACCTTGAAGCCGTCTCTTTCAAACTCTCCGGAGATTATATCGTGGCCGTTATACTGGTCGGCTCTGATCTTTGCAGATGCCGACATGGTGTTCATAGCCGTAACAGCGTGCCTTCCCGATAAGGAGGCAGCATTTGCGATTATGGTGGATGCTGCTGTGATTCCTCCTTCTGTGTTCTGCTTGTTATACTTCTATATGTTGATATTTATGTTCAGGCTGTTGCTGCCTTTTCTTTGTTTTCAGTATAACATACAGAGTACAACAACAGTACAACAATAAATAACACTTTTTGACCGGCAGGATATACAATTATCTGAGCCGCGATTTGTTCAGCTTTCATAAAAATGCAGCTTCTGTATGCGTCAGCCTGTAAACTGCGGCGGCCTGCTGCGCTCCGAAATAAAAAAAGCCGGGATCATACAGCCGGAGTTTTCCTCCGTGTCTGTAATGATCCCGGCCTGTCATTCCCGGAACATCACCGGGAAGTCAGTTTGTGCCGCCTGTAATAATGCCTTTATTGTTTGTCTGCTGCCCGCTCCTGAAGAATACCTGACCTCCCCGGCATAGTCATTTCAGGAACAGTGCCTTTATGCAGAAATTGCCCGGTGAGAAATCGGTGCTTTGCATCGCCTCTATGTCGCTGTCGGTGAGGAAGCGGTTCAATGCGTTGTTCCTGCGGAGCAGGACAGACTGACCTTTGCCTGTTTCGACCAAAGACTTTATGCCGCTGTCGGTCATATCCCTCCACTCGCCGCCGGCAAACACAAAGGATCGCCCTTGATCTATGGAAGTCTTGTAGCTGCCCACAGGGGTATCAAAGCTCTCCCCCTCAACAGGCGCTCCCTTTGAGTAGGTGATGACGACAGCGAAATCCTCAACATCCAGAGGCTGTGTAAGCTCGACGGTCTGATAGCCGTGATATTCCAGCACTGCCTCCTGGGTGTGCAGCAAGTTCTTGAAGTCGGCGGACATTATCTCGATCTTTATATCCTGCCGGTCGAAGTCGTTGAAGGTGCCGACAGCTCCGAGCCTGCCTTTTTTGCTGAAAACATTTGCTGCCTTTGTAAAACCGTCGGTTTTTATATAGCAATCCGGCTCGTTGCCGGCATCGCAGCTCAATACCTCGGAATACTTATCGCTGACAGTATGGCTCACCGTATGGTCGAGAGGGGAGCAGTAGGAGATGTAGTAATACTCTCCGCTGACATTGGAATTGTAGGTTATCCACGCTCCGTCCTCGGCTGCGGGCAGCTTGAAATACTCCTTCGGGAAGCTGTCGTCCCAGCCTACTATGGTAACATAGTGGTCGTATTCCTCCGGCTTATCGTAGTTTACGGTAAGATAACCTCCGAATTTTCCTTTTTCAACATTTCTGTCGCAGATGCTTGCCGCAACGCCGCCCCTGGTCTTTACGGCCTTCTTGATAGCCTCCCGGTCGGTGGGGTCGATCACCATCGAGCTTTCCAGCGTGATGCCGTTCTTACATTCGCCCGACAGCCTGTCGGTGACAAACCCCTGAAAGCCGCCGATATCGCCCTTATCTATACCTTTCCGGATGATTATGCCCTCCTGCTTGCCGTCGCCGTAGATATCCTCCAGGATATCGAAGGGATCCATCTCGAAGCTCCTGCCAGTCTGTTTTTCGTAAGCGGTCTGCATACTGGCGATAGCTGCATAAAGCCAGCAGGTGCCGGATCTCTGCAAAGGCATTTTAAAGTATTTGAGCTCTTTGACGAGATCGTAACAGCCGTCGCCGCTCCGGGAACCGTCGTATTCTGCCGCAGCAGTTTCTGCCGCCGAAGCGTCTGCGGACGTTGAGCTGCCGGAGCTGTTCCGGTCGGCACAGCCGCAAAGCAGGAGCATCCCTGCAAGAACAAGTGATGTAAGTGTTTGTTTTTTCATTTTCTCTCCCGCAATTATAATTCACTGTGACCGAAAGCCTCCCGGCGGGCTGCTCTGAGATCACTTTATCATTATACCACATATCAGGAGGGTTTTCAATGCTTTCGGGAAACTATCCGACGGAGTAAAAAAGAGGGCGGTGAGAGTGTACCGCCCGTTGCATTCAATATGGTAAATAATATAGCTTTTCATCTTTGGAAATCACTTGAACGTTCTCCGAATAACGTTCCGTAGCATCCAGCTCGGGGCTCGTATCAGGAAGGCTGCTCTGGGCCGCGATCATTTCGATAGTAGTGTCATTTACAGCAGTATAGTTCTCGTCATTATTGAATAACCCGGGCAGCCAATGTATCATACTGTCAAACCCCTTTCTTTCCCTGCACTTCTTGGACAGATCGATAGAAAGCCTCTAATGACAGATATGAAGTGCTTTTACCAGTGTACTTTCCATCTCTCGCTGAGTTTTTCAGCGGTCTCGCTTACCTGAACTGTTTTCTTTACCGCTTTTTCGCTGCGGCAAAGCTGTGCAAGGTGCTTCTCAAAAGCATCCTCATCAACAGGTATCTCAGCCCAGCCGTCGGTCCATGAGGACAGATAGGCGGCATTCGAGACAGAGAGCGAATTCAGCCCCTCTTCGCCCGGCGCGATAAGCTCTGCTCCGTCAAGTATGGCGTCCGCAAAGTTGTTGAGGATAAGAGGATGTCCGTCCGGCTCCTCGGCGGTGAATTCCTCATAATCGCTTTCGGGCCACACAAAGCCGTCCTTGCAGTTGAAGCAGGTAACACGCTCGTCCTCTCTGAGCTTCCACCATTTCAGCTTGCCGTCCTCAAGGACGAGCTTGCCCTTCGTCCCGGAGATCTCAAGGCGGTTTGAGCCGGGAGCTTCTCCTGTGGTAGATATAAACACCGCAGTAGCGCCGTTTTCGTATTCTCCGTAGATCGTGACATCATCCTCAACACCGATATTATGGTACTTTCCGACAGTGCAGAACGCTCTGACCCTTTTCGGCATACCGAATATCCACTGCCAGAGATCGAGATTGTGCGGAGCCTGATTGAGCAGTACACCGCCGCCTTCGCCGTTCCATGTGGCGCGCCAGCTTCCCGAGTCATAATAAGCCTGGGTGCGGTACCAGTTGGTTACGATCCAGACCAGTCTTTTCAGTTCACCGAGCTGACCGCTGCGCACTATCTCTCTTGCTCTGGAATATATGGGGTTTGTCCTCTGATTGAACATTATCCCGAATTTTACATCCGCTGCCTTTGCAGCTTCGTTCATCTCCCGGACCTGCCTTGAATAGACTCCCGCAGGTTTTTCTGTCATAACATGGATGCCTCTTCTGAAGCATTCGATGGCGAGTTGCGGGTGGCTGTAATGCGGGACCGCTATGAGCGCCGCATCTATGAGGCCGCTGTCCAGCATTTCTTCCGCGGTGTCAAATGCTGAAGCAGAGGGGCAGAGCTCGCTTGCTTTCCTGAGCTTTTCCGGGTCGATATCCGCAAAGGCGGTAACTGTTATCCTGGGGCTGTCGCCGTTAAGGATGCTCCTTAAATGTCCGCTGCTCATATTTCCCATACCTATTATACCGAGTCTGATCTTATCCATAGTCTTATCCTCCTATCAAGTCTCTGAGAGCAGCAACTGCTGCGGAGAAGGCTGACTGCGAGTCGGGATAAGCGTATTTCCCGATCTGCGATCTCTGCCCGGCTTCAAGCTCCTCAAGGCCTTTGAATACCGAAAGATGCGGTTCGACCGTCAGCACATCCCCCTTGTATTCACCCAGCAGATATCCAAGCTCACCTGCACCTTTTCCGGCGGGCACGACAGAGCCGTCTGCAAGGGCATCCTTGATGTGCATATACTCAACATAAGGCGAAAGCATCTCCCAGGCGGCTCTGGTCTCCTGTCCGCACTGGATAAAGTTGGCAGGGTCGAAGATCGCTTTGAGCTGCGGCAGCGCTTTATGTATCTCCAGGCACTTGTCCGCCTTATCCCCGTATATGCCTTTTTCGTTTTCGTGGCAGAGGATGATCCCGCTGCCCTTCGCCGCTTCGATAAAGCAGGAAAGTCTCTCAAGGACAGGCTCGATGCAGGTCGTTCCGTAAAAGCTGAAAAGCCTGAAATGTCTGCATCTGAGGATCGAGGCTGTTTCAAGGCAGCGCTTGAAGCTGTCGAGATGAGACCTGAAGTCGTCGCCTATGTCTATCTTTCCGAAGGGCGAGCCGATAGACCAGACTCCTAAGCCTTCGTCATCAAGCCTTCTGCGGATCTCTTTGGCTTTCTGCTTTGTGATGTCGGCAATGTTTTCGTTGTCAACGCCTCTTATTTCGAGAAGCCCGACTCCGTTTTCCTTCATCGCAGCTATCTGACCGCTGAGATCTGAAGCTGCTTCATCCGCGAATGCTGCTATCCTGAATTTCATACCGATGGCCTCCTTGATCTGTTTCTGAACTAATAATAGCATAAACATAATCGCATTACAATTGCTGATTTATTCAAAAGTATTGCAAATCTGCTCATTGTGTGCTATACTGATAGAAAGAGGTGGAAAGAATGGACATCCTGAAAGAATACAATGCAGGCGATCTGTATATCCGCCATGCCGTCGATGAACATCCCGACGGAAAAGACTTTCATTTCCATGTTCATGACAGATGCGAGATCTTCTATTTTATTTCGGGCTGCGCCGAGTATCTGGTGGAGGGCTCTGTATATCCGCTTGAAAAGGGGAGCACGGTCATCATGCATGCGGGAGAAGCTCATTGCACCAGGATACTGCGTTCCGAAAGGTATGAGAGGTATGCTGTGAACTTCCCGGTCTCGGTGCTGGACAGCATTGACCCGGAGCGCCTCTTTACCTCCGTATATACCGACAGAGAGCTGGGGACAGGCAATTCGTTTCTGCTCAAAGGCTTCGGGAATGTGTTTGAGCAGATGTGCGACAGCAGCCTTGACGATTACACCAGGCAGGTCAGGATGACAGTCGGGATCGTCAGGATACTTGATGCTCTGAGAGAGCTTTCCTCAAAAGGACAGCTTACACCGAATGAGAACACCTTTGAAGCCCGGATGATAAGATATGTCAATGAGCATCTCTTTGACGAGCTCTCCGCCGACAGGCTCGCAGAGCATTTCTATCTCAGCCGCGCACAGTTCGGAAGAGTGTTCAAAAATGCTACGGGCACTTCCCCCTGGGATTATATAACCGCCAAAAGGCTTATCGCCGCAAAAAGCATGATAGAGAACGGATCTGCTGCAAAAAAGGCTGCGGAAGAATGCGGCTTCGGGGATTATTCAAACTTTTACAGAGCTTTTGTCAAGCGCTTCGGGAAAAGCCCCAGGAACCGGGATTGATCTGCTTCTGAAAAGTGCAGGCAGATATAAGGGCTCAACGCAGGAAAGAGATATGAGAACTGGTGATCAGTCTCAGAGCCCGGTAAAGAAAAATCCCCGCAGGCCGCCTTGTGCAGCGGCTTGCGGGGCTTGGTTATTTCTGTTTTCTCTCAGATCTTTCCGTATTTAGTTGCAGAATACTCTGCGTGGCAGTTCTTGCAGCGGTAAGTGACCTTATATTGTGTGTCAGAGATCTGCACCTTGGAGATCTCCTCATATTGATGATCGTAGTTCTTGGGGATAGTCTCGCTGGCACCTCTTGCGCCGCAGACTGTACACTCATAATGGCCGGAGCCTTCCTGTGAGCACGAAGCGGACGTGTCTGTTATGAGATCTCCCCAACTGTGGGCTCCTGTCGCCGGTACAGAGCGGGTCTCTTTTTCTCCGCCTGACAGGCAGACTCTTTCTTCTGTTCCGGCCGCTCCGCAGGTCGGCTGCTTGACTGTATTCCATGCGCTCCAGCTATGACCTGCTTTTGCGATGGTGCGGCTCTCGGTCATCCCGCAGGCAGAGCAGCGGCGGATCTCGGTGCCTTCAGCCTGACAGGTCGCGGCTTTCTGAACTGTCCAGGCAGTAAAGCTGTGCCCGGCAGCTCTTATCGCAGTACTGCTTCCTTTTGTGCCGCAGACGGTGCAGGTATAATGTCCGTATCCTTCAGTTGTGCACCCGGCGGGCATATCTACCGTAAAATCGCTCCATTTATGGGCTCCCTCCGCAGTAATGACCCGGGTCTCCTTCTCGCCGCAGGAGGAGCATATCCTTTCCTCCGAACCGTCAGATTCGCAGGTGGGCTCCTTGACAGTCTGCCAGATACACCAGCTATGGTCGGTCTTGTCTAAGGAGCGGGTCTCGGTCTTGCCGCATCTTGAGCAGGTCCGGCTCTCGGCGCCTTTTTCCTGACAGGTAGCTTCTTTAACGACTTTCCAATCTGAAAAATCGTGCCCCAGCGGGCTTATCTCTTCTGTTATTGTCTCTCCGCAGACCGAACACTCGGCGGCCTTTTCTCCGTTAGTTTCGCATCCGGGCTCGACGGTGACAGCAAAATCTCCCGGTGTGTGAGTATGATCCTCTGCGGAGCTGTCATCAATGGTCTGGGGAGCCGGCTTTTCCTCGCCGGAGCTGCTGTCCTTCTTCCCGGTATCGGAGCTCTCCGTATTTTCAAGGAGCGCTTTCAGCCGGGGCACAGCCTCCTTCGGGAGGGTGCCGTAGTTCAGTGCACGGACGATCTCTCCGCTTTTTGTCCGGACAAACTCGGAGCGCTCGGCGTCTGCGCGGATAAGAGCGCTCTGGTCTGCGGTGAATTCCTTTTCAGCGTCGTTGTATGTACCGGTAACAGTCTTGAGCCGCACCAGCACCACGCCTTCCTCGACTTCGAGCAGAGTATACACCAGACCGTCGCTGCCCTTAAAGACTGTTACCCGGAATTTGGTCCCGCGGACAGACATCGTGGAATTCGGAGTATCCACTTCATAGGATTCGTCCGTATTCAGTTTTTCGGTCAGCTCGTTCAGCTCGGAGCCTTTATCCAGGACGATGCGTATCCTGCTGGCATTGTTCTCCGAATTGTCCTCAAGACGGAAATGGGTGTTCTCATCGGCATAGAGATATTTGTTGTTGTCCATGCACATCGTAAGATCAGAGCTTTCCTCAACGGTGACATCGTCTCCTCCGTAAAGCCGCTGCCCCTTGTATGCCTGATCGCTGTTCTTCTCGTTTTTAACGATGACCGACCCCTGCACAGCCTCGACCGAAATGCTTCGGTATTCCTTTTTTGTCAGTACGACAGCCAGGATGACTCCGGTCGAGATCAGCAAAGCAGCGATCAGCGCAGCGCAGATGATCTTACCTTTTTTTGCTGCAAGTAATTTCATAATACTCCCCTTTATACCCTTTCACATTGAAATCCTGCGGCAAGGCTGTCTGTTCCGCTCAGAGCTTCTCCCCGTCCTTCAGACATTCGTACAGATATCCTACCAGCTTGCCGTCGATCCTTCCTTCATCCGCCATGTTATTCATTATTTTAAGGCAACACCGCACGACCCCTGTGCATCAGATGCGCCGTCCAGATTTTCGTCAGATTGCCTAAATTCGACGCAGGCTTGCTGACGC
>CAMNNQ010000142.1 GCA_946545645.1 uncultured Clostridia bacterium | reverse complement strand
TCATGACGGATAAGCCGGTCGTCAAGCAGGCTTGACACGGCAGATGATGTGCAGAGGCGTTAGCCGCGGGTCGTGCGGTGTTGCCTATATATTTCCAGCCGGATGTTTGTCAGCAATCCAGCATGATGCTCTTGACCGGCAGCTTTCTGATACGGCTCGAAAAGAAAAACATTATGAGCTCGTAAGAGATGATGAAGGCCGGAAGAGCGATGCAGAGGGCCTTGATATCGAAGCTGTAATCCGGCAGGTTATCCAGGTCCTTGAAAACGACTGTGAGCATGATCTTCAGCAGGCCGAACTGATATACAGTGCCGATCGCAAACCCTATCCAGGCTATGGGGCGGAAGCCGTTGAGCACTGCTCTGCCCACCTCTCTGTCGTCATAACCGAAGACACGCATCATAGCGACGGTCTTGGCGCTGCCCTTTACTACTGCCGAAAGAGCGAGAAAGAGCATCATATACGACAGGATCAGCCCGATGACAAGTATCATTACGCCAAAGGTCGCGCTGGCGATCTTTTTCATTGAGAACGCCATCTGAACATTGGAACCGAAGCAGAAGGCTGAGAACCAGATAAAGAATATCAGCGAATATCTGCTCCTGACGGTATCCCTTCTGAGATCGGAGAGGAACGTCCCGGAGACATCCCCTCCCCGGGAGGCTCTCTGCCTGGTATTCGCCTCCTCGTGCAGAAGGTTCATAACCGGCTTTCTGAGCCTGCGGGCGGCAAAGAACACCGAGATCATGACGAACAGCAGCGACGGGATCACGACCACCGTCAGCGGGACGGCGATATGAAAGTTCAGCGGGACTGTATAGAGCTTGTCGCTCCCCTCCTGCGCCTTATAGAACTCCGGCATATATATCTGCGAAGCGCCCCAGCCGAGACCGGAACCGATCAGGACACTGAGCCCGAAGACCCAGAAATGCTTTGCGATACTGAGATCCGAATGGCCGAGAGCTTTCATGACTCCCAGCTCCCTGCAATGAGTGTCAACGTAATTTCTGATGTAGGTCAGCAGCATCACTATCGATGTCAGCACAAGGCATCCACCGGTCACGAGCGAAACTATCAGGCTGTTGGAGAGCTGGGCATCGTAGAGCTTCCTGGCTTCCTCTCCGGCCGAAGAGACGTCTATCGCCGCGAGGTCGAAACGGTAGCTGAGCATAAGGCTGCAGACGAATGCGGCGCAGCAGGTGACTACCGAGATGCCTGCCAGCTTCAGAAGATCCTTTTTTCCTATCATGACAGTCACCACCCTATCTCGTATGCGCTCTTGGGAGCGGCATTCTCTGTTATCTCCGTTACGGTGCCGCTGTTTATCCTGATGACGGTATTCGCCATCTCCGCGATATTCTGGTTATGGGTTATCATGACTACCGTAAAGCCCAGCTTTTCGCGGAGCTTTCCGATATAATCCAGGAGCTGCCTTCCGGTATGCTCATCGAGAGCGCCTGTCGGCTCATCGAGGAAGAGTATCTTCGGCTTCTTTGCGAGAGCTCTTGCTACAGAGACTCTCTGCTGCTCGCCGCCGGAAAGCTCCGAGGGGAGGCTTTTCAGCTTGTCTCCGAGGCCGACGGCTTCGATGATGCTGCGGTAATCCTTATTGCCTGCAAGATCGGCGCCCATCCTGACGTTCTTCTCGACGGACATATTCGGCAGGAGATAATACTGCTGGAAGATAAATCCGATATTATCTCTGCGGAAGGCTGTGAGCTGCCTGTCTGTGAGCTTGGTGATGTCGGTGCCGTCATAGGTAACAGTTCCGCTGTCCGGCCTTTCCAGGCCTGACACTATGTTCAGAAAGGTGGATTTTCCCGAACCGGATGCTCCGAGAATGACAGCATAATCGCCGTCCCTGACAGTCAGGCTTATACCCCTGAGGACTTTGTTCTGCCCCGCCCCGCTGCCGTATGATTTTGTGATGTTCTCTACTCTGATCATTCTTTTTCTCCCCTTGCCTTGTGTCTATTTTACCACACGAATTCTTAAAAAGTCATTAAATCCATTCCGGGCTATGGGAATATTATATCATTCTGATCCTTAATGTCAATCGTTTTCGGAAGATCGGTTACATTTAACTGCAACATAGTTACAATTGTCATCCCGGGGATGACGTCAGAGAGCAGGATGAATTGTCTATTTTACACCAAAAGAGCACGGCATCCGGGCGCCTCATACAGCAGATTGCTTGACATTGTTTCCGCAGATGTGATATAATGGATCTGATATGTTCCAAGCATAAAAAAGGGGTGTAACATATGGATAAAAAATTCTGCCCTGGGTGCGGCTCCAGGCTGGAGGATCAGCCGGGATTTGACCCAGCCGCCGATGTATGGGTCTGCGCCGGATGCGGCCGTGAGCTGCACAGCAGAGCTGAAGCGGAGCCTTCAGCAGAGAGCCCGGAAACTGATGTCCCGGCCGGGACAGTCGGGATACAGTGCCTTTGCGACCCGCAGTTCGCGCTGGCAATGCACCAGAACAGCATCCCGCTGATAAGAAGCCTGCGCCTTACCAACAAGAGCGAAAAGGAGCTGAAAGGACTCAGGATCGGGATCGGATTCTCTCCCGCCTTCGCAGCGCCTTACACAGCAAACGCCGAGCTTATCGAGCCCGGCGAGACAGTCGAGATCTCCCCGGTAAGGATCACGATACTGCCGGAGTTCATCTCCTCACTTACTGAGAGGATCGCGGGAGCTATCACTGTGACCGTCCGCTCGGAGGAGGGTCTGCTGGCTTCCGAGTCCTTTGAGACCACTGTCCTCGCTTCGGATCAGTGGACCGGCATAAATGTGATGCCGGAGCTCACTGCTGCGTTCATAACGCCCAATCATCCGGCAATAACGCAGATAATCAACAGGGCTGCGCATTATCTTATGAAATGGACGGGAGACCCGTCCTTTACCGGATATCAGACTCAGGATCCAAACAAGGCAAGGCTCCAGATGGCTGCTGTCTATGCAGCTCTTCAGGAGGAGAACATCGCCTATACAATGCCCCCCGCCAGCTTTGAGACTATGGGGCAGAGAGTACGTATGCCCCATACTGTTCTGAGCCAGAAGTGCGGGACCTGTCTTGATCTGGCACTGCTTTTCTGCGCCTGCACTGAGGCGGCCGGTCTGAGCCCGCTGCTGATAGTCCAGAAAAGCCACGCTTTTGCAGCCTGCTGGCTCTCGGAAGAGACCTTCTCGAACTGCGCTGTCGATGACCCGGCGGCGCTGACCAAGCGGACAGCGGAAGGCATAAACCTGATCTGCCCTGTTGAATGCACTGCTTTCGCTGCTGCCGGCGCAGCCGACTTCGACGGAGCTGTACGGAGCGCCAACGAAACTCTGGCAGCCAGCGAAAAATTCGAGCTGGCAATAGATATAAAAAGATGCCGGGGCAACGGCATAAGGCCCCTGCCCCTGACCGCAGAAGGGAAATACGATTTTTCCGGATTCGGCAAGCGGCAGCCCTCGGAAATAACAGCTTCTCCCGCTGCTATCGACCCTTCGGCTCTGAGATATGCGGAGGGGACTGCCAAAGCTGCCACTAAACAGGAGGTCTGGGAACGCAAGCTGCTGGATATCTCGCTGCGCAACAGCCTGATAAATTTCGTCCCCGGGTCTTCAAATGTCCAGCTCGTGACCGCCGATCTGGGCAAGCTGGAGGATGAGCTGGCAAGAGGCGAGAGCTTCAAGATCATGCCCGCGCCCTCAGAACTGAGCGTCGCCCTCACAGATCAAAAAATATACCGGACAGAGAACAACAAGGATCTTATATCCTCTATTGCAGATGCAGAATTTAAGAGCAAGCGCCTGCGGACATTCTTAAAGGAAGACGAGCTGGATGCCGCTCTCAAAAAGCTGCACCGCAAGGCCAGGCTCTCTCTCGAAGAAAACGGCGCCAACACACTCTATCTTGCTCTGGGCTTTCTCTGCTGGTACGAGACAGAAAAAAGCACCAAGCGCCGTTATTCGCCGCTGGTGCTGGTGCCTGTGGATATAATCAGGAAGATCTCGGACAAGGCATATTCTCTCCGGATACGCAGCGAGGACACACAGATGAACATCACCCTGCTGGAAATGCTGCGGCAGGATCACGGGATAAGGATAGATGGCCTGGACCCTCTCCCTGTTGACGAGAGCGGAGTAGATCTGCAAATGGTGTTCAACACCATGCGGCGGGCGGTCATGCAGAACCAGCGCTGGGATATCGAGGAACTGGCTTTTCTGGGGCAGTTCTCTTTCGGCAGGTTCATTATGTGGAACGATATCCGCAATCGCTGCGAAGAGCTGAAAAACAATAAGGTCGTCGCTTCGCTGATAAGCGGAAAAATGGAATGGCAGCCGAAGGATATAGACCTTTCGCCCTCTCAGATAGATCTTGAGCTGAATCCTCTGGACATAGCTGTCCCGACCAGCGCGGATTCCTCACAGATGGCTGCGGTCTGCGCTGCCGGCGAGGGCGAGAGCTTCGTGCTTCACGGCCCTCCGGGGACAGGTAAATCCCAGACTATCACCAATATGATCGCAAATGCGCTCTACCACGGAAGATCTGTGCTTTTTGTCGCGGAAAAAATGGCGGCGCTGTCGGTAGTTCAGGAGCGCCTGAAAAAGCTGGGGCTCGACCCATTCTGTCTGGAGCTGCATTCCAACAAGGCGCTGAAACGCTCTGTCCTGGATCAGCTCGCTGCTGCTCTTGAAGTCGGCAGGCTGGGGCATCCCGAGGGCTATGAGGCAGAGGCAGGAAAGCTGCGTGCGGAGAAACAGGAGCTCTTATCTCTGATGAAGGCACTGCACGAGAAGCGCCCCATAGGGCTCTCGCTTTATGAAGCTATAACCGTATATGAACGGCACAAGGAATATGACGGAGCTATCAGGCTCACAGAAGATATAAACGAGCGGATAACGCCGGAGAACTATGCCAAAGCGCAGGAACTGATAAAACGCATATCTGTCGCGGGGGAAGAGCTGGGAGGGCTTGCTTTCTCGCCTCTGAGGAGCTACCGCCGGACAGACCATTCCTTTGATCTGAAAGACAGATTTGTCAGGCTGTCCGGGCAATACGGCGAATGTGTCCGCATGGCTGCGGAAAGCTACGACGCCCTATGCGCTGCGCTGGAAATGGAGGGCAGCAGGCAGTACGACAAATACACAAGCACCGTCGAGCTTATGTCTCTTGCCGCAGCCGGGGAATACCTCTCCCCTGCTGTTTTCGGCAGGACGGCAGTAACAGACGATCCTGCCGCACTGGACAGCCTTGTCTCAAAGACTATGACCGAAAGGCAGATATCATCAGAGCTGCTGGCCGACTTCGACCGGAGCATCCTTTCCGCCGACGCAGAGAGTATGAAGCTGGCCTGGAACAGCAACGCGCAGAAATGGTTTATCGGCCGGGCTCTCGGCAAGCGAAAGCTGCTGAAGGGTCTGAGAAGCTATGCGAAAAATGCCGAAAATGTTACCGAAGAGGGCTTTGTCGGTATCTGCGAAAAGGTCTCGGAATATCAGAAGCTCAAAGCAGAGACAGATGCTTCGGCGGCCGGCCTTGCACCCTGCCTGGGAACTCTCTGGCAGGGAGAGGCTACTGATTTCGGCAGGCTGGCAGCCTATCGGAGCAACACTGTCAGGATGCACTCCCTGCTGCAAAGTCTGGGCGGAAGCTCGGCAGCGGCGGTAAGCAAGGCAGCAGCCGCAAGAGCAGCCGTCAGTGCGGCAGCATCGGCTTACAGGCCGGTAACGGAGCGTCAGGCAGAGCTCGTTTCGGAATACAAGATCGATCTCAGCGATGTTTTTGCAGCCGAGGACTGGTTCTCTGCGGCGGAAAAGCTCTCGGAGGGCTTTGTCAGCGGCAGCGGCAGGCTCAGAGAAAGGTCTGTGCTGGAAGGGCTGATGTCGGAACTGGACAGCCTTGGGCTGGGCGAGCTCTCCGTACCTTACAGAAAGGGATATGTCTCTGAAGAGGACTATCTCGATGCCTTTGTCTGCGCGGCGGCAAGGATGACGGTCGTTTCGGCAATGTCGGCGGACAGCAGGCTCTCATCCTTTCAGGGGGCGCAGTTTGAAGTCTCACTGGCGCAGTACAGGGAGACTATGGCCAGATACCGCGAACTTACAGTCAAGGAGCTCATCGCAAGGCTCAGCGCCAAAGTCCCGGCTTCGGCCGACGGCATGAGGCAGGGCAGCTCCGAGACCGCTATCCTGCAAAAAGCCATAAAGAGCGGCGGAAGATCTCTCTCGATCCGCTCGCTGTTTGAGAGCATACCGACCCTGCTGCGGCGCATCTGCCCTTGTATGCTGATGAGCCCTATTTCCGTTGCGCAGTATATCGACCCGAAGTATCCGAAATTCGATCTGGTAATATTCGACGAAGCCTCGCAGATGCCTACCAGTGAGGCAGTCGGAGCTATGGCGAGAGGCGAGAACGTAGTAGTCGTCGGAGACCCGAGACAGCTGCCGCCCACCTCCTTCTTCGCAGCGCAGAACACCGATGAGGATAATCTCGACAAGGAAGACCTTGAGAGCGTCCTCGACGACTGTCTTGCTCTGAATATGCCGCAGAAGCATCTGCTCTGGCATTACCGCTCGCGGCACGAGAGCCTGATCGCATTCTCCAATGCGAGATTCTATGAGAACAAGCTCCGCACCTTCCCATCGCCCGACGACAGGAAGCGCAAGGTGACCAGAGTCCAGATAGAGGGCTGCTACGACAAGAGCGGCACCCGTCAGAACAGAGCTGAAGCAGAGGCTGTTGTGGCGGAGATCGTCCGCAGGCTCTCGGATGAGAAGCTGCGCAAATATTCCATAGGCGTTGTTACATTCAGCTCTGTGCAGCAGAATCTCATCGACGATCTGCTGGCTGATGCCTTTGTTAGACAGCCGGAGCTGGAAGAGATCGCAGACAAGATGTACGAGCCTATCTTCATCAAAAACCTCGAGAACGTTCAGGGCGACGAGCGCGATGTCATACTGTTCAGCATAGGCTACGGCCCTGACAAGAACGGCAAGGTATCAATGAATTTCGGGCCTCTGAATCAGGACGGCGGCTGGCGCAGGCTTAATGTCGCAGTATCCAGAGCAAGACGGGAAATGACGGTATATTCCGTACTGAGGCCGGATCAGATCGACCTTACAAGAACGCAGGCGGCAGGAGTCGCCGAGCTCAAATACTTCCTTGAATTCGCTGAAAGAGGAGCCGGGACTCTTGCACGGAACGCCGGAGAAGCCGCCTACGAGACCGACAGCTTTGCCAAGCTGATAGCCGAGGAACTGACCAAGCGTGGCTATGAAGTCAGATGCGGCGTAGGCTGCTCGGATTTCAGGATCGACATAGGCGTTCTCGACCCGGAGAAGGAAAACGAATTCATCCTCGGGATAATGCTGGGAGGCGGCCGGGCTTTCAGATCTGCCTCAACGGACGATATACGTATCACACAGCCCTCAGTCCTTTCCGGGCTGGGCTGGGATATCTGCAATGTGCATATCCTTGACTGGCTGGATGACTCGGAGAGCGTTATGGAAAAGCTGATCCGACGCATAGAGGAAGCACGTCAGGGCAAGACACCGGAAGCGGAAACGGCAGCGACTATTTCTGTCGATATCAAAAATCTGCCAAAGGAAAAAGCCGCGGACACCAGAGCGCCTCTGAAAGAATTTGCCCCATGCGTTCTGCCGATAATGGGAGATGCTGAGAGCTTTATACTGCCGAGGTCGCAGAAAAAGATAGCCTCAGCCATAAGCAGGGTAATCGCTGCCGAAGCACCTCTGAGTCTGAACTCTCTGACAAAGAATGTCCTCTCGGCCTGGGGAATAGCCCGGAAGAGCAAGGCGGTAACTGCGGCGTTTGAAAGTGCGCTGAGCTCCGTAGGCCACAAGGAGACCGAGAGCGGGGAATTCATCTGGAGAGAAGACCAGGCTCCGGAGGGATACAACGAATTCCGCACCGGCACCGGCAGCGGCAAGCGCAGGATGGAGAACATCTGCATTGAAGAGATCTGCGCGGCAGTTATGTACGTTTTAGATGCACAGATAAATATGCCGAAGAACGATCTGCTTTTAGCGACGGCAAACCTTTTCGGTTACACGAGAGCCTCGGCAGTAGAGGAACGGGTATCACTGGCGGTTGAGCTGGCAGTACGTCGGGGACTGGCCATCAAAACAGACGACCGGATCAGTCTTTTTTAGCGCCTCACCGCGTTTTTTAACGCCGAAACGCGGCGCTCCCGGTGGTCGCTTGCTGTCTTTAGTGGGTCGTCTGTACGCCCTGCGACGCTGCCGGAAGGTTCAGCGGCGTCTTTCCCTTAGAGGGGCGGGACGTTGTTTGCGGCGGGGTCACAGAACAAGTGCGGCTCTGCACAAAGCGGGCAACATTGCGCCCATCCAAGGGCGCGCCAGCCCTTGGCAGGGGGTCAAGGGGGACAGCGTCCCCTTTGCAGAGCACGA
>CAMNNQ010000141.1 GCA_946545645.1 uncultured Clostridia bacterium | reverse complement strand
CGGCAAGGCGCGGCACACCGAATAAAAGGGCAACAAAGTCTTCCTTCCAAACAGAGCAGTGTGGACAAACAAAAATGCCGCGCCGACAAAACCTATTAGCCCGCTGGCACAGGAAACAGTGAGCGCAGCGAACGTCTTTCCGTCGTTTTTAACGCCGAATCGCGGCGCTCCCGTTGGTCGCTTGCTGTCTTTGGTGGGTCGTCTGGACGCCCTGCAACGCTGCCGATAGGTTAGACTGTCGTCTTTCCCTTAGAGGGGCAGGACGTTGTGTAAGGGGTGCTGCGCCGCCCGACCTAAGAGCAGAAACTTCACAATAGCTCACGCTTAATTTCGGGGGCTTTCCGGTCGCCCCCGAGCCCCTTCGGGTGCTTGCTGTCGTTGCGTGGTCGTCATTACGCCCTGCGACGATGCCGGAAGGTTCAGCGGCGTCTTTCCTTTAGAGGGGCGGGAGTGCCTGATGATGCAATATATCCTAATTATAGCAGTACGGCGGAATGCTGTCAAGGCTCGGGGAATGTAAAAAGGCCGCCCGGGGCTTGTTTCCGCGGGCAGCCTTTGCTGAACTGTTATTCTGCGCCGTCTTTTTTCAGCACGGCGAGGATCGTTCTGAATACACACAGTATATCCAGATACATTGAAAAATGCTTGATATAATAATACTCCAGCTCCAGGCGCTCACGGTATTCGATGTTCGATCTGCCGTTGCAGGCCCACCAGCCGGTTATCCCCGGTTTTACCTTCTGATAGAGCTTCAGCCCGTAATGCGCTTCCAGCTCGCCCTCGATGAGCGGTCTTGGGCCGACGAGGCTCATATCCCCTTTGAAGAGATTGACGATCTGCGGCAGCTCGTCAATGGATGTCTTACGAAGGAACCTGCCGACTTTTGTTATGCGAGGGTCGTTGGAGAGCTTCTGGTTCGCTTCCCATTCGGCACGGTATCTTTCTTCCTTCAACAGCGCCTCCAGCTGCTTGTCGGCATCCGGCACCATTGTCCGGTATTTGAGTATCTTTATGGTCTTGCCGTTCCGGCCGATCCTTTTCTGGGTATAGAAGATCTTTGCCTTGTCCCCGGAGATAAGATAGCAGAGCTTGATGATAAGGGTCAGGGGTATCAGTAAGATAAGCCCGATAAGGCCGAAAAGCAGATCCAGGAGCCTTTTGAAGCCGAGATAGACGAGCTGGCCGGGGCTGAATGTAAAAGCTCCGACGCTTAAAGATCTGAATATCCCGACATCGCTTATAAACTGGTTTTCTGTCTGGACTCCGATCATCGCTTCGATGTCTATATGGACATTGACAGCGTTGCCGATCAGCTTTTTATAGGACTCGATGCCGATCTCGGCGGGAGGGAGAGCTATCAGCACATCGCTGATATTGTTCGAGATGACATAGTCGGCAAAATCCTCGCCGCAGAGGGCGATGCCCTTATACTCCCCGCCGCTTTCTCCGGTAAGGTACATACCCTTGATATCGTAAGGGTCGTAATCTCCGGCAGAGACATTGACAAGTGTCTGGTCGATATTCTCTCTGGATGCGACAACGAAGAGGGTTATGTTCTTGCTGTATCCGGCCTTGACTATCCCGGTCACGATCAGCTTTTTCCAGATATATTTGACTATCAGCGAGAGGAAGAAATAGATGATATATGTCAGGATAAATACTGTTCGGGAGTAATCCTCACCGATCTTGAAAACATAGAGGATAAGGGCTACCGATATGGCATTGAAGATAGACAGCCTCAGCGCCTGGACTATCTCCATATAGTATTTTCGCTTGAAGATGCCGCTGTAGGGGTTAAGCAGGAAAGTAAAGACTACGTCCGCCAGAGTAAACAGCAGGACGAGCCTTGCCCAGACCGTATTGACCCAGCCTTCTCCGGATATGAGCCATAGCCCGCCGAATTTTATGGCAAAGGCGATGGTGAACGACCCTAGCAGGGAGAGCATATCCAGCGCCATAAAATCAAGATGCCGGAGCCACGGATATTTACTTTTCGTATGCATAGGGCACCTTCCTTTCCTGCGCTGACCTTTCCGCATAGCAAAGCCGCCCGATCTGCGGCCCGCTATGGTATTTATTATACCAATTACACAATTTTAAATCAATTAGCAACTTTGATAAAATTGCACAAATAGCCTTGTGAAATTTGTGCAACTATTTGTTATTTTAACATCTGCGTCTTGCATCGGAGATGCAAAAAGGCAAGGGACGATTGACAAATCGCCGGGATAAGGGTATAATATCCCAATACAGACCAAGGAGGCAGAGAGTGATGACAGAGAAGGAAAAAATGCTTGCGGGGCAGTATTACGACCCCACCGATAAGGAACTGGTCGAGCTCAGGACAAGAGCCCACAGGCTCTCCCGCGAATACAACTTGACCGACGAGACAGAAGAGGAAAAGCGCAGAGCGATACTTGACGTACTGCTGCCCGACAGAGGCGAGGGCACCTTTCTTCAGGGGCCGATACAGTTCGACTACGGTGTTTTTGTAACTGTCGGCAGGTATTTTTATGCCAACTTCAATTTCACAGTGCTTGACACCTGCCCTGTCACCATAGGGGACAATGTATTCTTCGGGCCCAACTGCACTCTGGCTACTGCCCTTCACTCCCTCGACCCGTCGGAGAGAAACATCCGTCGCCGGGAGGACGGCTCGCTCTACGATCTTGAATACGGCAAGCCCATAACCATAGGCAGCGATTGCTGGATAGCCAGCAATGTCGTTATCTGCGCGGGAGTTACTATCGGGAACAATGTCGTCATCGGGGCGGGCTCGGTCGTTACACGGGACATACCCGATAACTGTGTCGTTGCCGGCTCTCCGGCGAGGAAGATAAAAGACAATCCTCCGAATAACGCATGATGCGGGATCAGCTCCGGGGCGTCGCTGTAAAAACAAAAACCGTATATCCTCTCTGCCTGCGGCGGGGGGATATACGGTTTTTATTCTATCTGCATCCGTCTGGCAGCCGTCCTTATACCGGATGCGGTCTCCTGCTATACTTTTCAGGATCTATGGCAGTTTCCCCGCATAGCACATCCGGCGCAGCCGCAGCCGCAGGAGGACTTCCCTTTTCTTTTGTCCTTTACCATTTTTACAACTATCAGGGCAAGCACCAGAACAAGTATCACCGATACTATGATCGTTCCGAGATTTGCGCTCAGCCATTCCAGCATATTATCACTCCTTTAGGCTTTGAGGACTTTGGGCTTCGCTGTCAGCTTAGTTGCTTCCTTATAGGGTCTGAACAGCATATAGATCATAAAGCCCAGCAACAGAACTGCAAATATAAGACCGACAACATTCACATCGCCTTTGAACAGGCTGCCGAACTGATATATCATCAGAGCGACAACGTAGGCAAATCCGCACTGATAGGCTATTGCGAAGGCTGTCCATTTTCCGCTGTTCATTTCTCTCTTGATAGCGCCCATAGCTGCAAAGCAGGGTGCGCAGAGCAGATTGAACACGAGGAATGAGAAGCCGGCTATGCCAGTAAAGGACATCGCAAGAGCCTGCCATGCTGTCTGGTCTCCGCCTCCGTAGAGAATCCCCATGGTCCCGACGATGTTTTCCTTGGCGACAAGACCTGTGAAGGATGCAACAGCAGCCTGCCAGTTGCCCCAGCCGAGAGGTGCGAATATCCAGGCGATCCCGTTTCCGATCTTTGCCAGGATAGAGGAACCGAGCTGATTCTCCTCCAGCATTCCGAAGCTGCCGTCAACAAATCCGAAGCGGCTGGCGAACCATACAAAAATGGTGGAGATGAGGATAACTGTGCCGGCCTTCTTTATGAAGGACCAGCCGCGTTCCCACATAGAACGCAGCACGTTGCCCACAGTGGGCATATGATAGGCAGGAAGCTCCATAACAAAGGGAGCGGGGTCGCCGGCGAACATCTTTGTCTTTTTGAGCATTATTCCCGAAATGATTATGGCAGCCATACCAATGAAGTAGGCCGAGGTGGATACCCATGCCGAGCCGCCGAACAGTGCGCCGGCGATCATTGCGATAAATGGCACCTTTGCACCGCAGGGGATAAAGGTCGTAGTCATTATGGTCATGCGGCGGTCGCGCTCGTTTTCAATGGTTCGGCTCGCCATAATGCCGGGAACTCCGCAGCCCACGCCTACCAGCATAGGAATGAAGGACTTGCCCGAAAGGCCGAATTTGCGGAATATCCTGTCCAGAACGAAGGCAATTCGCGCCATATATCCGCAGGCTTCAAGGAATGCCAGAAGCAGGAACAGCACGAGCATCTGCGGAACGAAGCCGAGCACCGCGCCCACACCTGCGATGATACCGTCAAGGATAAGTCCCTTCAGCCAGTCGGCAGCGCCGACGGAGTCGAGGCCTTTTTCCGCAAGAGAGGGCAGGCTCGGAACGAACACGCCGTAGTCCTCCATAGCGGGTGCATCAAAATGGGGTTTGTATTCCTTGTTGAGATACTGCGCAGCAGCGTCCTCAAGAGCGGCCTTGTCGGCTGTCTCGGTGGTGGTCTCAAGAGTTTCCTCGTCCTCAAGGGTGTATTCGACCTTTGCGTCGGCAGGTGAAGCGGCAATAAGCTCGTCGAGGGCGGCTTTTGCGGCAGCCTCGTCAAAGTCCTCCGCTTCGGTATCAAGAGCCGCCGACAGAGCGTCGAGATCGCCGTACTGCTCTGCAAAGGCAAAGATCACATCGTTGGAATCGCCGTACTTTTCCTCGGCTTCCTCAAATTCGCCGGAGCCGATACTGAGGAGGTGCCAGCCGTCACCGAAGACTCCGTCATTGACCCAGTCGGTCATCGGGGTGCCCACAGCCACCATTGATATCCAGTACACCGCAAACATTATGACTGCAAAGATCGGCAGACCAAGCCAGCGGTTGGTAACGATACGGTCGATCTTATCGGAGGTGGAAAGAGATGCGGTGCTCTGTTTTTTGTAGCAGGACTTGATGACCTCCGCTATGTAGACGTAACGCTCGTTGGTGATGATGCTCTCGGCATCGTCATCCAGCTCCTTCTCGGCGGCAGCGATATCCTGTTCGATATGTTTCAGTGTGCTTTCGGAGATCGCCAGCTTTTCCAGCACCTTTTCGTCGCGCTCGAATATCTTGAGAGCGTACCAGCGCTGCTGCTCCTCCGGCAGATCGTGGACGACGGCCTCTTCGATGTGGGCTATCGCGTGCTCAACAGGCCCGGAGAAAGCGTGCATAGGTACTGTCTTTTCGCCCTTTGCAGCTTCGATGGCGGCTTCGGCAGCCTCTGTTATGCCTGTTCCCTTCAGGGCGGAGATCTCGACTACCCTGCATCCGAGCTGACGGGCAAGCTCGGAAGTGTCTATCTTATCGCCGTTCTTTTTGACGACATCCATCATATTGACTGCACAGACCACCGGGATACCGAGCTCTGTGAGCTGTGTGGTCAGATAGAGATTTCTCTCCAGGTTCGTGCCGTCGATGATATTGAGTATAGCGTCGGGGCGTTCAGCCACGAGATAGTTTCTCGCAACGACCTCCTCCAGCGTATAGGGCGACAGGGAGTAGATGCCCGGAAGGTCTGTTATCGTGACATCATCGTGTTTTTTCAGCTTGCCTTCCTTTTTCTCGACCGTTACTCCCGGCCAGTTGCCGACGAACTGATTTGAGCCCGTCAGCGCATTGAACAGCGTTGTCTTTCCGCAGTTCGGGTTGCCCGCAAGGGCGATCTTGATGCTCATATACTTTTCCTCCTGAATTGTTAGTCAAAGCTAACCAATGTGCAAAAAATAAAGACCTAGGGCAATACCGCACAATCCCTGTGCGTCAGATGCACAGTCAGATTTTTCGTCAGAGTGCATAAATTTGACGCAGGCGGGCTGACGCCCGGCAAGGAAAATTTGTGTG
>CAMNNQ010000140.1 GCA_946545645.1 uncultured Clostridia bacterium | reverse complement strand
CCGGCGGGGGATAGCACAGCGTTGGTCTAATTGCCGTAATCTCATAAATAAGGTGTTTGAAAATGGTGTGTCAAAGGGATAACCATATAAACAAATACGGTGCAGCAGCAACCTTTCTCATGTTTTCAGCTCAGCCCGAAAGAGACGGAGAGAGCATTGTTGACAGCCGTCATCGAGACAGTATCAAGCTCCCCCATACGCTCCTTGAGACGGCGCTTGTCTAATGTACGTATCTGTTCCAGAAGAACGATGGAATCCTTGGAAAGCCCGCAGCTCCCCCCGACGACCCGGATATGGGTCGGCATACGCGATTTTTCAAGACGGCTGGTTATCGCCGCCGCGATGACTGTCGGGGAATACTTGTTCCCGACATCGTTCTGCACTATCAGCACAGGCCTCAGCCCGCCCTGCTCCGACCCGACCACCGGGCTCAGGTCAGCGTAATATATCTCTCCTCTGTGTACTGTCATATTTAACACTCCCTTTATGTTTTTCTGAAAGCCGATCCCTTTCGCAGTTATTATGTGCAGCAGCAGACCGGGTTAATCATATCGCCGGATTTTTTTCGGCGTTTGCCCTCCGCAGAAGATCATCCCTGAGGGATCGCCCCCTTCTTTTGCCTTATGATATGCCTAAAAGGCGAAAAGTGTGAATAAAAGCTGCTCCGGCGGGCGATACTAGAGCAGGACGCTGCGGGAGGTGATAGGATGCTGATCGTTCTGATACGGGCGATGATACTTTATCTGCTGATAATTATCGCTGTGCGACTTATGGGAAAGCGGCAGATAGGGGAGCTCCAGCCCTCGGAGCTGGTTATAACCATACTTGTCTCAAATATCGCGACTCTGCCGATAGAGGATGTATCTGTCCCTATGATAATGGGGATAGTCCCCATCTTTACACTGGTCTGCCTTGATGTGTTCATGTCGCAGCTATCCCTCTGGTCGAGAAGAGTGCGAAAGCTCTTCAGCGGCGAACCGAAGATAATAATCAAGGGAGGGAAGGTGGACGAGAAGGTAATGCGGAGCCTTCGTTTTACCGTAGATGATCTTATGGAATCTCTCCGGAGCTGTTCTGTTTTCGATATCTCGACTGTCCAGTTGGCCGTAGTTGAGACGACAGGCAAGATATCTGTTTTCCAGAAGCAGACCGAGCAGCCTCCGGCCTGCTCCCAGCTCGGACTTTCTCCTGCCTGCAAGGATCCCCCGGAGCTTATTATCTCCGACGGCGAGGTGAGCAGCGCGGCTCTCAGAGCTGTCGGAAAGGATAAAAAATGGCTGGACACCGAGCTTGGGAGGCGCGCACTCTCTGCCGAAGGAGTCTTTATCCTTACCGCCGACCGGGACGGTGTCTGCACAGTTATCAAAAAGGAGGTTTGACCTTGGACAGACCGCTGATCTGCCTGATCGTTATGCTCTCGATGCTGCTGCTCTCCGGGGCGGCTCTCCGTATGCTGGACAGCAGCACAGACCGTATCGACGCCGCCGTAGGCCGGGTCATCGAAGCCGCTGCCTCCGGCGACAGGGAAGCCTGCGAAGAGGCTGCGGAAAGGCTTGAAGAGCTCTGGCGGGAGCATTACAAAAAAGCCTCGATGGTCTCTCATACGGGCATCCTCAACGATATATCCTATTCTGTCGCAAAGGTCAGGGATTATGCAAGGAGCGGCTCAGATGAGCTGATCCCCGAGTGCAAAGCCATAGCAAGGCTCGCCGGGATCGTCCGGGAGAATCAGCTCCCGAAGCTCCATACTCTGCTCTGAAAGGAACGAAAACGTTTTTTGTAAAACGCTGTGAAACCCGGGGTTTTGCAGCGCTTTTTTGTTTAATTGTGTGATTGACAAAAGTATAACGGCATATTATAATGAATATGTATAAGCTGAGTAATTGTTTTGATACTTTACTTATCTATACTTATTTATGTTTCAGAACAAAATGGAGGTACATTATGAGCACTAAATTCTGTGCAAAATGCGGCAATCCGCTTGCCGAAGGCACTAAGTTCTGCGGTTCCTGCGGTACACCTGTTGCTGCGGCTGCTGTTGAAGCGGCTGCCGATGCAGCCGAAAAGGCCGCTGCGGAAGTAACGGATACTGTTGAGGCCGCTGCTCCCGAAGCCGCTGAAGCTGTTGAGGCTGCTGCCGAAAAAACAGCCGCGGCGGTGGAAACCGAAGTTTCCGATCCCGCCGGGAATGTCCCCGAACAGAGCCCTGCCCCGGAGTATTCCGCTGTCCCTGAGACTGCGGCTCCTGCTGCTTCGGCTGCACCCGCTGCAAAGGCCGTAAGCGGTTTCGGTTCCGCTGTCGCAAAGCATAAGGTCCCGATCATTATCGGTGCATTTGCACTTATCGCCGCAATCGTTGCACTCGTCATCATCCTTAACCTGCCCAAGACCCAGAAGATCTCCGCAGAGGATATCTTCAAGGTAGAGTTCACAGGCGTCAACGGCGGAGGAAAGGCCATAGGCTTCCTTAACTGCGCCGAGTGCGATCCTTTCCTCGGCAAGAGAAAGGTCGAGAAAGACGAAGAGGGCGAAGTAAAAAATATCTACAGCGACTATTTCTCCGAAGAGAAAAAGACACTCCTTAAGGTATATGACAAGGCCGAGGATAAGGATGTCGCCAACGATATGAAAAAGGCGCTCCTTAAAAAGAAGGGCGATGAGTACAGGCTCAAGCTCAAGCTGGATAAGTCCACAGGCCTCTCCAACGGAGATACCGTTCAGTGTACTGTCGAGTATGACGAGGAGTACCTGAAGGAAGAAAGGATCGAGCTTACCAATACCGAGTTTGAAGTAACTGTCGAGGGCCTCAAGGATGGCACCAAGATCGATATCTTCGACGGCTTCGACCTCACCTGCACAGGCAACAATGAGTACGGCACCGTTTCTTTCCCCAACATGAGCTCCAAGTACAGCTTCATCAGATATTCCGAGAATGATTCGACCAGCTATAACGGCGCCTATAAGAACGGCGATACAATAAAGGTCCGCGGCTATATAGAGGTCTGGGACACTACTCCCATTGACCCTGACGATCCTTCTCAGGGCGTTTACTTCGAGAAGAACGGCACCACCTACGTTGCAACCAAGACCGAAGAGATCAAGGAATTCACAGTTTCCGGCCTTGCCGAGCCCCAGTCCAGAGATGTATTCTCTGATATCAAGATCGAGACCTCCGGCGCCGTTCCTTACCTCAAGATCGAGAATGTGAATACCGAGGGCTGCGACAGTGATATCCGCGATATGATCCGCTTCACGGTAGATATGGGCGATAAGGAGACCCTCCGTGAGGGCGATACCTTCAAGATCATAGCTTCCGACCGCTACGGCGACTTCAAGAAGTCCGGTTTCAAGCTCGAAGGCGATCCCGAGGGCGAGGACAGCGTTTCCAAGACCTATACCATTGACAGCAGCTACGGCCACTATCTCAACGCTTCCGCTCCTCAGGAGGATCTGGATAAGATCAAGGAAAAGCTCCAGGAGCAGCTCGATGAGTTCACTACCAAGTATGTTGGCAACAGCTCTGTTGCCGGCCTCAGCTTCGGTCTCAAGAGACCCAAGGTGACCAAAGTCGGAGCCGCAGAGTTCGATTCCGCTTACTATCTGGAGGAAGAAGGCTTTGCCGACGGTACTATCGATGCCGGAGATACCAAGACTATCTTCTACTATGTCGTTAAGCATAAGGTGACCTTCGAGTATCAGGACGGCGACGATACCAAGACCGCAGATAAGGTGGTATACGCCGCATATAAGCTGGACAGTCCGCATATCAATGCTGCCGGCGAGATAGAGCTCCTCTCAAGATACAGCATGATCAAGCTCATCCTCGGCCAGGATATGAAGCAGCTCCTCGATAACGAGATCAACAAGCAGGATGTCAAGGCCGTAAAGGTCGGCGCTGCCGAAGAGCCGAAGGAGTCCGATGATTCCAAGAAGGACGGGGACGAATCCGGGAAGGATGAAGATGAGTCCAAGCCCGATACCGACGAGAGCAAACCTGATACAGATGAATCCAAGCCCGATGAGAGCAAGCCTGATGAGGAGTCGAAACCCGACGAGTCCAAGCCTGCCGATGAGAGCGGGGAAGGATCCGAAAAGGATTGATCCCTCAGAATATAAAAGCATCAAAGATCGCCGCGCTGCAAAAGCAGTGCGGTGTTGCCTAAAAGACCGTATATCCCCCCGCCGACTGGGAGGGTATACGGTCTTTTGTTCGTATCTGATCCCGCGCAGCAGCCCTTGCCGGATATCCTGCTGAGGGGACGGATGTATAAAAAAGCGCCCCGCTTGTTTAAGGAGCGGGGCGCTGATGTTCAAAGCTCTTGCGAAGGTCAGGTCTTCGGTGTGAATGAATCAATCCACTGGAGCATATATTCGCGGTAGGTATCCTTTTCGGTCTCGGGGCAGTAGACCTCGATAGTATACCAGGCTTTCTTTGTTACTGTGTTTGCTTCGATGACCCAGAGATCATCTGTAGAGGAAATGTAGTTCTGACGGTGTGCGGAATATTCAAAGATCATGAATTTTCCTCTCTCTACCGGCTCGATCTTCTGCCCGTTGATGGTCATGGTCTTGTTGTTGTTTACCACGAGCTTCGGCTCGGTATCTTTATACATTTCCTGCTCGGCAGCAGTCAGCCTTCTTGCGGTGACATACACAGCGGCTTTTCTGGTGGAAAAGAAATCCAGCTTTTCTACGGTAGAATCTATCTCCACCATTCTGTCGGTATCGTTTTTAAGGGCGGTGGGCAGCTTGATCGTGTATTCCGGACGGTCAACTACTTCCCAGGTGTCGGGCTTCTTGAGGTTACTGTCCTGGATCATCCTGATACCAAAGAACCCGCCTACACCGGCGCAGACCAGCAGAAGAATGATCAGCGGCAAGATAGGCAGCCTCTTCTTTTGCTTGACAGAAGCAAGGGTCTGAGTGCTGAGCTGCTGTTCAAAGGCAGTCATCGGGCCTGCGGATGCGCCTCCGCTGGCTCCTGCAATATTGATTGGTCTTCCGCATTCGCAGAAGGTCTCGCCTTCCTTGACTTCGCGGCCGCAATACGGGCATTCCATAGATATTCCTCCTTCAAGTCGGTGATTTTAGTCCATTATAACATATTTGGAGTTTTCCGTCAATATCCGGCGGAGAAAAATTACAGTTCTTTTTGCGATTTTAGATTCACAAACAGGTTCAGACGAACCTGTGAGGCGCAGGAATATTCTGACAAAAGTTCAAAAAAACGGCGCGGATGTTCGCCCCGGATGTTTATGTGTTCGCTTAATTGCTGAATTTTACAACATTTAAGCCCGAAAACGTTATAGATTTGGTCGAATTTGCCTGCACCGGAGTCAAAAATGACCCGAAAATATTGACATACCGTGCAAAATAGGATATAATTGTTGATGTAGTCAGCCGGAGACTTGATATCCGGCAGGGAGAGAAAGGGGTATGTAAATTGAAAGAGATAAGAAAACTGTTTGCATTCGTTCCTGCCAATCACTGCGGCGAAGCAGATCACGAGCTCCTGCAGTTCTTCCTCGGAGTTATGATGCTTGGAGGAGGTATCTTCTGGGCTATGAACCTCTTTGAGGTGAGCTGGAGCTTCGGCTGGCGGATAGGCAACTGGAATATGACCGCAGGCGTAATGCTTTTCCCGCTGCTTGTAGGTATCTTCCTGATGTTCCTTCTGGAAAAAAAGACTATCGGAGGGATCATTACCGCTCTCGGAGTCGTCATCATAATCATAGCGATGATAAATTCCGTACATTTTCACGCAAGAAGCGCCTCTATGTACGTTTATGTTCTGTGCTTCGGCCTTATCTTTGCCGGCGCCGGGCTCGTTGCTAAAGTGCTCTTCCAGAAAAAGCCCCCGAAAGATCAGTGATCTGATATGAATTTCTTTACGGTCGGATTTCTCCTGGCGCTGATGCAGCTCGACCTGGGCTGGGGCGTCGGATATATCATCAAAGCGGCAGGCGCCCTCTTCCTCTTCGGAGGGATAGCAGAGCTTATGCCCTTTGAGAAAAGTATAGTAAAACACAGGCCTCTGGCAGCCATGCTCCTGCTGGCAGGCGCAGCTTCGGCAGGCGCAGTCTTCGGGCTCTCAAAGCTGGGGCATAACACAGCGTATAATATCGCCGGGCTGCTGAGCGGGGTAGTTACCACCGCCATAGCCGTGCTGTTTTTCAGAAAGCTCTTTGCACTGCTCAAAGAGCGCCCGGATCTCGCAGCCAATGAGGCAGAGCTCAGAAGGCTCAGCGCCAGATTTGACCGTATGCTCTTTGTTACGGTCCTGGTCCTCGCAGCGGATGCCCTGAACCGCTTTACCGGCGGGACAGTCGTCGCAGATGCGGCAGGGATCGTTATGGTAGTCACAAAGCTGACATTCTATTGCTTCCTTATTTCCTGCGGCCTGAGCTTAAATAAGATCAGGCAGAGCTTCAATAAAGCACACAGCGCCTGAGAAGCAGATAACATCACACAGTAACTGACCGGCATCGCCGGAAAAAATTATAGGAGGAAAATATTATGGCAATTTTTCAGAGAATAGGAGATATCCTGAAAGCGAATATCAACGACCTTCTGGATAAGTGCGAAGATCCGGAGAAGATGGTCAAGCAGATCATCATCGATATGGAGAAGGAGCTGGAGAAGTGCACAAACGCTCTCGGCCAGGCTATGGGATCTCAGAGACAGCTCGGCAAGCAGCTCGAGAAGGCTAAGGCAGAGTCCGCTTCCTGGGAGAACAAGGCTAAGGCCGCTCTGACTCAGGGCAACCAGGATCTTGCAAAGCTCGCTCTCCAGAGAAAGGTCAATGCCGACAAGCAGGTCGAGCAGTATCAGCAGATGTACGATACCGCTACCGCTCAGGTAAACACTATCAAGGGCCAGGTAGATGCCCTCAAGATGAAGCTGGACGAGGCAAGGAGCCGTCAGTCTATGCTCATCGCCCGCGCAAGAATGGCAGACGCTCAGAAGAGCATGGCCAAGACCCTCGGCAATATGGATTCTTCCTCCGCTTTCAACAAGCTTGATAAGATGGAGGAGAAGATCGAAGCCAAGGAGGCTCAGGCCGAGGCATTTTCCGATCTTGCAGGCACATCCAACGCTCCCGATCCTTTTGCACAGCTTGAGAGCGACTCCGCTGTAGATGCGGAGATGGCAAGACTTATGGCAGAGCTGGGCCAGACCGCTCCCGCTGCAGATCCCGAGCTCCCCAACACCTGATAATATGCGCACAGCAACTGAAGGCGGCTTTTCATGCCCGCCTTCGGTGTTGTGCTGTTTTGCTTTAAAAAACTATAAGACAGGAAAAAAGATTATGATCGTACTAATTATTATCGGCGTTGCCTGCGTCGCCGGAGGTGTCTATATCGCCGTTTTCCAGAGAGCCAAGAGCGCCAATGTCGCCCTTGAGATCCAGGCTCAGCCGACCAAGACCTATGAAGAGGTCAAGGAAGCGCTGGAAGCTATGCAGGACTATGACCCGAATTACCGCGAGCTTGTGGAGTTCAAGGGCTTCGCTTCATCTTCTCAGGAGGTGATAACACCTTATTCGAGACAGAAGGTCGCTTTCTATATCGCGGAAAATATCCAGGTCTCTGAGGATACCGAGGAGCGCCGGGACAGCGACGGCTCCCGCAGAATGGTCACTACCAAGCATGAGCAGAAGCTCAGCGAGGATGTCTCCGGCGCAGATCTTATCGTAAAGGATAATTTCGGCCACGAGATCGTTATCGAGACCAAAGGAGTCGAGAATAAGCTGGATCTGGTGCAGAGCTATGACACCCTCGACCGCAGTAATACCGGGAACCCGACCTACGGCCGCGGCTACGGCGTAAGAGCTAACGGCACAGGGCACCGTATCATCGGCTATAAGCAGATCGAAAAGACTTTCCCCCTCAATGCCGCGATGTATGTCCTCGGAGAAGCCTATATGATCTCCAACAGGATCTTCATCGGCCCGCCGAAAAATACCAAATCGCCCTTTATCGTAACGACAAAGTCGGAAGAGCAGATGCTCAAGAAGACCCAGGGCTCCCAGACGACCTCTCTCTTCGGAGGCCTCGCGCTGGCAGTTCTCGGGCTGGTGCTGTTCATCGTCGGCGTAACAAGATAACATATCATACTGCGCTGCTGCGGATATTTTCCGCAGCGGCTCGGTTGTTTTATGGTGTTTTGAGGTCTGCGCTGCGTTCTGCACAGCCCAGACCCCGAAACATCAAGCAATAGGACAAGCAGAGGAGACAAAAATGATTTCGATTATTATCCCAAGCTATAACGAAGAAGGGAATGTCGAGCACACCGCCGAGGTCGTGACCGGCATAATGGAAAAAAACCATATCCCCTTTGAATTGGTCTTCGTCAACGACGGCTCCGCCGATTCGACCTGGGAGCGCCTTGAAGCTATGGCAAACAGGGACGAGCGTGTGGTCGCTGTCAATTTCAGCCGCAACTTCGGCAAGGAAAGCGCTATCTTCGCCGGCCTTGAGGTCGCCGGGGGAGACGCCTGCGTTCTGATGGACTGCGATCTCCAGCACCCCCCGGAGACTATCGTCGAGATGTATAAGATCTGGAAAAACAACGATGTCGATGTCGTCGAGGGCAGAAAGGCGGATCGGGGCAAGGAGAATAAAGCCTATCGCGGATTCTCGCTGCTTTTCTATAAGCTCATCAAAAAGACCTCCGGCCTGGATATGGACGCCGCTTCCGATTTCAAGCTCCTGGACAGAAAGGTAGTCGATGCTCTGCTGAGGATGCCCGAGAGGCTGACATTTTTCAGAGCAATGTCCTCATGGGTCGGCTTCAAGACGGAAAGAGTATACTTTGAGGTCGCCGAGAGAGAGGTCGGAGAGTCCAAATGGACAACAAGAGGCCTTATCAAGTTTGCGATAAACAATATAACCTCCTTTACCTCCGCTCCGATGCAGATCGTTACTATATGCGGAGTGCTGACCTTTATCGTTTCGCTGATACTCGGTATATCGACCATCGTCCAGAAGATAATCGGAGAGTCCGATGCGGGCTTCCCGACAGTTATTATCCTCCAATTGCTTACCTCGAGCATCATTATGTTCAGCCTCGGGATAATCGGCTTCTATATCTCGAAGATCTATGAGGAGATCAAAAACCGGCCAAGGTATATAATACGGGATATAGTCAGAAAAAACGACAAGGGTGACAAGTAAGTGAGTGAAAGTGCTGCAATTCCGCGCAGATCGTTCAGAGAACGTCTGCTGAGAGCTTTTTCGGGCAGGAAGATATACCTGCTCGTTTTTCTGATACCGGTCGCGGTAATGTATATCGCCTACGCTATCTTCAATGTGCATCCGTACGGGAGCAATTCCGTCCTGGTGCTCGACCTTAACGGCCAGTATGTCTATTATTACGAGGCTATGCGCGATTCCTTCTGGGGAGACGGCAGCCTTATGTATAACTGGTCGCGCAATCTTTCCGGAGAGATGTTCGGCATATTCGCCTATTATCTCGCCAGCCCCTTTATGCTCATTATCTGTCTCCTGCCGAGGACATGGATGTGCGGAGCTATCGAAACCGTCATCCTGCTGAAGATCGGCGCCTCCGCCGTGACCTTCGGGTATTTTATCCGGAAGCAGCATAAGCCCTCAAATACAGGAATGATCGTGTTCAGCACCTGCTATGCCCTTATGAGCTATATGGTAGTCCAGACTATGGACCCGATGTGGCTTGACGGCCTTGTGCTGCTGCCGCTGATCTGCAACGGCTGCCACAGGCTCATAGATGAAGGCAAAATGGTGCCCTATATCGTCCCGCTGGCGCTTATGTTCATCTCCCATTTCTATATCGGCTATATGATCGGCTTCTTTACCTTCTGCTATTTCGTCTATATATGCCTGACCCAGAAGGGCAAAGTCCTGCCGAAGCACTTTTTCCTGCGGGTGCTGCAGGCTGTAGCTGCAACAGTTACAGCGCTGATGTGCGCCGCGATAGTCCTTATCCCGGTGTATAATTCCCTGAAGCTGGGCAAGCTGGAGTTTACGACTCCGAAGTGGGATATGGCGACACAGTTCGATCTGCTTACCTTTACCACCAAGCTCTTCCCCATGACCTATGATACGGTATACCCGGAAGGGCTGCCGATGATCTACTGCGGAACAGCCGCTCTGCTGCTTGTCCCTCTGTTCTTTATGAACAGCCGTATACCGGTCAAGGAGAAGGTCGGGAAGGGGCTCCTTGCAGCAACATTGATGATCTGTATGTATATCAAGCCGATAGATATAGTATGGCACGGCTTCCAGGTGCCTAACTGGCTGCCTTACAGATATTCCTTCTGCTTCTCCTTTGTCCTGCTGCTCATGGCTTACCGCGCCTGGGAGGAATCGGAGGGCTTCTCCTTCAAGGCCATCGGCGGAGTCTTTACAGGCCTGCTGGCTTTCCTGTTCTGGTGCGAAAGAGAGGGCATCGAACACTTCAAGACCTTCGAGACCAGAACAGAAAATGAAAAATCGCACGGAGTCATCCAGGGAATATGGTTCGCAGCGCTGGCGCTGGGAGTCTATTTCGCGATCGTCTACCTCTGGAAAAAATATCGGGGCAAAAAGGCTCTCTCTGTCATTATCTGTATGATCGTCCCGCTGGAACTGCTTGTCAACGCTATGGATACCCTCCATAAGATCGACACGGATGTTGCTTACAGCAAGTATACCTCCTATGAGCCTTATATGAGCGATACCCGGGATGCAGTCAAAGCCCTCAAAGACTTTGATACCGACCCGTTCTACCGTGTGGAAGCGACCTTCCACAGAACTGTCAACGACCCTATCGGCACAGGATATAACGGAGTCTCCCATTCAAGCTCGACCATGAACAGCGCCGCTCTCAAAACACTGCATCAGCTCGGCTATGCCTTCGGCGGCCATTATATCAAGTACGACGGCGAAACTTATGTCACCGATGCCCTCTTCGGTATCCGCTATCTTATGAATAAGGAAGACCACGGCAAGCCGGAGGGTGATAACAACCGCTTCAAGGATTCCCGCTCCGGGATCCCTGAGGATTATCAGCTTGCGACTCATATCGACGAGCAGGCGGCGCTCTATCAGTTCTATAAGAACCCCTATGCCCTCAGCCTCGGCATAGTTTCCGATAAGGGCGTGCTGGATCTTGAACTCTCGGATGACGACCCCTTCGATAATCAGAACAAGCTCTTCAATACACTGGTATCTCCCGAAAGCAGCGAGCAGTATTTCCACAGAGTCCGCCCGTATAAGATCGAGGATGAGAACCTGCGGAGAGCGACTCTTGTTGACGGGCATCAGAAATACGCCTTCAAGGATACCTCCAAGGGCGAATGTCATGTCGATTATGTTGTCCGTATGGACAGGGATTCATGCCTGTATATGTATCTGCCTACCAAGTATGAGCGAAGCTGCAATGTCTGGTATCAGCTTGAGGATGAGTATCAGCAGGGCGGCTCGAATATGGACTTCGCCGGGCAGTTCTTTGTCGGAGACAATTATTCGATACTGAATATCGGCAAGTTCAGAAAGGACGATCTTGTCCGTGTCCGTATAACTATCGCCAACGACGACAAGGAGGCCTATTGGCGGGAAGAGCTGTTCTATACCTTCGATATGGAAGCCTTCAGAAGATCAGACGATATCCTCAAACAGCGCTGCATGACCGTCACAAACCATGAGGACAAGCTGGTCGAGGGAAGCTGCACCGCCGAAAAAGGCCAGTATCTCTTTACGACTATCCCCTATGAGAACGGCTGGTATGCCGAGGACAACGGCAGGGAAGTCGAGATCGAAAAATCTCTGGATTCTCTCATAACTATCCCTCTGGAAGAGGGCGAGAACAAGATAAGCCTGAGATTCTCTCCGAATTACCATAAGCTGGCAGTCATAGTATCGATCTGCGGGCTCATAGTTCTGCTGCTGATAATCGTTATCGAATACAAGGAGGGCAAGCTGATGCGCAGGCTCTTTGTGCGGGCCGATATCCGCACTTCCGGCGACGATGACGACAGCGGCGATAACAGCGGCGCAGAAAGCGGCACCGAAGACGATGTCAGCGAGGAGAGCATAAAGCAGCTCGTTGCGGAAGCCTCAGCTGCTCCGGATGCCCCGGAGGACAGCTCCGCCGATGCCCCGGAGCCCGGCAAGCCTGAGAAATAAGCCCGAAATATATCATTACCGACAGGAGAAAGCAATATGAATATCATTTTCGATATTGGAAACGTTCTCATAGATTTTGATTGGGACAGCTTTGTCGGCGGGCTCTTTGACGAGCAGACCGCCCGCGCCGTCAGCGAGGCGACCTGGCATAATCCCGATTGGGGCGAGCTGGACAGGGGAGTCCTCAGCGATGAGCAGGTGCTGAAGCTCTTTATCTCCAAGGCTCCGCAGTATGAGCGGGAGATACGGGAGGCCTTCGCTAAAATGGGGAGCTGCCCAAGGCTGCGCGAAACGACTGTACCTATGATAAAGCAGCTCAGAGCGGAAGGGCACCGGGTCTTTTACCTCTCCAACTACTTCGAGTATCTGATGCACACAGCGCCCTGGGTGCTGGAATTTACAGAGTATACCGACGGGGGCGTATTCTCCTGCAAGGAGCACGTTACCAAGCCTTCCGCCGAGATTTACCGCATCCTCTGCGACAGGTTCGCTATCGACCCGAAGGATTCAGTCTTTATCGACGACAGCGAGAAGAATATCCGGGGCTCAGAGGCCTTCGGTATCAGAGGTATACTCTATACAGGGCAAACTCCGGAAGAGCTCAGACAGGAGATCTTCGGAGCCCGGGGCTGACGGACAAAGACAGAACAGTATCCGGCCATAGGGCAGGATACTGTTTTTCTGTATTCAAATACTATTTTATGCTTGACTTTACTGTAAACTTGGTGTATAATATATAAGTTAAAGTGTATTCTTATGAAAGAACGAAACGTTAAGGCTATACTGCACAGGGAGCTTCCCGGTGTAAGGTACTGTCTTAGGATACTGAAAGGATGTTTATAAATATGGCTAAGTTCAGAAGAACAGCCGCACTGCTGGCCTGCGTTATCGCAGCAGTATCTGTTACCGGCTGTACGGATACGACCTATGTGCTCAAGTCCGGCGATGATGAAGTAAAAGCCGGCGTTTATATCGGCTTTATGCAGGACGAGCTGAGCGCACAGCTCAATATGCTCTACAATCAGGGCGTCACCAACGACCCCTTCAGCCAGAAGGTAGAGGACAAGCCCCTTGCGGATTATCTCAAGGAATATGCCCTGAAAAACACCAAGGAGTATCTTGCTCTCAAAAAGCAGTTCTCCGCCGAAGGCCTCAAGCTGACCGACGAGGAGACCAAGACCATAAGCACTACCGTCAACAACGTCTGGAAATCCAACGGCGAGTATTATGAGAACGCTGGCATCAGCAAGGAATCCTATAAGGAGATCTACAAAGCATCCTTCTGGAGCCGCGGCCTTTTCCAGGCATACTACGGCAAGGGCGGGAAAGAGAATCCCTCCGACGAGGATATGCAGAAGTATATCAACGATAACTATATCCGCTACAAGCTGATCTCTATCGACAAATCCACAGCTACCGATGAGGAGACCAAGAAGACCGAGACCGCCGCCCTTGAGAAGGACAGAGACGATTTTCTCAAGAAGGCCGAGGGGGTTTCCTTTGAGGATTTCGACAAGCTCATAACGGAGTATGACGAGTTCAAGAAAGCTAAGGAGGAAGCAGAGAAGGCTGACGACAGCTCCAAGACAGACGACAGCTCTGCAACTGATGACAGCTCCAAGGCAGACGACAGCTCTGCAACTGACGACAGCTCCAAGACAGACGACAGCTCTGCAACCGATGACAGCTCCAAGACAGACGACAGCTCTGCAACCGATGACAGCTCCAAGGCAGACGACAGCTCTGCAACCGATGACAGCTCCAAGACAGACGACAGCTCTGCTACTGATGACAGCTCCAAGACAGACGACAGCTCCGCAACCGATGACAGCTCCAAGACTGATGAGAAGAAAGAAGAGGAAGAGACTGATCCTTACAAGAACGAGATCATGATCAACCTCGACGGGTATACCGACGAGCAGTTCAGTACCGCTTCCGGCAAGCTGTATAAGTTCGTTCAGGGCATGGAGACCGGAAAAGCACAGGCCTTTGACAACGAGTACTGCTATTATATCGTCATCAAGGGCGATGTGGCCGGGCGCACAGACTATCTCTCTGGAAATTACGACAGCGTCCTCAACAAGATGAAACAGAAGGATTATGAAGCCAAGATCCAGGAGTGGATCTCTGCGGCGGATATCAAGCTCAACGATAAGGCTATCAACCGCTACACTCCCGAAGTCATCTACGACAGGATGAAGGAATACGCCGAGAAGAACCAGGCAAGCTGATAATATAATATAATAATGTATAAAATATCGCTGCGGCTGCGGCGATATTTTTTTGCTTTTATATACATAAATGAAAAACGGAGAAAATCGCAGAAAATATCTGAAAACAGCAGGAAACTGTATGCTAAATGACGAAAACTGCCTGTAAAATCTGAGGCGGTCACTAAAACGGGCTTGAAGTTCAAGTGAACCTGTGATATAATCATAGTATCGTAAGGGAGCAAAGATATAAAGAAGCTCCCGCGATAATGCTCCGGGGAGGGGTATCCGCGGAGCAAGGGGAGACAGCAGCGGTGCGCAAGATATATACAACGCGCCGCAGGGGCCGGCAAGAACGGGCGCAGATCAAACAAACAGACAATGCAGGCGCCCGTTCCTTCGGCAGGAGACATCTGACGGATCAGGGCACAATGCCCCAAAAAACCGAATGGAGGGATCGTTATGATGCTTGACAAGCTCCCCGGGACAGCGCTGGATTTCGATGAAAGAGGTGCATCCAATGCCTTTTCGGTCATCGCGCCGATACTTGACGCGACAGGAGGCCTGACCCTTTCGCAGCTCTCGACTCTTACAGGGCTCGAAGGCTCGACTATCCAGAACTGGATCAAGAGAGGCTGGGTCGTGCCGACAGTCGGAAAGAAATACGGCGAGAGACAGGTAGTCAGGATAATGCTGATAAATATCCTGCGCGGGACAATAAGGCTCGAGGATATCGCAAGGCTCATGCAGTATATCAACGGACAGGTCGATGACACCAGCGACGATATAATGCACGATACCGAGCTCTACAATCTGATGTGCCAGCTCCTTACGGAAATGACAAAGGGAGATCTGCACAGCAGGGAGGAGATCGAGGAAGAGATCGAGAAAAGGCTCGATAAGGCCTTTGAGGGTGAGAACAGGATAAGGCTAAAGAGAGTCCTGCTCATCATGATCCTCGGATACCGGGCTTCCTATTACCGAAGAATGGCAGAGGCGGAATTTGCAGAGCTGGAGTATGAGTGCTGAAAGGAGGGCTTTACCTTGGATATCGCTGAGATCGTTATTGCATTGCTTTTTGCTGCTGCGGCAGCGTTCACAGCGCTGTTCGGGATAAGGCAGCTCGCCTGTAAGGGCTATTGCTTCAACAACGCTTACATCTACGCATCAAAAGAGGAGCGGGAGACAAAGGATTTCACCCCGTACTACAAGCAGTCGGGCAGGATATTCCTGATGATCTCCGGGATGACAGTGCTGGATGGATTGTTCATACTGTTCTCGCAGCGCTGGTTCATGATCGCTGCGCTGCTGATGATGACTGTGATGATAGTGTATGCTGTGCGCTCGTCGGTAAAGATAGCAAAAGAAAACAAAGAGAACAAAGAGAAAGAAAACGTGTAAGACAAAACAGGGGAGATAACTATGGGAAACAAGAGATTTGTAAAGATCTACTCCCAGGGGGCTCTGACAGGAACAGAGATCTGGGTAGATCTAAAGACCGGAGTAAACTACATCTATCATTTTGCAGGGTATTCGGGCGGTATGACACCCTTGCTCGACCGGGACGGCAAGCCGGTCATCACCCCGCCTGATGAGATCTATGATTGAAGAGGGGGGTGCAGGGAATGTCGCTCATAAGAAAACCCTCAGGAGTCAGGAATGTGCCGCATTGGCTGAAATATCTGGCGCTTGCAGCAGCGTGGATGTTCAACATCGTACTCTGCACCGTTTCCTTTACAAGCGCTGTGATGCGTCACATACCTCTGGGTATGATAGCAGTAGCTATGACTGCTCTGCTGTTAACTGTTATGTTCCTGCGCGGGCTGAAAGAGCTCCGCAGGGAAGGGAGAAATGAAAAATGAATGAGAGAAACAACGGATTTGTTGATGTAAAGAAAGGCGCTCCGTCCAAAACAGGGCTGATCGTCGGGATAATCATAGGCGTGATACTTATCATCATACTGTTTTCGTCAGCAGTGGCGATAGTCCCCGCAGGCTCAACAGGAGTTATCACTACCTTCGGAAAGGTCTCCGAGGGGACATATTCAGAGGGCTTCCACCTCAAAGTCCCCTTCGCCCAAAGCATGGAGATAGTTTCCAATAAGATCCAGGTATATGAGACCGATGCCAGCGCAGTTTCAAAAGACCTACAGACAGTAAATTCCAAGATCGCGGTAAACTTCCGCGTCCGCTCCGAGGCTTCGGCTTCGATCTACAAGAACATCGGCCATGATTATCAGCAGGTCATCCTTATGCCCGCCGTTCAGGAGTCGATGAAGGCTATCAGCGCTCAGTATACTGCTGAGGAGCTCATAACCAAGAGGAATCAGGTAGGCCAGGAGATCAAGGAGCAGCTGGAAGCCAAGGTCTCCGACTACGGTCTGCAGATCGAGAAGTTCAATATCGTAAACTTCGATTTCTCGGCTGAGTTCAACAGCGCTATAGAGCAGAAGCAGGTCGCTGAGCAGAACCTCTTAAAGACCGAGACCGAGCAGAAGGAGCAGCTCGTCATCGCAGATGCAGAGGCTCAGAAGAAGATCAAAGCCGCGACTGCCGACGCTGAGGCCACCAAAATGAAGGCCGATGCTCAGGCCGAGGCAAATAAGGTCCTGGCTGAGTCCCTTTCGGATACACTGCTGAAATACCGCCTGCTTGAGAAGTGGGACGGCGCTCTGCCCAGAGTGTCTTCGACAACAGACCCGCTGCTGGCTATCGACCTTGACAGCGCTGCCAAGGAATAACAGCGGGAGACAATAAAACGCTTACACCTTCACTCCATAATAAAGATAGAGAAAAAACTGTGTCACAAAACTTTGCCCGAAGCCTTCGCTCCGGGCATTTTTTTGCCTTCGCGGGGAAAACTAATCCGGGCAGTAGATGCGTCTTAACAATTTAGCACTTGCATTGGGGATGATATTATTGTATAATAAAATGGAACGTGCAGATCTGCCGATGCTTTTGCTGGCGCTCTCACTCTGCGGAGTCGGGCTGCTGCTGGCGGCATCAATGGAATATATCGGCGCTGCTCAGGAGCTGACCTCCGGAAGCACCGACGGGCTCCTCAAAAGGCAGGCTGCGGCTGTCGCAGCCGGGCTTAGTTTTCGGGAGGCTCTGATCCTCTTCGGGAGCCGGAGAGCTGTTAAGGCAGCGCCTTTCATATTTGCCGGCGGAGCGCTGCTGACCGCGCTGACCTTTTCCCCTCTCGGAGTTTCCCCCGCAGGCTCGGACGACCGCGCCTGGCTGGAGCTGGGCGGCACCACGATACAGCCTTCGGAGATACTGAAGCTCTGCTTCATCATCAGTTTCGCAGCCCATCTTGACCGCTGCGGAGAGAAGCTCAACAGCCCCGGAGCGCTGGGCCTCCTGCTGCTGCACTCGGCTTTCCCGGCAGCCCTCTGCTGGGCGCAGGGCGATCAGGGGACAGCTCTGATCTTTATCATTGTGGCGGGCTGGATGCTGGTCTCTGCGGGGATAAGCATGAAATGGCGGCTGGCTGCAGCGGTAATGATCCCGGCGGCGGGATGGGCAGCCTGGAGGTTCTTGCTGGCAGAGCATCATAAGCAGAGGCTCGCCCTTATAGCGCAGCCCTCGCTGGACCCTCTCGGAGCGGGCTTTCAGCAGCTCTGTTCCCGCAGAGCCATAGCTGGAGGAGGCTGGCTGGGCAGTGGGCTTTTCTTCCGCCAGCGCGATCTGGTATATGTTTCGCAGGCGCAGAACGATATGATCTTCTCCTATGCTGCGCAGACAGGCGGCTTTCTCCTGTGTGCTGTTATTATCATATTGCTTTTTGCGGCTGTATTACGGGCTGTTACCGTTTCGCACAGGTCTCTTGGCGCAGGGTCGCTCATGTCTTCGGGGACAGCAGCGCTTATTTTCAGCCATGCATTTCTGAATATCGCTATGACACTGGGGCTCGCACCGGTCATCGGAGTCCCTCTGCCCTTCGTATCTTCCGGCGGGACGGCTGCGGCCTGTATGTTGGGAGCTACTGCCTTTGTCAGGGCGGAAAACAGGAAGGAGTCATATGAAGATAACGATCATACACGGCCAGAGCCACAAGGGCTCGACCTATAATATGGCTAGGATGCTCGCCGGAAAGCTGGGCGGCGAGGTAAAGGAGTTCTTCCTGCCGAGAGATCTTTCGGAATACTGTGTCGGCTGCACCGGCTGCATTATGAAAAGCGAAAAGAGCTGCCCGCATTATGAGAGGCTCCGGCCCATAACCGAAGCTATCGACAGCGCGGATGTCCTTATCTTCGCCAGCCCGGTATATGTTTTTCATGTTACCGGAGCGATGAAGACCCTGCTGGATCATTATGCATACCGATGGATGTTACACCGCCCCGAGCCTTCTATGTTCGTTAAGCAGGCTGTGTGTATCTCAACTGCGGCAGGCTCCGGGACAAAGACTGCCAACAAGGATATCTACGACAGTCTTTTCTGGTGGGGAGTCGGGAAGATATACAGTTTCAGCAGCGTTGTCGCAGCTATGAACTGGGAGTCGGTCAGCAATAGCAAAAAGGCCGAGGCCGACAAGGCTCTGGGAGCTATCGCCCGGAAGATAAGGAAAAACTGCGGCAGGGTCAAGCCCGGGCTTAAAACCAGAGGAGTTTTCTTTTTCTTGAGAAGGCTGCATAAGGCAAAAATACTTACACTGAACGACAGACAATATTGGAAAAAGATGGGCTGGCTCGATGGGGGCCGCCCCTGGAAAAAATAACAGGAGGTCAAAAAATGGCTGTTCATACACTTGACGAGATCTATACAAAGGATGCACTTGAAATGCAGAAGCAGCGCTATGCGGCTGCCGCTGCCGAGTTCGAGAAAAGATTTTCAACAAAGGCCGGGAGGTTTTTCTCCGCTCCGGGGCGCACTGAGGTCGGCGGGAACCATACCGACCATAATCACGGCAGAGTAATGGCTGCGGGAGTTTCTCTGGATGTTATCGCCGCTGTCATCCCTACAGACGACGGCATCATCGAAGTCCATTCCGAGGGCTTTCCCGCTGACAGAGTCGATATCTCCGATCTCTCCGTACATAAGGACGAGGAGGGCAGCTCGGCTGCGCTGATACGCGGAGTCGCGGCGGGCTTTTCCGAAAACGGCCATAGGATCGGAGGCTTCAGGGCCTACACCACCTCCAATGTGCTCAAGGGCTCGGGGCTTTCCTCTTCGGCCGCCTTTGAGGTGCTTATCGGGAATATCCTGAACGGGCTCTACAACGAGGGCAGTGTTTCGGCTGTCGAGATTGCCAAGCTCTCCCAGTATGCCGAGAACGTGTATTTCGGCAAACCCTCCGGGCTAATGGATCAGATGGCTTCATCGGTAGGCGGCTTTATAACCATTGATTTTGCCGACCCTGCAAAGCCTGTCATAGAGGAGATCGCCCTGGATCTTTCCGCTGCCGGCCATTCCTTGTGTATCGTTGACACAAAGGGCAGCCATGCAGACCTTACCCCGGAATATGCCGCTATCCCGGCCGAGATGAAGGCAGCGGCAAGGTTCTTCGGAAGGGAAGTTCTGGAAGGGATAAGCAAAGAGGATATCGTCGCAAACATCCCGGAGCTGAGAAAGAGCTGCGGCGACAGAGCAGTTCTTCGGGCGCTGCATTTCGCGGATGAGAACGAAAGAGTCGTAAAAGAGAGCGAGGCTCTGAAAAACGGCCGTTTTGAGGATTTCCTGGCCGAGGTCAGAAGTTCGGGTAGATCGTCATATATGTATTTGCAGAATGTGTTTGCCGCAAGCAAGCCTGCGGAGCAGGGGCTCTCGCTGGCTCTGTATCTGGCGGCGGATGTTCTGGGAGACGAGGGCGCTTACCGTGTTCACGGCGGCGGCTTCGCCGGGACGATACAGGCATTTGTCCCGGAAGGGAAGCTGGAAAAGTTCCGCAGCACTATGGAGAGCGTTTTCGGGCAGGGAAGCTGCTATGTGCTCTCGGTAAGGCCTTTCGGCGGAACAGAAGTCAGGCTCTGAGATATCTTCTCGGGAGGGATAAGAATGAAACTCAACAGGCTCGCTGCCGCCAGGAAGCAGATCGAGCAGATGAAAAAGCGCGGAGCAAAGGTAAAAATCAATTCCTGCGGGAAGGTATTGATCGACGGGCTGCCTTTCTCATTTTCGGCGGTCAGCATAGGCGATGCCTCAAATAAGGGGATAGTAGTCTCCTTCTCGGGAGAGCCCGTGGAGAACGGCAGGCTCTCCTTCGGCAGCATTGAGCTGAGATATACTCAGAACGGCAGAGCCAGGTCAACTGCCAAAAAGCTGGCGCGTATCGTAAAGAGCGACGGCAAGCATATATATCAGGCAAAGTTCACGGAAGTGACGCTGGAGGACTATCAGCCGACAGGCAGAAAGGCAGACAGCGATATGTTCCTTTCGGATATATCCTCGGCTTTCTCCTTCAGAGTAACTCCCTCCTACAAGGAGGAGCAGCAGGGGGAAGTTATGCTGACGGTATATCCCATTGAAGACCCCCTCTCCGGGCTGGCTGTCGAATGGAAGCCATGCACCTCAGACAAGGATTGGTTCGAGCATAATCCCGATGCGCTGAAGCCTGTCAAAAAGAAACGTTTTTTCGGAAGATAAGGAGTATCTGCCATGCGGATGAGAAGAAAAAAGAATTTGGAAGAGCGGCTTGCAGCCTGCGGAGATTACATAATCTATATGGACAGGGAGGACAGGAACTTCTCTGTCAAGGATGAGGCCGGTATTTTTGACCTGGCGGAGCTCTTCGGAAGGAGCGCCCCGGTGGAACTGGAGGTCGGCTGCGGAAAGGGACAGTTCATCTGCGAGCTGGCGCAGCGCAGGCCGGATACAGACTTTCTTGCGGTCGAGAAATCCAGTAATGTCATTGTCGGAGCTGCCGAGAAAGCTCAGGCTCTTGGTATAAAAAACGTTAAGTTCCTGAGAGGCGGAGCGGAATATCTGGAATGTTTTATCCCGAAGAACAGCGTTGAGAGGGTGTATCTGAATTTTAGCTGCCCCTTCCCGAAGAAATCCTATGCCTCCCACCGTCTGACCCATCCGCGCTTCCTGTCGATATACGAAAAGCTGATGAAGCCGGGAGCTGAGATACATCAGAAGACAGACAACCGCAAGTTCTTTGAGTTTTCGATAGAGCAGTTCTCCGAGTCGGGCTGGACGATAAAGAATGTATCCCTCGACCTGCACGCCGACGATCCGGAGGACAATATCGTTACCGAATACGAGCAGCGCTTTGCGGAGCAGGGGCTGCCGATATACAGATTGGAGGCTTACCGCAAATGAACGAAGAGCTTACAGCCGAAGCCCCGAAGAAGCGAAGAAGGCCCAAGCTCAGCGTCATCATTATCGGGGCGATAGTGCTGGCCTTTGCCATCGGGCTCGGAGTCGAGATCTGGAAACATTCCGACAGCCATATCAAGTCTCTGCTGGAAAATGACCGCGCTGCCTTTGATGCCTGCGCGGAATATTTCAAAAAGGGAGGCCCCTCCGCCTATACCCCGACAAGCTCCGACGAGCTTGACCCAAACGGCCAAAAGACCAGAGATGTTACTTCTATCGAGACTCTGGCCGAGAGGCTGAAAGACGAACCGATCGCCGATGAGCTGGAAAAGCTCAATAAGGCCGGGATATTGAGAATATCTCTGGAGGGCTGGGAACTCAGGTTTTACTGCGATGTCAATTCCGGGATATGCTATATCGATCCTGCGCTGAAAAATGAGCCGGGATTCTATTACCCGGAGGGCTATCTTGACGATAACCGCATCGACGGCGATTTCTACCGTTTCGGAGACGGGTCGGACAAAAAGAAGAAATAACGCGGGACACCGCACCCGGCGCCTAAGCTAAGGCTGCCGGATAAAACTGCGGGAAACCCCCGCTTTACGAGGAGTCAGGATAATAAAATGGGACGTATCAAAGGGCTGATAAAAAAATACATCGCCTGCTTCGGCGCTTCGCCGCGCTCGCAGAAGATATTTGCAGCTATCGTTTCGGCGGCGATCTCGCTGCGGATAATGGGGCTTATGTCATATTTTTTCAGGCTGAATGTCCCGGAATGGATATTCTATCTTGCCGTACCTTTCCTGAGCACCTTTCTCTTCTATGCGCCCTCAGTCTCGCCGCTGCGCTCCCCGTTCTGGTTTTACAGGCTGCTGGGGATAGTCGTGTTTGCCGGGCTGGGATATTCCATGAGCGTCCTGTATATCAGAAAGACTGTCTGGGGGACGTTCCGCTGGGCGCTGCTCTGGCCGGCTATATGGCTGATACCTCCCGCTGCCTGCGGGCTTTTCCTCGGGCTGCATAAGCTCTTTATGAAAAAGCTGACTGCGGGAAAGAAGCTGGGCTGGGCATATTATACAGCAATGTCATCCCTGCACCCGTTCTTCCGTACTAAAGACAGCAAGAGCATATCCGGGGGCAGAAAGATCGCTCTGGCAGCCTGTTCGCTGCTGATGGCGCTTTCCTCTCTGATGATCTTTGCAACGCTGTTTCTGCATATCCATTTTCCAAGCATGGATGCCGAGGCCATAATCTTTACCGTCCGCTTCGCAAACGACGGCTACAGCCCGGAGATCGCCAGAAAGATCTATATCTACGCCGGGGCTGTCATTATTCTGGCCGCTGCGCTGAGCATCCGCCTTGTAAGGCTCGCACGCTCTGAGAGCATCAGCTTCAGAAGCCCGGACAGGTCGGCTGAGAAGTCGCTGCGCTCCGGAGGTGTCAGCAAGGCGACAGTGATATTCGTCCCGATCTTTGCCTTTACCATGCTGGCAGCAGAGACTCACAGCTTTTCTTATCTCTGGCATCTTATACGCAAGTCTCAGATCTATGAGGAGTATTATGTTAAGCCAACAGCCGAGACTGTCATCTTCCCGGAGAAGAAAAAGAACCTCATATACATATATCTTGAATCCTTTGAAAACTCCTATTCGACTCCGGAGAACGGCGGCTTGCAGGGCAAGGATCTTATGCCTGAGCTGACAAAGCTGGCACAGGAGAACGTGAACTTTTCACACAATGACCTCATGGGCGGCTCTACCGCTCTGGCACCCAGCATAGCCTATACTATGGGCGCAACTGTCGCCCAGACCTCCGGGACTCTGCTGATGACCCCTCTGGGCAAGATGCGTAATACTATGGGAGAGCTTGAATCCTTCCTGCCCTCTATGCGCCGGCTGGAGGATGTCCTCCATGACAACGGCTACGAGCAGCTCTTCATCCAGGGCTCAGATGCGGATTTTGCCGGATACAGCAGCTATGTCGGGCGGTATGAGGACAGCCATATCTTCGATCTCAAGGAAGCCAGAAAGCAAGGGTATATCCCGGAGGATTATTTCCAGATGTGGGGATTTGAAGACAGAAAGGTGTTTGAATTCTCCAAAAAGCTGATAACCGAGATCGCCGCAAAGGGCAGACCGTTTGCCGTTACGATGTATACGATGGATACCCACAGCTATGAGGAGGGCTATATCTGCCCGCTCTGTGACAGGACTGTCGGGGGCAGCTTTGCTACCGCCGTTCACTGCACTTCCAAACAGGTAGGGGATTTTGTCGAATGGGTAAAGCAGCAGCCTTTCTATGAGGATACTGTCATCATCCTGACCGGAGACCATATCGCGGAGCATCTCTCGCCGGGCATCGAATTCGAGGAGGAGGACTATCAGCGCTCGCCCTACAATTGCTTCATCAACAGCCCAAAGACTCCGATCCGCCCGAAGAACCGTGTTTTCAGCGCTCTGGATATGTTCCCCACGACGCTCTCGGCGCTGGGCTGCGAGATAAAGGGAGGACGTCTCGGCCTGGGGACAGATCTCTTCTCCGATACCGATACTCTCTGCGAGGAGCTGGGCAAGAGCAGATTTTTAGACCAGATCCAGCAGAAATCTGATTATGTCGATACCGAGTTCTGGAAATAAAACGAATAGAGGCTGCACGAACAGTCTTCAGCGAAAAATGGGTATTCCCCTCAAACAGGGGAATACCCATTTCAGCATTTTTGCAGCGCTGCGGAGCAGCCCTTTTTGTCATTCTTGTATTACCGTATGCCCGGGTGCGGAGGCAGCTTTTTCAGCCCCTTTGAAAAGATTATGCTGATCCGGTCAAAATCCGAGCTGAGTTTCGGGATCCCTGCGTTGCTGAAATCCATCTCCATCTGCTGCGCTTCTTTCGGAAAACGGAGAGTTACCGTCAGGCCGCCTGTCTCTGAGCGCTCGAAGGAAAGCCCGGCGCCGAAGATCTCGCAGAAGCGGCGTGTCATTGCCAAAGCCACAGATTCGCCTCCGCTGCGGCTGAGCCGGCGCTCTGCATAGCGGGACATTTTCTCGATATGCTCGATATCGGCTGAGGTGCCGTTATCCGAAACGGTCAGCAGGGAGAGATCGCCCTCGTCCTTGAGGGAGACAAAAACTTCCTTTTTATCTGAATCGTTATACATACATCCGTTCAGGATAAGGTTTAAGAGTATCGCTTCCAACTGGCGGTAGCTGGTGGTGATGCTGATCCCGGGAGCGATCCTGGAGATCAGCTTTATGCCGTTAGCTTCCAGGATAGGCTCGGCCTCTCTGAGCGTGCTGAGGATGAGAACGCTGACATCCATATATGAGGGCTCCATCATCCCTCCGAAGATACGGGATGATTCGGCGCTGTTTACCGTCGATGCAAAAGCTCTCAGCATACTGAGCCTGATACTGTAGGAAGCTCCCTCCGGGTCATCGGGCAGCTCCTCCAGAGTTCTGGCGATCTTTGAGAGCTCGGCGCGGATATTGCTGAGTATGAGCTGCTGTTCGGTCAGCTTTTCGGAGCGGCTGACCAGCTCTTCGATGCGCTCGATGCTTTGCAGGCGCACCAGCAATCCTTTTACTTCGCCGTTTTCGGCAAGAGGGGTCAGTTGTGCGGCGGAGCCGGATCTATGCCGCAGGACAGTCTCCTTTTCCGGCGGAAGAAGGGTATCCCGCCCCATATCCGGCTCGAAATCTCCGGCTGTCAGGGCATCCGGCAGCAGGCCGCTGTTTTTCCAGACGGCGATCAGCTCTTTGTCATATACCGCAGAGGGCGTTTCACTGTTTTCGCAGACAGCTATCGCGCTTTCTAGTATGTTTATTATCCTCACCTCTGTTCAGGGCAATAGGGCGCAGCTTATGTGCACTCATTTTATATATTATACATCATTCGTTCATAATTGTCAAGCGCCGATCTCCGAAAAAACCTCTCAAAGCCCGAAGCTCCGCACTCTGCGGGAAAGTCAAAAAAAGTGAAAAAAACTCCCGATATTATATGAAAAGGGCTTGCAAAATTGCGGTAAATGTAGTATAATAAAAGCATAAAAATATTAGGAGGTACACTACAATGGCTAATGTAAAAGTTGCGATCAACGGTTTCGGTCGTATCGGCCGTCTGGCTTTCAGACAGATGTTCGACGCTGAGGGTTATGAGGTAGTTGCTATCAACGATCTGACCAAGCCCTCTATGCTCGCTAATCTGCTCAAGTACGACACTGCTCAGAAGGGTTACTGCGGTGTTATCGGCGAGAACCTTCACACTGTTGAGGCTGACGACGATGCCAACACTATCACCGTTGACGGCAAGACTCTGAAGATCTATGCTGAGAAGGATGCTGTTAATTGTCCTTGGGGCGAGCTGGGTGTTGACGTTGTTCTCGAGTGCACAGGCTTCTACTGCTCAAAGGCTAAGAGCCAGGCTCATATCGACGCCGGCGCTAAGAAGGTCGTTATCTCTGCTCCCGCAGGCAACGATCTGCCCACTATCGTTTACAGCGTAAACGAGAAGACCCTTACTAAGGATGACACCATCATTTCTGCTGCATCCTGCACAACCAACTGCCTCGCTCCTATGGCTAAGGCTCTGAATGACTACGCTCCTATCCAGAGCGGTATCATGAGCACTATCCATGCTTATACCGGCGACCAGATGATCCTTGACGGTCCTCACAGAAAGGGCGATATGAGAAGGGCCCGTGCAGGCGCTGCAAACATCGTTCCTAACAGCACAGGTGCTGCAAAGGCTATCGGCCTTGTTATCCCTGAGCTCAACGGCAAGCTCATCGGCTCTGCTCAGAGAGTTCCTGTTCCGACCGGTTCCACCACTATCCTTACCGCTGTTGTTAAGGGCAATGATGTTACCAAGGAAGGCATCAACGCTGCTATGAAGGCTGCTGCTTCCGAGAGCTACGGCTACAACGAGGATCCTATCGTTTCTTCCGACGTTATCGGTATGAGATACGGCTCGCTGTTCGATGCTACTCAGACAATGGTATCCAAGATCTCTGATGACCTCTATGAGGTTCAGGTAGTTTCCTGGTACGACAACGAGAACAGCTACACCAGCCAGATGGTAAGAACTATCAAGTACTTCGCTGAGCTCGGCTAAGCTGACCGCTTGATTTGCAACTCAAAAACGAACGAACGCCGTCCCGGATGGGGCGGCGTTTTTTGCGCAGTAACGTTATTTGTTTAAGGTTTTCCTGCCGCAGTTGAAGCAGGTGTCTTTTGACTGGGTGTTCCATGCTTTGCAGTATGGACATTGCCAAGCCCCCGGAACAACTGGACCGTTTTGTGATTTTTGTTTTTTTGTGAGGTCATAACGAAGATCTTGCAATTCTCTTAAAATAGATAATAGTCTGGATGAGGTCAAAACAATACAAATGATTATAGCTAGTTCAAGGCCTGCTTGAATGAATAGAGTCGCTTTGTCAATTTCGTCTTTGGTACAACCCGTAAGTAGGAACATTGATATTACCGCACAAAACAACAACTTTTTTTTCATGGTTTTTCATCCCCTTTTTTATTTTGAATTACTATTTCCTTTTAACAATAATCTTTATGTGGTCATTGTGTTTGTCAGAAGTTATGTTCCAATTAACATCCTCTCATTTTCTCGTTATCTTCTCGATTTCCGGTTTCCAATGAACGCCGCCCGGGCGGGGCGGCGGGTAGCATTAGTTTGTATAAAGATCAATAGGCTCTGTTATATCCGTTTTTATCAGCGTAATTATTCCAATCATCCCAGGATGCTTTGCCATTTCCGTCCCCTGCTTTATCAACGTCATTCATGAAGCTTTTATATCCGTTGTTATTATCGCTTTTAGTTTTGGTACTGCCAGAGCTTCCGCCGTCACAACTACACATCAATAATAATGCCATAATAGAAGCAAGGATTGCAGATATTACTTTTTTGTTCATGATAAAAAACCTCCATATTTATTATTTGATATTAACTGATCATGCATTATAGTCATGTTCAAATCCACAATTTCCACAGCAATAGGTAACGTACGATTTACCGAGCCCACCTCCAAGAAGTCCTATTGGTCCAAGTAATAATCCACCTGCGGCTGCTTTGCCCACACTAAAACCTTTTTTGGCTTTATCGACTTTTTTCCATTTTAAATACTCTCCGCACATCGGACATGAATTTGGTGCATAACCCATTTTTTTATCCTCCTTTATAAATGGTTTGATACTGTCCTTTTCGGATTATATACAGGATTCTTTTCAGAATCCGTATTCATCATATTTGTCGTCCAGATAATCTCCCCACGCTTTCTCCCAGTCATCCTCGTCAACATCACCGTCATAATTGTTGTCAATTACCTTTCCGCCGCTGCCGTAGCTTTTGCTGCTGCGCTGGTCTCCTTCAATGTTGTTGTTATCGGGGTCGCAGGAATAGCAGTACAGGTCAGATGCACTATAGGTTTTGTTCTTGCAGGTGTCGTTCTTGCCCATGCACCAGTACTCGCCTGAACCAAGACTGTCAGAGCCTCCTGAATAGGAATTTGAATTGGATTTGTAACCTCCTCCGCTTTTGGAACTGTTTCCGGTATCTGCCTTTGATGCAATTTCTGCTGGTTTTGCAGCTGTTGCGGCAGCATTATTTGTTGTTGATGCTGTGTTATTGTCACAAGCTGCAAGAAATACACACATCGTCAACGCAGCTACAACACTAAACACTTTTTTCATAGTTTTTCCCTCCTTATAATACTTACGGCTTTTTGTTACCGTGGCTTAATTATATCATCTTTTGTGCAGTTTGTGGTATGCTGGCAGCATACTTTGAGCATTTTTGTATAAATACACAACAAAGTGACAGCAGCATTAGTTAAAGTGCAGTAAAAAGAAAAATAAATGACAAAAACAAGCTCGCTCTGTTCCGTATTTTTCCGCCCTCTCCGGGGATACTATCCCCAAAGGTGGTGAGCAGAATGAGCATTTCGTCATTGGCCAAAGGGATATCCGTCGGGCTGACAGCCGGAGCTATCGCGTTTGCGGTCTCCAATGCGACCTCCAGAGCAAAGCGCGATCTCAAAAAGAATGCCGGAAAAGCCCTCCGCGCTCTCGGTGATATCGTCGAGGAGGTCGGAGATATCCTCCACTGACTTTAAAAACGCACAGCCCCCTTCGCGAGGACTGTGCGTTTTTGATTGACAGCTTTGCCGTATTCTGTTATAATATACAAAAGATATTTGTGACAGGAGGCAGGACGGTGGATAAGCTGATACTCAAGATCCGCATTACCGGGAGCGAGATCGTCAAGTCATCCGATAAGGCCGTCGGGATGGTGTTTTTTGACGGGATCTGCGAGGGCGGGCTCTTTGCAGGGATAATTCTCCCCGGAGGGGTCGATACCCAGCATTACGGCCGGGAGATAGCTACGCTCAGCGCCAGATATATGCTTGAGGGGACCGACTTCACAGGGCAGCAATGCCGCATCTTCATCGAGAACAACGCCGTTATCGGTGAGGAGAGGACTTTCCCAAGTATCGTGACCGATTCCGAGGCTCTGGCATGGATGAACACCGAGCCCCTGACCGGAAGGATATATGACGGAGCCGAAGGGCCTGTCATCGAGATAATGAGACCAGAAGAGGAGGAAACAAAATGAAGCTGCTTTTGATACGCCATGGCTCCCCGGATTACGAACACGACTGCCTTACAGAGCGTGGAAGAGAAGAGGCCGTAAAGCTGGCTGCGGCGCTTATGGCGGAGAAGATCGACGCGGTCTATTCTTCGCCTATGGGCAGAGCCAGAGAGACTGCCGGGTTTTACTGCGAGCTGGCAGGCCGACAGTTCGAGGTGCTGGATTGGCTCCATGAGTTCGATGTCATGATAACCGACCCGACAGACGGGAGCAGGCTGGCAACTTGGGATATTCGTCCAGAAATTTGGACAGAACATGAAGCCCTCTTCGACAGAAAAGGTTATAAGGATGCCCCGGAGCTGGTGGGCTCGGATATGTATGAGCGGGGGCAGGTTGTCGGAGCAGGAGTCGATAAGCTGCTGGCTCAGTATGGCCTTATCAGGGAGGGCGGTGTCTACCGCAAGGAGGGCGACACAGACAAGACTCTGGCTCTCTTCTGCCATTTCGGAGCGACCTGTGTCGTTATCGCGCATCTGCTGGGTATCTCTCCGATGCTTGCCCTCAACGGCTTTTCCGCCGAGCCTACTGCCATCGCCACCCTCTGCACCGACGACCGCTTTGAGGATAAGGTCAATTTCCGCCTTCACGGCTACGGCGATATATCCCATCTGGGCGAAAAGGGCAGCGGCAAGGTCAATTACAAATAAGGAGAATACTTATGAAACGAATATCCCGGGGCACAGGCCTGAGTCTTTGCGTTCAGCCCGCCTTTATTATCGGCACCAACAATGAGGACGGAACATATAACTTCGCTCCCATAACCTGGGTCAGCGTGACCTGCCGGGAGGGAGATGATTATCTGCTGGTCGTCAGTATGTTCGGCACGAAGGCCACAAAGCAGAATGTCCTCCGGGACGGGCTGCTCAGTGTCAATCTGGTCAGCCGGGAGATGCTGCCTCTTATGGATCATCTCGGCAGATGCTCCGCTAAGGACGGCTGCAAGGATATGCTGGGATACGGCGTCGGCAGAGGAGAGAAAGCAGATGTGCCGACTCTTGACGACAGCCCCTGGGTATATGAGTGCAGGGTCAGCGATTCGGTGGAGACCGGCAGCTCGACTACTTTCTTTTGCAGGACAGTCAATATCCAGACAGGTGAGACAATAGACATCCCGGACAGCTTCAGTGTCGATCTCACCGGCTTCGACCCGGTGATCTATTCGGGGATGTATCACAGTATAGGCGAAAATCTGGGCGGCATCGGAAACATAAAACCATAGCAGGGAGCAGAGAAAATGAAAGAGATCAGAGTCTTTTCAAAAAACAGCACATATCAGAAATTCCAGGTCCTGAAGACCAACCGCAACAAGAGATATAAGTATAATGAGTTCCTTGTAGAGGGAGTCAGGAGCCTTAACGAAGCTGTCAAAAACGGCTGGAAGATACATTCTTTCCTCTATGACCGCGAAGACCTCTCCGATTGGGCGAAGGATATGATCGCTTCGGTCAGGACAGACGAGAATTTCTGCCTTGCTCATGAGCTGATGGCTGAGCTCAGCGGCAAGGAGGACACCTCTGAGCTGATGGCGGTCATCGAGATGCGCGAGGACAGGCTGGAGGATGTGAAGCTCTCCGGGAGGCCTTTTATAGTGCTGTTCGACAGGCCTTCAAACAAGGGCAATCTCGGGACGATGATACGTTCCTGTGATGCTCTCGGAGCGGATCTGCTCATAATCACAGGCCATTCGGTAGACCTTTATGACCCGGATGTAGTCGTATCCGGGATGGGCTCCTTCTTCAATATGGATGTTGTCAGGGTAAGCGACAACAATGAGCTTTACGCCTATATCGACAGCCTCAGAGAGCGCTATCCGGGATTTACCGTGATCGGTACGACGGCTCACAATGAAACAGCTATCTGGCAGGCAGACCTGACAGCTCCGTTCATGATGATGATCGGCAACGAGACAATGGGGCTCAACAAAGCATTCAAGGAATACTGCGACCTGCTCTGTACGATCCCGATGGACGAGAGATCCTATGCCTCTTCCTTCAATGTAAGCTGCGCGGCCTCCATAATGATGTATGAGGCGGTAAGGCAGAGAAAGGCTTAGACACAGAGATCAAGGCACAAAAAAGCGGTATATCTTCCCGCAGTGATGCAGGAGGATATACCGCTTTTGCTGGTATTAAGGCAACACCGCACGACCCCTGTGCATCAGATGTGCCGTCCAGATTTTCGTCAGATTGCCTAAATTCGACGCAGGCTTGCTGACGCAAGTCAAGGAGAATTTGGGTAATATGACGGAAAGCTGG
>CAMNNQ010000139.1 GCA_946545645.1 uncultured Clostridia bacterium | reverse complement strand
CCCTAAGTATGTTCTCATCAACGGTGAACAGGTACCTATCGTGAGGTTCTCTATTGATGATATTATCAACCGCAGCGCAGCAAGGCTGAGACAGAGGATATTTGAAGAGAGAGGTATCGCAGTTCCTGAGTTCCGTTGTGCACAGAACGGCGCTGTGTGCCCTCCGATAAGTCCGTCGGGTGAGTAAGCGAGTGAGAGAACAGGACGCCTCACAGCGCATTTGTGAGCCCTTGTGGAGTGCCTATTGGCGTAGGGAAAAAGTGGGACGTTTATCGGTTTGCGAAGCAAATCGGTGACGGAGTCACCGAAGATAAACTCCCTCTTGTCGCAAGCGACAAGATGTGCAGGTTAAAGGACTGGCGTCAAAGCCGCCTGTCCGGTCACATCGGACGGCAAAGCCGACCGAAAGTACGGGGTTTGAGAGAAAACACGATTGGTGTCAATTACGAAAGGAGAGCGATTTGCTGATGTCAAAAAACACGAACAAGAAAGCAAAGGACGAATCTACGGAGGAATTTGCCGGCATCACTGCCTCAAAAGTAAGGTTTCCGCTGTACGTCTATCCCGAGACGATGAAAACGGTAGATATGATATACAAGTCAGACAAATTATCGAAAAGGGAAAGAGTCCTGCAGCATTCGTAAGTAAGGTTCCCGAAGCTGATGCCGAGGCTTCGTATCGGCTCATACATAATACCGTGTAGTCTTCTGATACAGCGACTCCACCACCTCAACAATACGCTTGTACGAGTCGGTGTGACTGCCCTCTATCTTGCGTCCGCCGCCAGTTTCCGGAGATGTCCACCCCGAGTAACCGACATAGATAGAAACGTGATCGGTATATAAGCCTTGAGCCACCATCTCCGTGACCAAACCGTTGACCATTTCCTTGAGAACGGTAAGTGCCTCGGGACGGGTGTAGTCCCGGAACAGCACCTGACTGTTGGACAATGATTTGCTCTTGCTCTCATAAAAGTCGACCTCTTTGAGAGGCCGGCTTGATTTGTATTTGCAAAAACAAAAAACCTTTATGTCAAAGTTGTTTTCATCATTACTCAAAATCCTGCGCACCCTATATGATATACTGAATACAGACCAAAGGAGAGGGGCGGTAATATGGGCTGGCGCAGGAGTCAAGAGAGGAAACGGCGTTTGAAAAAACTGTGTTTCATGACCGAGCGCGGAGTAACGGGCGGAGCATATTATGACGCGAAAAAACGCAGGACAGTGAGATACTATATCAGCGACTACCCCTGCGCAGGGTATCTCCGCAGGCAAGCCAACCGTGCGGTGAGGCGAGCCCGGGACGTTCCCGACGGAGGCAGCTACAGGAGAGTTTATGAGTATTGGTGGAATGTGATCTGAAGGAGGTGTTCTTATGTATGATACGCTTATAATGAATGCTGCGGTCATCGGTGCAGGCGGGCTTGAAAAAAGGCTTCGTGAGGAACACCGTATATTCTTCGCGGACGGTGAGAACAAAACGGTCATCTTCAATATTCCCGCATCGGATGTGAAAGCTCTGTGCCGTGAAAAGGGTATCACGGACTTTGAGTTCACGGAGTTTGACGGCGGAGATATCCCCGAGGCTCTGCTTAATCTTGCACAGGCTGCCGAAGAGTTTTACCGTCAATGTCAGAGGGAGCGCGGATATTCCGATTCGGATATGCAATATTTCATCAACGAAAGTATAGACGAACAGATCAGCGGCAAGTACAGATACTATGCGAGGGTGACTGCGACGGGAGGTAAATGCTTATGAGAAACAAAGCGCTTGAATCAACTCTCGGTGCCGATTTTGCCTTTATGAAACGCAAGCCGGGTGACAGAAGTTCATGCTATCAGCACTGGGGCTGCGAGTGCGACAGCGGGTGGTATCAGCTGATACATGACCTCTGCGGGGAGATCGCGGCGGCATATTCGCGTGCGGGCAGGGAGCCCGACATTATTGTGGAACAGATCAAGGAGAAATTTGCGAAGCTGCGGTTTTATTACAGATTTGAGGGTGCTCCGATGGGGCTTGTTATCGATTCCCTCGGTTCGGGGGCACTTCGGCTGTCTCCTGAAGAGGACGGCCTGACCGATGAGGTAAGGGCTCTGCGTGCAGAGATAAAAAGCATCGTCCGCAGCTATGAGGAGAAAAGTAGGACGGTCTGCGAATACTACGGCGGAGAGGGTTCACTCCGCAAGCTGCCGTGGAATAATCACACTTATTACAAAACGCTCTGCGTGGATTGCTTTTCAAATGCACTTAAAAAAAGATAATGTTCTGAAAAAGGCTGTGCGCGAGCATGGCCTTTATTGTAGGTTTGATTATGTTTTGAACAGATCGGACGAGCCGATCAGAATTCTGTGCATACTGTGTGTTATGCTGAAATTAAGGAGGCTGAAACCTATGAACAACAAAAAACATATCGAATTGAACGTTCATTCAAACGGAGCCCTGAACGAGACGGTGATCACGCCTAAGGAGATAGTTGCGTTTGCCGAGAGAAACGGCTCAAAGGCGGTGGCGATAACCGATCTTAATTCAGTAAGCGGATTTCTTGAGCTGTCAAAAGCAGCATTTGATTCAAAGACACGGGTCAAACCGATCTTCGGTGTCAGACTGCGCTGCTGCACAAGCTACGGTGTAATTTTATCGGTCACCTTGCTTGCAAAGAACAGGACAGGGTTGAAAAATATGTACCGCATTATTTCATCGGCTTACAGCAACGTTCAATATGAAAGTGTCTGGCCGTGTGCCGAATGGGACTATGTTCTTGCAAACAGAGAAGGACTGCTTATAGGAAGCGAGTGCAGCTGGAATTTTATCTATGCCAACCGAGATACAGATATCAAAGAGCTTGAAAGCAAAATGGAAAGACAGTTCGGGGAGTATGACTATATTGAGATAACACCGTTAGATCATGACAGGTATTCTGAATATCTTTCAGGTGATAAGACAAATGAAATGACCTCTGCCGCAAAAACGGTTGTCGGTCTTTTTCAGAGTATGGGTAAGCATCCTGCTGCGGTAAGCAAAGCCGTATGCATCACCGAAGATGACGAGCTATGCTGGAATATACTGCATCAGGATGACACGGTTCCGCCTTTTAAGCCGGGGTATATGAGGACTACCGAAGAAGTGATGGAGGAGTATTCGTTTTTAGGTGATCTTGCAAAGACCGTCGTGATAGATAATACAAATCTGATAGCCGACAGCATCGAGCGCTTCGAGCTTGCGCCGCCGCCCGAGGAGAGCAGGCTCACCTTTCCGAATGCGGAGAGGGAGATCAGGGAGCGCTGCATGAAAGCAGCAAAGGACAGATACGGCGAGCCGCTGCCGAAGCTCATCGAAGAACGGTTAGCAGACGAGCTCGGCAAGATCGAAGCGTCAAACAGCTGGTCGGAGTATCTGCTTGCTTCAAGGCTGACTGACAAATGCACCGAGCACGGAGGGCTGCATACCTGCTCGGGTCCGGCGAACAGCTCGCTTTGCGCATATCTGCTGGGGATCACCGACACCGATCCTCTTCCTCCGCATTATTACTGCCCGAACTGCAAGAGAGCGGAATTTGTTGATGAACAGAAATATCCCACAGGCTTTGACCTTACGGGATACGGAGCCGAGCCGAAAATATGTCCCGAATGCGGCTGTGCATATAAAGGCGCAGGGATAAACTCTCCCTGCGAGATGTTTATGGGTTATAACGGAGAAAAAGAGCCGTTTTTTCAATTATTGTTATCCGAGGGAAGCGTAAAGGCAGTGCTTGACCGTTTGAATGAGCTGGTCGGAAAAGACAGGATATTTTTCAGAGCTCGGGATGGCTTTATCGGCGAAATGGACGCGATGATAAGCAAGGTAAGATACTGTAATAAGAACGCATTATATTTATATTCGGACAAGGAGAGATCACAGCGCCTGTACGAAAAGCTGCGGTTCGTCAGGAGGTCATTCGGCACAGGTTTGAGAGCAAGGTTCATAGTGCCCGAAAATTATGATGTCTTTGACTTCGCCCCTGTCGGCTATCCAAGCTTTGAACAGGCAGCCGAAGGCGGCAGGCCGTTCGTTCTTCTGGAAATGATGATCGCGCTTTCGGGACACAGGAATAAGCTGTTCTATATATTTGAAGGCGATTACCAGTCTATGCTCGAACAGCTGAAAAAACACACGGGAGTGTCTGCCGACAGCATTGATACAGGAGAGGTCGATATCAGGTCTTTCTTTGAAAACGACAGCCTGTGCGGTTTTCATCTCAATACGCCGTTTATGAAGAATTTATTTGCCGCCGTAAAGCCCGAGGATCCTGCCGACCTTGTGAAGGCAATGGGGTTCGCCAACGGAACAGGCACATGGACAGACAACGCGGAACAGCTTATCAGGCAGGGCCATACGGCAAAGGAGCTCATCTCGTTCCGCGAGGACGTTATGCTCACACTTATGGGATACGGGATAGACCGCGAAACAGCATATTCCATATCCGAATACGTCCGGTTCGGCAGGGCATACCGAAACGGGTTCAGCGAGGAACAGCTCGGGCTCATGAAAAAGCACGGCGTTCCCGAATGGTACATAGGGTCAATGAAAAAGATACTGTACCTCTGGGTAAGATCACATTGCGCTGCAAAGCTCCGGTATATCCTTCAGTGTATCTGGTTCAAGATAAACTACCCGACCGAATTCTATGCGGCGTTTCTGAGCTGCAAGGTGCCGAAGGATCTTGACCTTTCGATGCTTGCGGAGGGAAAGGAGCACATCATGCAGGAATACGGGAGGATCAAAGAGAAGGCAGAGGTTTGCCTGCCCTTTGAGGACAAGCATAAACTAAACGAAAAAAGGCAGTATTTAGAGGCCGTGCTCGAATGTTCTGACAGGGGGATAACACTTATAAACGCAGGCAAAGGCGGCAGCGGCTCGGTGAGGTTCATACCGGATAACGGGAATATCAAAATGTATTTATAAAGATAATTGATGCTCAAAATACTGCGCCCCCAACCTGATATAATATAGACAGAGAAAAGAGAGGAGACACAACGACAATGAAAAACTTCATAGAGATACTGTCGAGGGAGAGGATCGAGAAAATGATTCGTTCGGGAGAGCTGAACGAGGACGATGCCGTTGTCAGCTTCTGTGATACCGACAAGGTGCCTGTTGATCTCAGTAGTACGAGGGCGGATCATTTCGTAGTCAAGGCGGATGATCTTTACTATGATGAGATATGCGAGCGTTACGGCGATGAATCTAACTATTTCACCGAAGCCGATGAAGCTGCGGGATTCATTATCAGTGCGGTCGCTGCGGGAAAGCGTATCATCTGCCAGTGCGAGTACGGGATGAGCAGAAGTGCAGGCTGCGCGGCGGCGATATATGAATTCTTTATGGGTGCCGGTATAAGGGCTTTTGCGGACAGAAAGTTCTGCCCGAGCGTGGTCATCTTCGATCAGCTGTATAAGGCGCTTTGCCGCGCAAGGCTGAGCATAACGGATATTGATGTCGATGCTATGCGGACAGGGAGGGCTTTGATACCGTTCACATCAGAGAAAAAGAATGAGGAGACAACGCTATGGAAAATATATGGTTCGGTACAAAAGAGGAACTTGAAAAGCGGGCGAAAACAGGTTGCTTCAGCGAGCGCTTCGCTGTGATCTGCTTTTACGGAAAGGACGAGCAGCCTGTTGATCTGAGCAGACACGAGGCGGAATATATCTGCGCATATCTTGAAGATGTAAGTGCTCACGGCGGAGCTACTGAAAATAAGAAAGAGTTTTTCCCCGATGCGGACAGGATCGCAGATATGGTCATCCGTGCGGTAGCAGAGGGAAAGGCACTGTATTTTCAAGAGGACACAAGAGGACTGTCCTGCGCGGCGGCAGTGCTTGAATTCTTTACGGGCGGCGGTATGCAGGTGTTCGGCAGAGTCCGTTATCATAAGGGAAATTATTGTCTTGATGTGAAGATCTGCGAGAAACTCTACGGCGCTCTTTGCTGTGCGAAGCTGATGCATAACGACATAGACTTTGACAGTTTGAGGACGGGCAGGGCGGCTTTCGACAGGCAGGAAATGATCTCGAAGATATACGACATTATGACAGATGAATGTGCTGTCTGCGGCGGTGACGGGAATGCCGCAGGGCAAAGCCACAGAGTCTTTGCGTTTGCAGCCGTCACGAAGGATAAGATTTTCTATTACTTCGCCGCAGGTCTCTTTTATGACGGTTTTCTGAAAGAGTATTCAAAGGATGATATTGAGTATTTCGGAGTGGAGTTTGACAGTATAGGAAACACCTGCGGTGCAGCGTTTATAGATTCGGAGTGCGGTACGTCTTTCACAAATGAGCATCTCTCGGATTATTTCGGGATTATCAAGGAGAAATTCGGAGTTAATGAAGAACAGATATATGACTGAAAAGGTGAAAAGGAGACGTTGTTATGGTAGATATTACGCTGATGAACAGAGAGAAGATCAGAAACTTAGTGGAGAAAGACAGCCTTAGCAAGAACTGTGTCGTGTTCTGCTTTTACGGCGACGGTGAAGACCAGATAGATTTCAGCAAGACCAAGGCAAAGGGACTGTGCGCCAAGCTGGAGGATATAAGCTATGAAGAGATCAGGAAGCTGAATAAAAACAGGATCGAGTTTTTTGAGGAAGCCGATATAATTGCAGGTGCGGCAATAAAAGCAGTCGCAGAAGGAAATGAGATAATCTGTGAGGAAAGCACTCTCGGTGCGTCCTGCGCGGCGGCTATACTTGAATTTTTCACAGGCGGCGGTATGCTGATCTTTAACGATAAACTGTGCAGAAGGAACGACTACGGCCTGAACGAGGAGGTGTACGAAAAGCTTTACGGCTGCCTCTGCTGCCTGAAGCTGCTGCATGATGACATCGGCATTGACAGGCTCAGGACAGGCAGGGCGGCTGTGAACAGGCGTGAAATGATCTCGAAGATATACGGCATCATGCAGAGGGAATATGAGATACTCAAGGCCTGTGAAGCCAAGGGCGAGGGCGTTGTTGAGGACGTGGGCAAGGCGGACGGGCTGTATGTATCTGTCCGCAGCGGTGCACGCTCGGCCGAGGAGCATAACGAGGTATTTGCGTTCAGCTGTGTTACAAAAGATAAGGTCTATCACTACTACTGCGGATTTCTGTTCTCGAAATTGCTGGGAGATTTTTTGGACAAATACACTAAAGACGATATCGAATATTTCGGGTTGGAGTTCTGGCACGAAAACAATGACTACGGTGTTAAGTATATGGATTCGGAGTGCGGTGCATCCTTCACGACCGAGCATCTCAGAACATATCACGCGATAATAGACGACAAGTTTGACGTTAAGGAGCAGGATATTTATGACTGAAGCAAGAAAAATCGTTATCAGGAAATTCGAGATACCGAACACGGCCTATTCTGGGAGAAGATATGTCAGCAGGGCGATAAGATTTGATACCGGTGAATGGCATCTGATCTCCGAAGATGGTGTTGACGGATCGGACAGATCGGGTGTTAAGGGCGGAATAATTGTCCTGCCTGCGGGCGAGGGTACAGCATTGAAAGCCAAGATGCTCTATGAGCTTGCGGAGAAGTATCAGCTGAGCGGCTGGACGGTCGGAGAATATTTTTCGGGCGAATACAACTGCGGCAACGGAAAGAAGTTTAACTGTAAAAGCTGCTCTATCGAGCTGCTTGGTGCAGAAAGTCAAAAGCTGAACCAAACGGCTGCGATGATATTTAAAATGTTGAGTCTTGAATACTGTCTGCTGTTTAGCTATAATGATAAAAAGCTGTACTACATAGACAGAGAATAAGGGGGAAACCATGAAGATAAAATACTGCGATCTTTCGAGGATATATGAAATACCGATTAAGTGTTTCGAGCCTGAGGACGATGTGTCTGGGTTTATTGTCGCTGTTCACGGTTTTGCAGGGGATAAGGAAAGCTCTGCTATCTCGCTGTTGGCGGAGAGAATGACCGCAAGGGGATATGCGGTTATAGCTTTCGATTTTCCTGCTCACGGTGCAAGCAAGGCGGATGAATATTTCTGCGCCGCGAACTGCCGTCTTGATCTTGCAAATGTATATGAACACGCCTGCGAGCTATACCCCGAAGCGGAGAAAAAGGCTGTGTTTGCCACCAGCTTCGGCGGATATATCACGCTGCTTTCGCTTGATACCTTGCCCAATGATGTGAGGATAGTTCTGCGTGCGCCTGCGGTGGATATGCGGGCGATATTTGAAAAGATGCTCCCTTTGACGTTTGATAAATACAAACACGACGGCTTTGCGGAAATGGGCTATGAGCGAAAGATCAATGTCCCATATCAGTTCTATACGGAGCTGTGTGATAACGACATTTCTCAAAAGGATATGCAGAGGGAAATGCTTATCATACACGGTGACAGGGATGATGTTGTCCTGCCGGAATACATCACTAGATTCTGTGAAGCAAATCCGAGGGCAAGGCTTGAGATAATAGCGGGCGCGGATCACCGCTTCAAGGGTAAGGGAGAGATCGAGAGCGTCATAAGGTCTGCGGAGAGATACATAATAGGCTGATCCTAAGGACGGTACATTTTTGGTGTATCGTCCTTAAAACTGTTTACAAGACTGCGAAACTAGTGTATAATAGGAATAACGATTTTTGATAAATAAACCGGACGAAAGCATGGTGATCAAAATGAAAGAAAGAATACTTCTTGCTCCCTCTGCAAACGGTACGGAGCTTCTGCGCACGCTGGCGCAGCACGGCATCGGGACGTTCGGGCTGCGGGTGATGGGGCTTGCGGAATTTGCAGACTATGTGCTGATGTGCAGCGGCAAAGCGCTTGATCGTGAGCTTGTAACTTCGGGCAAAACAAGGGCGATGATCTATGAGATCATGCAGGAGGTGCAGTATTACAAGAACATCTCTTTCAGCGATGCCGCGGATATGGCAGGGCTGCTTGCCTCACTTAGGTCACTCGTGATTGGTGACGAAGCGGATAATATGCGCTCTCTGCTTGCAGACGGAGAGTTCCCGGAGGCAAATTCCGCCCTGCTGGCGGTCTATCTGAAATATATGTCAGCGTTGGATGCGGAAGGTCAGACCGATGCGGTAGGCTTAGTAAGATATGCTGCGGAAAATGCAGAGCCACTGGCCGCAGAGATCATTACGCTCGACGAATATCCTCTTTCTCCTCTCGGGAAAAAGCTTGCGGAAACAGCTTCGGCGGGAAGCTGCAAGGTCATCACACTTAAAGATCTGTTCGGCTTACAGGACAAGCCTTTAGCCGTGGAGTCGGTGACAAGATCCTACGGCAGCATGAACGAGCTGCGCGATGTGCTCGACACGATACTCAAAAACGGTCTGCCGTATGATACCTGCACAGTCGTCTGTGCAGATAGCTCCTCAGCGGTGATGCTTTACGAGCTCTCGGGAGAATTCGGCATACCTGTGACCTTCGGCTGCGGGCTGCCCATAAGCTGCACCTATCCCGCTTCGCTGCTGCGCCTTATCGACAGGTGGAACAGCGATGGTATGAACGGTATCACGGCGCTGAACAGGCTTATCTTCTCGGAGCAGTTCGACAAAAAAGCACTTGCCGAAAAACTGGGCTGCACACTCTCCGAGCTTCACGGCGCTGTTGATGCTGCAGGCTCTCTGCGGCTCTCATTTGACAGGGAAAAGAATGCCGGTAAGCTGGAAAAAGCTCTTGCCGCCGTTAAAGGATCTGACGGGCAGCGAAGGAGCATCGAGCTGGCGGGAGCTGTGTTCTCGGAGCTTGAAAACGGGATAGCATATATCATCGGGACTTATGCGGTGCTGCGCCCCGCCTGTACGTCTCTTGACAGGTCAGCGGTGAATACGATATGCTCGGAGCTGGAGGTCTGCAAGGATAACGATGAATGCTTCGATATGCTCCCCGGCATACTCGGCAGGAGAGTTTTTCTTCAGAACAGCTGCGAGGGCGCACTGCACATAGTATCTGTATATCAGGCTCCCTGTGCGCTGCGGAATAACCTGTTTATCACCGGGCTGACCTCCTCGGCTTTTCCGGGTACGCCCAAGGAGAACCATCTTATCAGCGACAACGATCTGCTCCGCTTCGGGGGCGATGCTCCCACCTCGGCAAATATCATCTCCGGCAATCGGAGAGCCTTCCGCACTCTGATCGAGCTTGCCTCCTCGGCGAACTGCACTGTCAGGCTTTCATACAGCGGATACGATACCGCTGAGCTGAAAGAAAACAACCCCTCCTCGCTGCTGTTCGAGGTGCTGCGGGAGATCAACGGCGGAGCCCTCACGGATGACGATATGAAAAGGCTTATCACTGAAAAAGGCTATTTCGCCTCGGAGCTGACAGCTGACGACTGCATAGTTAAAGCCTATGCGGAGGGCAAGGCCATTGTTCCGGAAGCAGCAGAGCGATCTGAACTGTCGGGTGAATATCCGTCAAAGCAGAGCTTTTCTGTCACCGAGCTTGTGAAATTCGCAAAATGTCCGAGACAGTTTTATTATTCAGCAGTGCTGAAGCTCCGTGCCGACGGCGAGGACGACCCTTTGGAAGTCGTAAACTCTCTCGATCTCGGAAATCTGCTGCATGATCTGATGGAAAAGAACGCCGCCGCAAGGATGACAGAGGCGGAGCTGCTCGCCGAAACAAAACTCAAATGGCAGCGCTTCCTGGCACTTCGCCCTCCCATAAAGGTCAATGATGCCATCAGGGTCGGGCACGAGCTTGAGAGCATGGTCAAGTACGCATACGGTTGCGACAGGAACAACAGGATACTAAAAGCAGAGGAAGCGATCTCGTTTACTCACAGTTCTGGCTTTAACGTGAGAGCCAAGCTCGACCGCCTTGAGGAGCTGCCTAACGGCGCTCTTGTCGTGGCGGATTTCAAGACTGACAGGAAAGTCAGCTACCACGGTAAGTCGTTTGCCGGATGCACACAGGTGATGCTCTATGCGTACATTCTCGAAAAGCAGTACGGAATAAAGGTCGGCAGAGGCGAATACAGACTCGTCAGACACGACAGAACGATAGAATGCGGGTATACCGACGAAATGCGCAGCAGCGCCGAGGAGTTCCTCGACAGTATCGCCGAAGCGATAAGGACGGACACGTTCCCGGCACAGGGCAAAACGGATGTGTGCCGATACTGCGACTACAAGGAGCTTTGCGGAAAGGAGGCTAAGTGATATGACAGATACAGACAAGCTGGCACGCGAAGCGATACACCGTGACACAGAAAGGAACATTTTCGTTGAGGCAGGAGCAGGCTCCGGTAAGACGACCGAGCTTGTGGAGCGAATGACAGCGCTGGTCGTTTCGGGTGCAGACATCAGTAAAATATGTGCCCTCACTTTTACAAAAGCCGCCGCGAGAGAATTCTACAGCCGCTTTCAGTTAAGGCTCTCCGGAATCGTCGCAGAAACGGATGACGACAGCGTAAGGGAACGCTGCCGCAAAGCTCTGGATAACATTGATCTCTGTTTTATGGGAACGATAGATGCATTCTCCGAGCTGATACTTAAAGAGCACCCTGTCGAAGCGGGACTGCGGTCGGATTTCACCATAATTGAGGACAGAAGTGTACCGGCCTTATGCCGCCGGGCGATAAAAAGCATAGCGAGCGGCGATTACGGTGCAGCTCTGCTTGACAGCTACATAAGGCTTAAAAACGTGGCATACGACGAACCGGAATATTTTTTTTCGATCCTTGTAAAAAATCACGGAGAGCTTATCTATACTGACCTCCTTGTACCCGACTGCGAACACGATATAAACAGAGCCCTTGCAAAGCAAAAGCAGGAGATCATGCAGCTGCTTGACTGCCTTACGGAGCATCCGGAGGCAGCATATACAGGCAAGGGAGCAGCTCCAAATCCCAAATATCCCGATATGCTCGCCGCATTCGACCCCGCATACAGACGGCTCAAGGGCAGCTGGAGCGAATGCTTCAAGGATATCATCAGGTATCTCGATCAGCTTGACGGCTACCGTATCAGCTGTCCGCCGGAGGAGCTTGGCATAGAACGCACCGACCTGTTTGAGCTTTTGAAGTCCCCGAAGGGAACGTACAAATTCGTTCCGAAAAAAGACAGCGAGCTTCTAATTGCGATCAAGGATCAGATCTACTGCACAGCGATTGAATTCTTCGCCGCTGCGATGAAGGAGTTTACCCGCAGGAACATAGCGAGCGGGAAACTTACGTTTACCGACGCTAAATATACCCTTAGAGATATGCTTAAAAACGATGCCTCGAAGGGTGGCAGACTGATACGCCACATCCGCGAAAGACACAGCATTTTCCTGACGGATGAATTTCAGGACACCGATCCAGTGCAATCGGAGATACTGTTTTACATCACCGCAGAAAGTCCCGACCCCGATGTAGAAAAATGCATCCCCGTACAGGGCTCGCTGTTCATTGTCGGCGACCCGAAGCAGTCTATCTACCGCTTCCGCGGCGCTGATATAAAGGCGTATATGTCCGTAAGAAAAAGGTTTGCCGAGGAGGGCGGAGAGGTCCTCGGGCTCACGAGAAATTTCCGCTCAACGGCAAAGCTCAAATCAGTATTCAACGAGGCGTTTGAAGCTCTGCTGCCCGAGGACACGGAATATCAGAGCAGGTTCATGCCTATCCCCACAGAAACCGAGGACGATCCCGACACCTTTACTGGTGTATTCACCTACTCACCCTCGGATAACGATGAAGCGGCTGTGACGAAGCTGATAAGATCTCTTGTCAGCGACAAAAGCAGGCTCGTGCCCGACCCGAAGACCAAAAAGCTCAGACCGATAGAATACAGGGACATAATGGTGATACTTCCCTCGAAGACCCGCATCAAAAATTATCTGACTGCTTTCAGAGCGGCGGATATCCCTTGCTTTGCGGAGGGCGGCAGCACTATGGACAGATGCGCGCCGCTCATTGAGCTCAGCAGTATCTTCTCGGCACTTGCCGCACCCGGCAGCAGCCTTGCGGTCTGCAAAGCGATCACCTGCGGATGCTTCGGTATAACCGAAAGCGAGCTGTCGGAAACTCTCCCGAGACTGACTCTATACAGCGAAAAATCAACGGGAAGCGAAAACACAGACAGGGCGCTTGCCTCTTTGAGGAAGCTGCTGGATATTTCAAAGAACGTGCTGCCGTCTGCACTTTTCGGAAGGATATTAAGTGATCTGAAAATACTCCGACGTGTCGGAGCGGACGACCTTGAGTGTCTCTGCTTTGCAAGAGAGCTCCTGAGGAGCGCAGAGGTCAGCGGCGAGGTGTCAGGCCTTGAGGATGCTGAGGCTATGATCGCAGATCTTCTTGTCAGCAAGCTTGAAAGGACGCTTCTCTTCGAGCTGACCTCGAACAGCGTACAGATCGCAAATCTTCACAAGGTAAAGGGACTTGAAAGGAACATCGTCATCCTTGTCGATGCGCTTGGAAAGCCGAGAGAGCCGGACAGGAATGTTCTCCGAAAAGATGGCCTGACGGAAAGCTGCATTTTCAAATGTACAGATATTGATAATAATTTTAAAGTGATCGTTTCCACTAACACATATTTTACAGACCGCTATGCGGATGAGCTCAATGCCGCTGCTGCCGAAAACGAAAGGCTGCTCTATGTTGCGGCTACCAGAGCGCGGAGCGTGCTGATAATATCCGATGCTAAAGAGACCGGCGGCAAAGTGAATAAATGGGGATTTCTTCTCAAATATGCCGAGGGACAGCTCGATTATATCATCCCTGAAGATTCCGATGGTATGCCGGAGGTATCCGTTTCGGAGGTCTGCGGGCATTTTGAAGATCGGTTTGCTGACGGGAATGTAAAGCAGAAGAGCTACAGGCTGATACTTCCAAGCAAGGTAAAAGCAAAGACCAAAGCCGAAAGATCTGACAGCGAAGCGGATGAGGCGGGATCGCCCGAGACGGAAAAGAAACAAAATGCGGCACTTATCGGCACCCTTGTCCACAGGCTCATGGAGAGGCTTGTGACAGCGCGGTTCAATGCGGAAATGACCGAAACTGTGAGGGCGGTGCTTGCAGACATCGGTGCTGATGAAAGCTATTCCAAGATGCTCGAAAAGGTGTTCGGCACAGTTATGAGCGGTGGATTCAAGCAGGAAAATGATTTTCCTGCTGACATCAGGACAGAGCTTGCCGGAGCGGAGACCTGCTGCGAAGTGCCGTTCTGCTATATGCGCGGCCAGGAGCTTTGCAACGGTGTGATAGACCTGCTCTACCGCAAGAACGGCAGACTTTTCATAGTCGATTACAAGACTACCGCCGAGACCGAGAACCTCGACGAGAATTATTCCGCTCAGCTTGCCGAATACAGGGAAGCGGTAAAGCAGATACTGAACGAGGAAGCAGAAGCATATATCTACCATATAGATATATGATCTATCTCAGAACTAATTTTTTGGGGGATGCGTAATTTTTTATGCATCCCCTTTGTTACAATATGTATGGGACAACGAAGTGATGATATGAAGAGCGTAAATTTTTGTACTCATCCCGAACGTTCACAATTTGTTGACGAATTCATTTTTTCAATGTGTTATGCTTGAATTACGGAAGCGGGAAAAGGCTTGATATCCGATATAAAAAGATGCTGTATAACAAATTATAATGTTCAAAATTTTGAGCATGGCGTGTGATATAATATATTTGTAAGAAGAAAAAGCGAAACATAATTCAAGGAGGAAAACACTATGACAGTACAGGAGCTTTTTGCAAAGGTGAACAGGGAAGAACTCGTAAATCGACTTGATGATTACTGCGGAGAAGAGTTTGCAGAGATTATGCTTGAAGAGTTTGAGGAGATGGCGGCTTACTGTGAAGACAAAGTTCTGACGAGCTATGACTATATCACAAATACCAGATTCCATACTGGAGGGCCGCTTTCGCTTGCGGACTGGGGTGCTGCTCTCGGTGCTGAAATTGATGAAAGTCTCTTTGAGAGTATGACAGAACTTGAGCTCGCTGAAAAGATTTTTGAACAGATGACAGAGAATGGATCTGACTTTATGGAACATAGTGCCGAGATCACAAGGCTGCTTGACGGCGCTTCTCTTGCGATCTGAGCAAATTTGAAGAACACGAAGAAAGAGACAACATAACGAAACGGAGGAACGCAAAATGATCTGCTACAAAATAAACATTGATCTCGACAAGCCCATACCTACAGTCAAAAATGAGCGCGGCAGACACGACTATGACGAGGATGCCGTGAACCGCATCAACAATGCGTTTGCAGAACACAACAGAAAATACTGCGGCATAAGGTGCGCGTTCATCTATCAGGACACACGGAACAGGCTGTCTCTCGGCTTTGTGATCTCCGACGGTACAGCACTTGGCGGCGCTCTTGATGAGCTGATGTCCGCGGCGGGCATTTCGGGAAAGACAGAGCAGGAGGAGATCACTGTCAAGGCGCTTGAAAGGCTTACGCACTTCGGGTTCAGAAACACATTTGATTTCGACAGCGACGATCTCAATGCCTTCGGTATCGGTGCCTTGACACAGGCACACCGTCCGCCCGAGGAAAAGCTCGCACGGGAGCATACATACACTGAGCTGAGAAAGAGCGCCGAGCTCGGTCTTTATGCCGGTAGCTTTTTGCCGGAGATCGACCGCATAATACAGCCTGCTGCGATCGAAAACGCAAAGGGTCATCCCGTACATTATATAGTCCGCACGGGCTGCTCCTTGAAGGTCTGTGACAGACTGATAGATACGCTCCACAGATTCGGCAGGCTTGGTTCGAGGCGTTATACTATTGTAAATTTTCGTCAGGCAAGGGGCGGCTTTGATGCTGAAGCTCTTTTCAGGATAGCTAAGGGCGGAACGGTCGTTTTTGATCTTTCAAATATGGAAGAACCTCAGAGCGGAGAGGCAACTTCAAATATGGTGTCTAATGAGATCTATGATCTGATAAAAGAGCATAAGCTGGGAACGCTTGTGATATTCGCTCTGCCCAACTGTCTCGAAGCGCAGGCGGAGAGGATAAAGAACGCTCTGCCGGAGCTGACCTTTGTGGAGATAACCGAGCGGCTTGCGATGAATGACGAGGCGAAGAAGCTGCTGCGTGCCTTTGCCAAAGCGGACAAGGTAAAGCCCGACAAGGAGCTTTTGTCAGCAGTCGCCAAAGACACGGGTTACTACGCGGGCGACCTGCGTCAGCTTTACGATGTGTGGTATGCAAATGCTCTGAAAACCAAGATCTATCCGCAGTATTCGGAGTTTAAGAAGAATGTGGAGCTTGACAAATCTGTCGCTCCGAAAGGCGACGCATACACAAAGCTCTCGGAGATGATCGGCCTTGCTGAGGTCAAGAAGATAATAGATCAGGCGGTGACCTATTCAAAAATACAGAAGGCTCTCGCGGAGAGAGGAATGCCTAATGCAAAGCGTTCGATGCACATGGTGTTCACAGGGGCGCCTGGTACTGCGAAAACCACTGTTGCAAGGCTGTTCGCGCAGATACTCAAGGACAACGAGGTGCTGTCTGTGGGCGATCTTATCGAGTGCGGAAGAAATGATCTTGTGGGGCAGTTTGTGGGCTGGACGGCGGTACAGGTGAAGAATATGTTCAAGCGTGCCAAAGGCTCGGTGCTGTTCATTGACGAGGCTTATTCTCTGCTCGATTACCACAAGGGCAGCTTCGGAGACGAGGCAATAAACACCATCGTTCAGGAAATGGAGAACGCCCGCGAGGACACGGTGGTGATCTTCGCAGGCTACCCCAAAGAGATGAACGAATTTATCGAGCGCAATCCCGGACTGCGTTCCCGCATATCCTTCTATGTGGATTTCCCCGATTACAGCGCTGCGGAGCTTTACGACATCACAAATCTGATCGTAAAGAACAACGGTTACAAGCTCGCATACGATGCGCGGGAAGTGCTTGTTCCGATGTTTGAAAAGGCGCTCCGATCGGGAGATTTCGGCAACGGAAGATATGCAAGAAACCTCGTGGATCAGGCCAAGCTCGCACAGGCGATGAGGCTCTCAAAATGCGATCTCGGCAGGCTCTCGGGCGATGAGCTGCTTACACTCATCGGTGAGGACTTTGCACAGGTTGGTACTAACGCAATAATAGAAAAGGATGAACCTATCCGCAGGAGGATAGGGTTCAATGCAGGATGACAGTACAACGCTTACAGACAAAGAAACGGAGGAGATCAGAATGAACGCATTTGACAAGGTGATCGGATATGAGACAATCAAAAACGAGCTGCTCCAGATCTGCGATATGCTCCACAACAAAAAGGTCTATGAAGGCCTTGGAGCAAAGCTGCCGCAGGGTGTGCTTCTCTACGGTGATCCCGGACTCGGCAAGACCCTTATGGCTAAGAGCTTTATCGAAGAAAGCGGGATCGGTGCATACACCGTAAGACGCAACAAGGGGAATGACGATTTTATCGGCGTTATCACCGATACCTTTGCCAAAGCCAGGGAAAACGCCCCTGCGATAGTCTTTCTTGACGATATGGACAAGTTTGCAAATGAGGATGATGATCACAGGGATGCAGAGGAATACGTTGCGGTGCAGTCGGGTATAGACGAAGTCAAGGACTGCGATGTCTTTGTTCTCGCCACCGCAAATGACATTCGTAAGCTGCCTAAATCGCTGATAAGGACAGGACGTTTTGACAGAAAAATCATGGTTCAGCGTCCGACCGAAAACGATGCCGATTCTATCATAAGGCACTATCTTTCCGACAAAAAGGTAGCTGATACCGTGAACATGGAAGACCTTGCAAAAATGATAAGTTACAGCTCCTGCGCAGAGCTGGAGACTATCCTTAATGAAGCCGCGATAAATGCTGCATTTCAAAGGAAGGAAAAGATCGAGACGGAAGATCTTGTTAAAGCTGTTCTCAGGATGCAGTATAACTCGCCGGACGATCTGAACAAGTCCTCCGATGAGGATAAGAGAAAGACAGCACTGCACGAGGCAGGACATCTTGTGGTCAGCGAAGTCCTTGTGCCCGGAAGTGTGGGGCTCGCATCAATACGCCCGACAGGAAGGAATCCTGTGGGCGGATTTATACACAGCTGTAAAGATCTTACCCGCAGGCCTTATCAGATACTTGTTTCGCTTGCGGGAAAGGCAGCGGCGGAACTGTATTATTCCGAGACCTGCGCCAGCGGGTGCTGCAGCGACATCAGCAAGGCAGTACAACTTATCAGAGACGGACTCTCGGATAACGGCACTCATGGCTTCGGGATGGTAGATGTATCGGGAGATTTTGAAGGAATCTCCGAATGTCAGAATTCTCGAAGCGAAGCGGTTATTCATGCAGAGCTTGAAAGATATTTCTTCAAGGCAAAGGATATTCTTCTGAAGAACAGAGCTTTCCTTGAAGCAGTTACCGAAGCTCTTGGAGAAAAGGAAACGCTGCTTTATTCGGACATACGCAAGCTGAGAAACAACGCGGAGATCTTTGAGGTGGCAGTATAAGTAAAATATGAAAAAGCCTGTCCGCAGTCGGGCAGGCTTCAAGGAGGGTTAATATGATATACCTTACAGGTGACACTCACGGCGGTGTGGATATGCGAAAGCTGTCCCGCAAGGAACTGAAACGCTCACATATTGAGCTGACGGAGAACGATCATCTTATCATCACGGGCGACTTCGGCTTTCCTTTCACACCGGATGATATAAAAGAATACGAAAGCAATGAAAAGACCGAGTACACCGAATGGATACGCTGGTTTAAGGAGCGCCCGTACAAGGTGCTGTTCGTGGACGGCAATCACGATAACCACGACTGGTGGAGGGAGCAGCCTGTGACGGAAATGTTCAGCGGCAGAGTGCAGGTGCATCCTCACGCGGAGAATGTCATTCACCTGATGCGCGGTGAGGTGTATGAGATCGAGGGCAAGACTTTTTTCACCTTCGGAGGTGCGGCAAGCACGGACAAGGAGTGGCGCAAAGAGGGCTACAGCTGGTGGAGCGGTGAGGAAGCAACTTTTGAGGAAACGGAACACGCTCTTGACAATCTCGAACGTGTCGGGTATAAAGTTGATCACATCATCACGCACACCATGCCGCAGAGCATAAGTTCGCAGCTGCGCGGACTGCGCTTCATACAGCTGCCGTGCAGCACCGCGATGTTTCTGAACACGGTGCTTGAAACCGTGAAGTACGACAAATGGTTCTGCGGGCATTTTCATCTGGATGAAGTCCTCGCAGCAAAGAGGCTGTTCGTGCTGTATCAGACAGTTCACAGACTCGATGAATTTGATGCAATACTGAATGGAGAGAAGACGATGTATTCGATATTAAGAGATGTTTGATGAATTAAGGCAACACCGCACGACCCGCGGCTAGCGCCTCTGCACATCATCTGCTTGCCAGCTTTCCGTCATATTACCCAAATTCTCCTTGACTTG
>CAMNNQ010000138.1 GCA_946545645.1 uncultured Clostridia bacterium | reverse complement strand
GGAATTTGTGCAGTATCTCTTTGTTTATCAGGTACTTTTTCCCGGCCTTGAATGACGGTAATTCGCCTGATTTGCACAGTTCCCGCACTCGGTATTCGGTGAGGCCGTCAACGAGTGCAGCGGCTTCTTTTATTGTCAGCATAGTAATTTCAGCTTCTGTTTTCTTCTCAAACATTCAGTGATCAACCTCCTGATGTTCATCGTTGTTGTTCTTCTGTTTTGCTTTGTTTGTGAATTGTTCATAGTAATCATTCCTTTCGTTGTTTTTGAGTAAGGTTGTTCACCTTATCCTTTTGATCGCTACATCTTCATCCCCAGTTCTTCCTTCTTCTCAATCTCCTTCGCCAACGTCTTTCTGTCCGAGCCGCGCCAAACGTCATCCTCGACAGGCTCCGGCTCTGTCAGCGAAGCCAGAAGCCCAAGGCCGTCAGCAGCAAGGCCAAGCCCGCCTGCGAAGTCAAGACTACTGTCCACAACTTGACCTTGAGCTTGTGCTTGAACTCTTCGAGCTGTTTCATCTGCGATGAGTATTGCTCGTTCAGTTTCCCAGCCTGTGAGACCAAGTCCTGCAAGGCTTTCCGCTGTTCCGTCAGCGCCTGCTCCGAGGTGTCCTCGATCTTCCGAAGAAGAAATTGCATCTCGTCCCTCGTCAGCAGCTCCGACTGCATCTCCAAGATCTCCACCTGCGTATTCGAAGTCAACTTTGTCAAACCGATCAGAGCCTTCCAGTTGCTGTCGAACACTAACGTCGCTTTGCTTGTGTCTAACGCTTTCTCGACGCTCTCTTGCGAGGCCCGCTTCATATCCTCTAATCTTGAATTCACGCTCCATCATCTCCTTCCTATATTTTTCTTCGTGAAGTTTATCATCCCGCACCCTGCACCCGTTTGGACAGGTGTAGGTGATATACTTATGATTTTCCTGCCACTTGACAGAGTAGCCTTCCTGCCGCATCAGCCAACTGAAATGCTTTTTGCTTTTGGCTTTGCGCATTGCATAGTCGATAGTATTTATCAGATCGACCTTCCAGCTCTCGCCTTTCATTCCAGAGTGATACTCGCGAGGAGAAACGCCCCGGCTTTGCTTTTGCAGATGTGATCTATCCAATGTCACTACACCGTGCCGCTGACAGATCTCATCCGACAGCTCGCGCATAGCTTTCAATGTGAACTTGTTTGAACGGAACTTATGACCGTCCTCGCAGCTGACTGAGTTCACAATAAAATGACAGTGTATATGCGGCGCATCGGTGTGGCAGGCAATGACGCATTGAAAACCCTCGAAGGCTTTTTCAGCAAACTCACGAGCGATCTGCAACGCAAGCTCCGGGCTGATGTCATAGCCGCTGGGATGCGACTGGACGAAATGAAAATACTGAGCGCCGTCAGTTTTGTTGTACAGGTTCTTTGTGTTTCTGAATTCTTCGTAAGCAGTTTCGGGAGTGCAGTTGATCGCTGTCACCCACTTTTTGTTTTCGGTCTTATCATCGCGGCAGATATATCGGAGCGAACCTTTTCCACCGCCACCGCCCTTAGTCGATATTGCAGTTACCGTTGCCATTATCTCACCTCCCGTAGTACTTCGAAAATCATTTCTGTCACAGCTTTGTACTCATCAACAAGTTTTCGCAGATCAATAACATTGACCTCACCCTGATTCGCAAGCCGTGTCAGCTGATTCAGATTGTTTCCGATCGCACGCTGCTGTCTGACCACATCCTGCAAGCCCTCGGCAACAATAATCTTCTTACCGAGCGCCGTCCGCAGCACAAAGTCAGACAGCTTCATTCCGTGTTCCGCTGCTCTCCGATGAACACGGTTGTACTCATCTTCGGTGCAGCGGATAGCAATTGTTTTGTTTCTCTTTCTCATTTGGACTCCTTTCCGACCACTCCCTCGTTTTGGGGTAGTGGTCTTTTTCCTTTCGCCATAAAAGGGGTACGGGTCTCCCGCGCGCAAAGGCTTACCGCCCCGAGGCGGAACGCCATGCGCTATGCTTGCCCTCCGAAAACCCCACCCCGTGAGGCTCCACAACGGACTGCCGTTTTCCCTCCTTTCCTGTGTCGATTTATCAGCGGAGAGGAGAAATATCTGCCCCTCTCGCGCGCACAAATGCGCTGTGCGGCGTTTTGTTTTACTGCTCGGCTGTTTCTCCGACCTCTGTACCCGGAGGGCTCACAGAGGCGCACAGGCGGTCGTTGAGTTTGCTCCTGTCGATCACAGTCACGTTGACGACTGACGCGCTGTTCTCCCTGATCGAGATAGTGTTCCTGCTTGTCTTTGATTCGATCAGACCTTCTTTCCGAAGCTGTTTCAGCAGATCATTTTTCTTGATCGTGAAATGCTCTCCCTGCTCCGCGCACAGCTTTCTCACCTCCGAGTGCGCTGTGTCCATGAACAGATAGTAGCAGCTGTCGTCGTGCAGTCCGATGCAGTTTTTCTGCCTGGGCGCTCCTGAACCTCTCGGCTCGGTGTAGCATCTGCCACTGTCGAGCAGCGATTTTATCTTCTCGCAGAACACGTTAACAGGGTTCTCCCTGATGATAATTTCAGAATTCGCAGCGGTGTTTTGCAGCAGCAGTTCATCAAAAGTTTCAGCATACTTTTTGAGATCATCAGCTCCTATCTGCTCGCTGTCAACTAAAAACTCAAGGAGAAATTCTAATCCGATCTTCAAGTGCGCAAGCATATCCGGCGTTCTTGTGTGAGTTTTTATTCCACGCTCTGACATCTTTCTGATGAACATTTCGCGGTAGCTTTCAAACTTTTCACGGAGCATATCTGAAAAAGATTTCGCATCGGAAAGATATTTCTCCTTTATCCAATCAACATACCGCATCATCATTCCCGACAACACATTCTGCCTTGCGAGCTTTTGGTACTCCGAGAACTCGTTGAGGACGATGTCGCTTTCATCAAGTTCAAGATAAAAATGACGCGCCTCCCCCGATTCACAGATGCCAAGTGTACTCTCACTTGTTTCTACAGCGTTGCCCATAGGCGGTTTTGCATTTTCCTTTTCGAGCCTGCTGTTCATGCGACCTCTGCCGGAGCGGTCGCCGTAGTAACGTGAAATGCACTGTGCGATCTCACGCATCTCCTGCTCTTTGTACATCCCCGACGGATGGAAATCGTCAATGCAAGTCAGCACATCTTTCAGATAATAAATATCAGATAGTATGCTGTTAACGGTGTCGTGAAAGCTCATCGGCAGATCACTTGCAGTAAAGTTGCCGTAGAACGAACAGAAAAGCGCCGCAAGCGAGGACTTGCGGCACCCTGTTTTTCCTATTATTGCTGCAACAAATTTCGGCTCATAGCCAGCGATTTTTAAGAAGTGATTCAGCGGACAGAGGAACGTAAACGCCAGCATCGGCAGGATAATTCTCTGCGGAGCGAAGCTGTTTTCAAGCATAGCGGAAAGGAAAATCAGATCATCTTTCTCACAGGGTACAGTAAACTTATACCGTTTCAGCTTGCCTTGCAATTCCACTTTTTTATATGTGACATTTTCATTCGGCATCAAGAACACATATCCGCCGGGGAATTCACGCCAGCCTGTCTGCAAGAAGACTGTTTCGTTACGCACCTTCTTTTTCGTCAACAGTATCGCATGGCTGATCTTGCCAAGCACATTCTGCCGTGGTATCACAGCGCCGTACTGACCCCAGCGCTGCAATAACCATTTCATACTCTGCATCTCGTCAGATGACACAGTCTGCTCCGGCAGGACTGTACCGCCCTTGTATGTGCCTGCGACCCGGAACAGTTTTCGCTGCTCCGCACCGTCATCAAGTGTTATCTCCGCTTTCAGAACGGGAACAAAGTCAGCAAGTTTAACCTCGATGACCTGCTCCTTGACCTTGATGCGCTCGCAGAGACAACCATCCTTGACGACGTAGGGTTCGTGATAGACCGACTCATCTATCACAGGGACAGGGTTTTCCATAATTTCATTCAAGTTATCAAACCTCCTTCGGGTCTCATATATTTTTTGCGTATTACAGTATTACAGATCGGAGCAGACAACGCAGATGCGGACTTTGCACGGCTCGGCGGCGTATTACAAATCGCATTACAGCGGTATTACATCCGCATTACACAGCGCCGTTCCGAACACTTTTATACGCTTGACGACTAAAAAGTGAACGCAGTATTCATATTCCCCGGAGGCTGTTTTTGAACACCTGCCGGGGATGTTTATCAAAACTACCGTAAAGGTAGAATTGAAATTCTGTCATTCTAACCTGCTGTTTCGGCAGTTTTAAAGCGGTATTATGATCATCTGAAACTAAAAACGCCGGGTCTGAACAGCATCAGCCCGGCTTAAAGTGAACGCAGTATAATATATCCGGAGCATAGGTTTTGGGGTAGGTGATCTATGCGTCGGGGTTATTGATATTTGAACAGTAGGGTTTCCGTCGTAAAACGCGACGGTATTCTGCATTATCAGAATAAAAGGTGACACCAGTATTCATATTCTGAAACCCAGTGTAAGTTTACCGATTTTTGAAAGCTCGGAACAGAAATTGCGGGAGCAGTATTCATATTCCCGGAGAGGCAGCTCTGAACACATTTTTGTTCTTGGATTCAGAACTACCGTTACGGTATATCCGAAAATTCCAGTCTGCGAACGACTTTTTCAGCCCTGCGGAACAGCTTTTATAAAAATATGAAAGCAAAAAATGCCGGGTCAACACAGCGTTGGCTCGGCAAATGCGGGAGCAGTATATATTTCTGGAAGAGAGCGTTTTTGAACACTTTTTCTTTTCGCACATATAGGAATAAACGAAAAGAGCCGGTGTTGACAGTGCAACAACGGCTTCGCGCATTACAAGTATTACACCGCATTACATCGGCATTACAGCTTTCAGCCCGATATTGCGCGGTTTGCGGGTTCTGTAATGCGTGTAAGACGATTTTTAGGGGAGGGGGTACGGTCTTTGTCGCGGGTTTGTAGGCGCACAGCTTTTTCAAGTCGGGGTACTGCCCGAAGGAGAAAACTGTGGGGCTGTGTTCAGCTCATTTGCGTCTCTCATATATACCGTTGGCGAAAAGGGGAATGGATTTTTAGTTTTCGTTATCATTCATAGCATCTATGAATGCTCTTATAATCTTAGCAGCCCGCTTTTGATTTGACATCGATAATGATAAACACAAGCCAAGCAATTCGGAATCTATAGTTTCAGATAGATTATCACGGCCAAAAACAATATAATCTGTAGTAGTCATTAGTGCTTCAGACAGCCTTTGCAATGTCGCAATCGTCATGCTTTTCCGTCCTTTTTCAATATCAGCTAAAAATTGAACTGAAATATCAGCCATTTCAGACAGTTTCTCTCTTGTCAGATTTCTTTCCTTGCGCAATTCCCATATACGATTCCCTATTTCAGAATATGGATAGTTCATCATATCACCTCTTTAGTAACAGTATAACGGAAACTACAGATACATTAAATCATCAATAGATGTTGACAAATTGCTTCTGTTGTTGTATAATTATAGTGAAATTTGTTTAATTTTGCCGTTTTTCGATTTAATTCTTCGGTAATAATTGAACGACGGGAAATATTATGATAAAATATCAATAATATACGGACAGGTTTTAGAATCGGAAGAATTCGCTATTTAAAATATTAAATTTGGAGGTAAACTGTTATGAGCACTGTTCAAATTCAGGAAACAAAATCAAAGAACAGTATCCATCAGCCGATAGTTATCTGCCTTGATACAAGCGGATCTATGCTTATGGATGCGGGGAACGGAGTACCGAAACTCAAGATTGTTGAGGAAATGATCAATTCATTAAAGAACATTGATCTTTCAGAAACTGAAAAGAATGCAGTTGATGTCTGCATCCTTGGTTTTGACTCAAGAGTATATACAATTCAGGATTGGATTCCTTTGGGAGATTTTAACGGAAATATCAAGCTTGAAGCAGAGGGACCTACGGTGCTTAATTCAGTCATCCTTGAATCAATAAAAAAGGTTAGAGAAAAGAGAAAGGCTTACGCTTCTCAGAATGTTAAATGCAGAAGAGCGCAAATCTTTGTTTACACCGATGGCTTCAGTACCGAACCAATGGAGCAGGCTTATGATAAATCTCAGGAATACTTTAACAGAGATCAGCCAAAGCCTTCGGCAAAACTGAACATGATCTGCATTCCGACCTTTTATGAAGGAAAAATCATCAGTCTCACCGATCAGGAAAACTGGGAAGAATACAAAGAAATGGTTCAGGGGCTTGGCAAAAAGGTTGCATTTCTGAATGCAAAGGACTGTGTGAACGGAATCCCTGCCGGCTTTAAATTTATGATCGACAGTATCGTGGAATGGTCGGTTTCAGCTCCCGGACAGGAAGTCAGGGTGGATATGAGCAAGGAACTAACAGCTGTTAAGAATCACGGCGGTGTGCAGAATCAAGACGGGACCAACACCGTTATCGATAACGACATAACCGATGAAATCGAGCTGGTGTGACTTACAGCATCAAAGAAGCGATGTACTTTGAAAAAAACAATAACCCTCCTCATCATATTGTTTTGTTTTGCATTGACACAAGTGCAACTATGGCAGAGAAGATCACAGAGGAGGAAACAAAACTTGAAATTGCTGTAAGGATGATCAACTCCTTAAAAAATGCAGAATCGATCGATATTGATAAAGATCATATTATTTCAAGTGTGATAGGTTTTGCAGAGAACACATCCGTGCTTGCAGAGTGGTGTCCGCTTAGTTGTCTGAACATTGAAGAAAACGATCTGAGAGCATCCGGTATCAAGAATATAGATACTGCGATCAAAGATTCGGTAATAAGGGTCAAAGATGAAATCCGTGCTGCGCTTAACATTGCTATCCGCCTGCGCGCTTCGCATATTTTCATCTATACCGACGGGCATATAGCCGAACGCACAAATGAAATCTGTGAAGCAATAAAAAAACAGATGGATGATTTTGAAAAAGGAAGCAGTAACAGGCTTATCAACAGAATAAAGATTCATATTATTTTTATTCCAATGCTTTTTGTTGACCAAACTCAAGGTCTGCTAAGCTTTTACCAATCAAAGCTTGTGTCAGCATTCGGTACTCACTGCAGTGTTCACAGTATTTATGAGTGTACAAATGGATTTCCCGAAAAATTCAGCTTTATGGTCATAAGCAAAACGAATGACGACCTGTACTATGAACAATCTTATTCCTCTGTTGTAACAAAACCGCCAACATCAGCTTTAGATGTTCAAAACATCGAATTGGTACACAGCATTGTTGAAATATTAATATCGGAAATTCAAAGAAAGCTTGAAGATAAGCCCCGGAACGATACTGTCAGCTAAACCTATTACAACTGAATTGAGCTCGTTTGAAAAGCTGAAAACAACAAGTGAAAGGTACATATATGAGTATACTCGGTTATAATTTTTCCATGCAGGGCGAAAGCCATAAAACAAGAAATATGGTTTGTCAGGACAGCAGCCTGATTTATTTCAAGGGCGGCTGGAAGATGGCTGTGGTCGCAGACGGAGTGGGATCCTGCCGTTGTGCCGATGCTGCTTCCAAGATCGCGGCTGAGAGTATATGCAGGCTGGTGGACACCTCTTTCCCTGTGGGAGGCAGCGACAAGGACTTTCTGTCAATGATGAGAACGGCCATGCATTACGCGGCAAATTCTATCGACAGATATGTTCTCAAAAACGGCGGTAATATTGATGATTATCACACAACTCTTGCAGCAGCTTTGTATAACGGAACGGACGTTTATTATTCAAATGCAGGTGATTCGGGAATAATCATTCTTGACGGAAATGGGGTATACCGTCCTCTGACAACACAGCAGGACAATGAATACGGAGAGGTCATTACTCTTGCAAGAAGACAATTCGAGATTGGGAAATCCTCCTGCAGCGCTGCGGCGGTTATCTGCATGACAGACGGTCTGTTGGAATGGTGTATGCCTCTTTCTTTGAGCAAATACAAATACCGGATTCATGTTCCGCGAATGGGTCTGATCGTACCGGAAGAAGTGTGGTTCGGAGAAAATGAACCTTCTGAACAAACGGTTTCGGAACACAGCAGACGCACTCAGGAGATTCTTTCCGGTCTGGCCGCAAGAGTTTTCACTGACGATTTTATGGATGAACAATACGGAAACCTCACAGACAGAAATCTATGCGACGATCTTTCTGCGGCAGTGATGATGAATCCGGAAGTGTTATTAGACAGTATAAAATGGGAAAATCCCCCCGAGAAAAATGTTCTTGAAAAGTATGTTGATACCTATAATTACTATAAAGCGCTCTATCCCTCTGATGGCGAAAGGATGCTTCGGGAGCATATCCGGAACAGCAATCCTGAAATGAACGATGAGGATTTGGAAAACTATGTAAATGATGTCATTCGTAAGGCGGAAAATGATTCACCGACAGATGAAGAGCAGCCGGCGGAATCGGCCGAGAATACTGCCCCAAAAAATATAGTACACGATGATACAGACAAAGGAACCACATCCCTTACGGATAACGAATTAACGCAGAAAAAAAGAGAGGATTCTTTTGACATAAGCGAATGTGTGCAGGAGCCGTTGATAAAAAGAGTCGGAGGTAAGGTAAAAAGATTTTTCTCATAAGAATACTTTATCGAGGTGAATAAATAATTGGTTTATTACGGTGCGGACGGCATTGCTTACGAACTTACAAATCGTCTCGGCGGCGGAGGAGAAGGAGATATTTACACGATCAAAGGCAACAGTAATAAGGTTGCTAAAATATTCAAAAAGATCGACCTTCAAATGAGCTTAAAGATCAGAGCACTTTCTGAAGCTGTGCAGTGGAGCGAACTGATTGTGAAGAATGCTATGCTCCCGCTGACTACTCTTTTCAGTGACAACACCCGTTCAGGCGAATGTGTAGGCTTTGTAATGAATAGGCTTAAATGCAAGGAACTGCTGTTGGATGTCTATAATCAGCCGGAAAACAGAATTTCAATCTATAATCAGGCTTGCTTGGCCGAGAATATATGCAGGCTTGTGGACGAAATACATAAAGCAGGAATGGTGAACGGAAACCATTCGATAATTCTTGGGGATTTTAATCCCAAAAACATTTTTGTTGACCGGCGCACAGGTCAGGTTCAGCTCACCGATACTGATAGTTTCCATGTTACGGTGAAATACCGAAACAGGGTTCGCGAGCTGAAATGCAGAGCGTTGTACAAGGATCTGTTCTTTATCCCCGAAATACTGAAAGCCTGCGTTTCACAGAACACATCTCTTGAAAATGTTCAAGGTGAAACATTTACAATATATACAGATTATTTCTGTATGGCATATCACGTTCACAAGCTGCTTCTCGGAGTTGAGCCATATGCCGGCGAAAGAGTTCAGTCGGCCATAGACAGCAGCGATTCTGTTGAAACAGCTCCCTCTGATGCAGTGCTGGCTTCGGCAGGTAATTATGTTTATACCAATGTCCGCAGCGGATACAGAATACCTTCGAGATTCCCTGATTTCAGCATCCTGACACCTCAGCTGCAGCGACTTTTCCGACGTGCCTTTCAGGATGGTGCTTCTGACCCCAAAGCGAGACCCACAGCTGCGGAATTTGCAGAAGCACTGGGAGAGTATATCTCGCAGCTTGATTACTGTCATTGCAACGGTTGGGATCATTATCTCATTCACAGCTATGACAAAGACTACTGTGAGTGGTGCCGAGTGGAACACGAATCCGGGGACAGGAGAGTCTTTTTTTCTCAGAACGTGCCGTATATGACTGATCAGGAGCTGCTGCACAGCCTTGAGCTTGATCTGAAAAAAGTTTTTAAGGCGGAAATATACTACAATTTGGGCATAAGGTCAAAGAAAAACGATAGAATACAGGCGCGGGAATATCTGCTGAAAGCTGCGGATATGTTCCGCGGCGACTCGCAGCCGGGTGCGATCAAGAGGCAAGATCAAATCAAGGAACAACTCGGCAAACTGTAAAGCATTATCTTAACACAGAAAGGACGGATTTTGTGGCTGATTATGTTAAATACGGAACATGCGGGACATGTTTGAATTACTCCTATGAAGGAGAATACAAAAAGGGGTATTGCAGCTACTACAGAACATATTATTATCATGACGAAACCTGCAACAACTGGGAGGAAAACAAGAATATGACCGGCGGCTCGGGCGGCGGTTCAGGCTGCTTTGTAACAACTGCTTGCTGTAAATACAGGGGACTCGCCGATGACTGTACTGAGCTGACCAAGGTCAGAAAGCTTCGTGACGAGCATATGAAGAATACCTGGTTCGGTTCCAGACTCGTTGAACTGTATTACGAAAAGGCACCCGAGATCGTGGACGAACTTGACAAGCGGGACGACAAGTCTGAAATCTATGAAGCGGTTTGGAAGAGAATAACCGAGATAACCGGACTCATCGACAGCGGTGCCTTTGATGAAGCCGCAGGCAAATACGTCGTGATGATGCTTTGGATAGAAGCGCTTGTGATGCCGGAAGGAGAAGAATAAAATGGGCTTTATGGATAAACTGGCCATGGTAACCAACACTCCGACTTTCTCGCTGAAAGCTAAGAATTACGGTGACAAGCTGATCGCTGAGGAAAACGTTTTTTTAATGGAATGCTACACTTTTGCTTCGAAGGGAATAATTGGAAGAGTGAAAAACCACGTAGCTTTCAGTTATAACTCTGCAACTACAAATAACCCGCCTCCCGACAAAACCAGTGATACTTTTACTATGTCTCATAGCTGGATGAGAATCTTCGATGGAATTGGATGTAAAACATTTATGTTAAAAGATTATAATTACAGTGATATTCCGGAAAATGAGGAATATAAGCTCTACGGAATTATTAATGCACTTCTTGAATTGATCCGTTCGGATCTTAAATCACTCAATGTGCCGGAGATGCGCAGTATCAGGGTCAGCGCCGAAAAGAGTATGGATTATCGTTATAATTATATAAGAACTCCCAAAGTGGTCAAAGGCACGATTACGGTGTCATATGTTTATAATACTACCAACAGATACAAAAGTATCTGAACGAAACGGAGAATAAAAAATGAAAGAATATAAAATAAAGGTTCGCCATTACAGTTTCAACTGTCCTCAGTGCGGCACGGGCTATGATCTCAATCACACCGCTTCCGGGAATTTAGATATCGAGTGCGGTGACTGCAAGTGTATGATGCATGTTGATGCCTCTGAGCTCCCCGAGCTTTACTGCGACGCAGAGGAAGTGTTTCGCCTTGGAAAACAATCCTTTGATTGGGGGAATTATGATGATGCACTCTTTTATCTGAATGCGGCTGCGGAATGCAATCATCCCGGAGCCTTGTTTTTGATGAGACGGCTTTATTCTGACGGCCTCGGAGTTGAGCAGAATAAAGACACAGCTTTAAAATATCTTGAAAAGGCAGCAGCCATGGGTTCATGCGACGCGCTCAATGATCTTGGGAATATTGCAGCAGGTAAAGATGAAATCGAAAAAGCAAAGAAGTATTATCTCACAGCTGCATATAAAGGGAATTCCGATGCTATGTACAATTACGGTAATACACTTGCCGGTGAAACTGCCGAAACAGTAAACGAAGAAGCGATAAAGTGGCTTGAGAGAGCAGGCAATAAAGGTGATCCGTTTTCATATAACAAGATCGGCTTGATATATGAAAGTGTAAAAGATTACCCAAGAGCGTTTGAATGGTACAGAAGAGCCGCCAATGCCGGCGGTGCATCAGGGATGTTCAATTACGGAAGATTTCTTAAATACAGCAATATTCTGAGCACCGAGCTGCCTCCTCCGGATGAAGAAAAGGCTTTTGGATTCGTTCAAAAGGCCGCCCGACTGAATTACACTGCAGCTATGCAGCTGCTTGCGACATTTTATGAAGAGGGAAAAGTCATCGAAAAGGACGAGAACAAAATGCTGATCTGGCGCACCAGAGCTGCCGAAGCCGGTGATGATCTTGCACAGTTAGAACTTGGGTTATGGTATTATAAACAAAAACATGATATTCAAAAAGCTCTGGAATGGACAAAGAAAAGCTATGATCAAGGCTATGAGTATGCAATAAAGGTTTATCCGCAGCTTCTTGAGGAATACAATCAACGTTCAGCCGCAGGTGATCTGACATGGTAAAGGAAAAGAAACATGAGCAATTACAATAAACCCACGGGAAGCGGAAAATTTTTTTCGGATAAATCCTACAACAACATTTCCGACACAAGTAAGGACAGTTATAATCCTCCCGCCGGAGATCCGGCTGAAGGCAGCTACGGCTATACCCCTTCTGCCGGCGGCGGGCTGAAAGCTGTTTTCAAGTTTTTATTCAAAACTTTTTTGGTACTGTTTGGGATCTACTGCGTTGGGGCTTTTTTTGTAGGTGTCTTTTCGAGTATTTTTTCATGAATGAATTTCACTTGCCAATAAAAGGAGTCGGATGAAATGAAAAGTTTAAGAACACTTTTGCGCAGGCTGAAACGTGCAAACGAGGCGACAGCGGTCGTAGTATTAACCGTAGTCATAACGGTAGTTTTGATCATTATCGGAGGGATCGTCTTATTTTGGCCCGCCCTTTTTAATGAGATAGGGGTCCTGATCTCAAGAGGGAAGGATGGAAGAGTCAAAGTAAGCGATATAATCGGTCTTACCGTATGTATCGCAAGCTATCTTATTACGTCAATATACTTTGAGGTCAAGAACAATACCAACCTCAGATACCGTATGGTGATCATTGGTGTGCTGTGCGCAGGCTTTAATTTCATTTTCAATCTGTTTCTTGTAGGCTTTAATATAAGCCGAATGGGAGATTTCGGTACTATTGTCATGTTCTTCGTGTTCTTTGGGCTTGGAGCAATTCCCACAGTGTTGATCGTGCATTTCTTCGGGAACATAATCCGAAAATCCAAAACTCCAAAATGATACATAAATGCTGCGGTCCATGCAGAAGGAATTTTCCTCCGTATGGACCGCATTGTTTATATTCATATTATCAGCTTGACTGTCGCTGTAAGCCGTCCGTCTGCTGTCAGGACGGTTAAGGTGCCTCTCTCGGTCTCGCATATCAGACGGGTCACATGATAGGATGGCAGTTCATCAGCCTGTGTAAATGAACTCTCCGCTCGAATGACAAATCCGCCGTCATCACATCCGCAGAACAGTCTGAATTCACAAGTGCCTTCTTTGCACTGTATACAGCTCTCGGCAGCAGAATCCATCATCTCGGAGATTATGCCGCAAAGGTCATTATCTGCCAAAGGGCTTTTTTCAATATCATTCAGATCAATGCTGACACCTACGTCTTTGAATGATCTGTCATTGAGCTTTACTGTCAGCAGTGAGTTCAGTTTGCGGTTCGAACAGTATTCAAGTGTACCCAGGGCATCGAGACGTTTGGATATGCTTTTCATTATCAGCTTGGCTTCGTCTTCATTTTCTTCCCTCTTTTTCAAGAGTTCCCGCACTGCCGAAAAGTGGTTTTGAATATCGTGTCGGAGCTTGGAAATATCTTTATACTGCAGATCGGCCAACGCATAGTACCTGCGGTTGTTTTCAATCTCCTTTTTTACGGTCTCGTATTCTTTCTCTTTTTCTGTCAGGCGGCGCATTCGCAAAACAGTCTGATACTGCACAAAGAAAATGGAAAACAGCAGCATCTGGAATCCTGACTGAACAAGGCAGTTGAGCTCTGCGTGATCTACTTTTTCTGTGAAAAAAAATAATACAAGAAAAACAAGATGGATAATGTCAAATCCGATGACCAGCAGCGAAAGATTTCTAAGCTTCTCTCTCAATATATCTGCACGGTCAATTATGAGCATTTCAATCAGCGAGAGGGCAAGATAAAAATCCGGAGCCATGACTCTTGCGGAAAACACGGAAATATCTGCATTTTCCCTGAAGAGAACATCTCCTGCTAAGCACCCGCCCGCTTCGGCACATAAACAGATCACGGCTCCGATCAGTGTAAACACGGTCTTCCTGCCGATGCTCCCTTTGTGGAGCGTGAAAGCAGCTGCGGGGATACACAGCAGCTTCAAAAGTATAAAGCAAAGCTCTGAATCAAAATCAAAAAGCCGGATCCCGGCAAGGAACATCAGGGTCATTCCTGCGGTGAGCAGTACCGTTACCCCAAAATGACCGAGTCGGACCTCCAGAAGCCTTCCGAAGAGAAAGGCTGTTATCAGAGCGTGAATAAGAAAAGAAGTTATACTTATCGCAATAATCATTTTTTTAACCTCAAAAACGCACTCGAGACCACAATGCCCTCTTCTTGGCTTACAGTGAATTCTCCGCCGTGTTTTTTGCAGATCTCTCTGATGATCTCAAGGCCATAGCCGTGACCTGAGCCCTTGACAGTCTTTGTGACCAGCTCGTTTTTACAGCTGTTCGAGACCTTTATTACAAAGAACTCGCCTCGTATACCACTTTTGATCTCAATAAATGTCCCGGACGGATCAGGGGCACGCAGACAGCTTTCGATGGCATTGTCAAACATATTAGCCACGACGCTGCACATCTCATAGCTGTCGATGCCTGCTGCAGAACAGTCACGAAGTGCCACTTCCACGGGTATGCCACGGATGCGTTCCTCGTTGAGTTTAACGGTCAGCACCGCATTAAGTGTATGGTTATCGCAGTAATTAACTGCTCTGATTTTTTCCAGCCTTTCGGAGATGCTGTCCATGATATCGGCGGCTTCATCTTTGCCGGCAGGCTCCGACAAAAGCGCGGTCACTCGTTCGAGCTGTCGGTGCATATCCGCTTTCAACATGGTGATCTCTTCGAATTTAAGGTCGGCAAGTTCAAAATACTGTCTGTTATCAGACATCTCGTTTTCGATGAGTGAAAGCTCCTTCTCGCGAATAAGAAGCCTTCCGATTTTTTGGGTGCTGTAATACTGTATGAAAATGAAAGTGTTCAGCAATGTCTGGAAAATCAGTTGGATAAGGTTACTGGTCTGAGTTATGTTTTCGGCGTTGATCCAATAGTATATGCTCAGGTAAATCGTATGGGCAGCCGCATAGCTGAGTATCACCATGAGCGGCGCAAAAAGCTTTTCACGCCGATACTTCCTGTGACGCATTATCGCCACTATTACAACAGCATTTATCAGCATTACAGTAGAAACAAGAAGTCGTCCGGCCGAAACACCGATATGCTCGCTTTTCATGACTATGTAATAATCATCCTGAATATTGAAGAAATTCCAGATCAGGATATATCCCACGCCCTCGCTGACTAGAGCATTCAGCCACAGTAGCCCAAACAAAAGAGCTTTTTTCATGATGCTTCCTTCGTAGCATATCCATAGCACCGCTATCGGCAGCAGAACTCCTTTGCCTGCGGAATATACCGTATCAGGCAGGATGGAATACAGGTTTGTTACATACAGGAGCGCCGTTGCAGCAAACCATCCTGCGCATACTATTGCAAAAGGATATTTCTTTTTCAATGTTTCGTGATTGATAAATGTGTATATTATAAGCTGGATCAATGCATTCAAAAAGAAAACTGCGTGTTTCAAAGCGTCTCCTCCAAAAACTTTAAATAGCTGCTTTTCGTTTCCTGAAATCTGCTTTGACTCACAGGCACTTCTCTGCTGTTTTCAAGAGTAAACTTGAAACGTTCAAGTTTTTTTGCATATTTCAGATTAACGCAGAAGCTTTTGTGGCACTGGATGAAATAGGACGGAAGCTTCTCGATCACATCCGTCATTTTAATATCGTAGAATTCGTATACAGCCCGTGCCTGTGTGTCGAAGAAGGTAAGCTTACGCGAAACAGTCTCAAGATATGTGATGTATTCGAGAGAAATATTATCAATCGAGCGATTCCCCACTGCAATACAGATGCAGTCTGAACTCTTTTGCTTGTGTTGCACGATATCCAAAGCTCTTTTCACATTGCTTTCCGTGAAAGGCTTGAGGATGAGCGCATCGGGGGAGGTGGTGAATATTTCCTCACAATACTTTATATATCCTGTGATATACACAAGCCGAGTCTGAGGATATTTTTTCTGCACTGTTTTCGCCAGGTCTATGCCATTCAGGTCAGAATCAAGCACAATATCCATAAAAACGATATTGTAAACTGTGCTTTCAAGGCAATCGAGTGCCTTGTCTATCGTATCAGCTTGGTCAATCTTTGCCTTTTCATTCATGCAAGCGAAAAGAAGATTCTCCAAGATATCACATTGCTGTTTTTCGTCATCATAGATCAGAATTCTTATCATTTATACCATCTCTTTTCATCATTACTTATAGTATTAAAATTATAACACAAAACAAACTTTTTTTCAAGTACAAGAAAAAGTTTGGTTATCCAAAAAAATGGTAGCCTTCACAGCTTTTTGTAAAGATTTATAATCTCTATGTTGACATTCTGATAAAATTATGATAAAATAGTATACAAAGGAGCGTGATAATTATGATAGATATCAGACCTGTATCCGATCTGAGAAACAAGTTTTCCGAGATCGAAGCCTCTGTTCAGGAGGGCAACCCAATATATCTGACCAAAAACGGTTACGGAACTATGGTGGTCATGAGCATCGAGCAGTATTCCGATCTTATCAACAACGTCGAAGCCAAACTCGATGAAGCCGACAGGCTCGCCGAATCCGACAGCAAACGGCTCACTCACGATGAGGTATTCGGAAAGGTGAGGGCTGCAATTGAATAAGAAATATAAGCTCACCTATCTTCCGATTTTTCAGAACGATCTGACTGAGGCGGCATACTATATCTCCCGCGTGCTAAATAATCCTGCGGCGGCAAACCGCCTTATTGACGATGTTGAAAAAGCGATTCTTGAAAGGCTAAAGTCTCCCGATTCGTTTCAACCGTACCAATCCAAGCGAAAGAGAAATCACTCGTACTATAGAATCAATATTCGCAATTTCTCCGTGTTCTATGTCGTGATCGGCAACACTATGGAGGTCAGGCGCTTTATTTACAGCAAGCGTGATATTGATGCAATCTTATAGCCTCACCTTCATAAATCCCTATCAATTCCACCCCTTCCCCGAACCCTCAGGGCACTTTTAGGGCACTAATTTTCCGAAAACCTGCTAAAAACGACCTCAGATCACCTGATGTTATGCTTCACAAAACTGCGCATTACCTTAAACCGCTTAACGAAATTGCGTGCGACAACGAGAACGCACGTTCACTACGAACCAGTAGGTCAGGGGTTCGAGTCCCTTGCAGCGCGCCAGCAAATACGCACTTTGCGGGTTTCCGCAGAGCGCGTATTTTTTCTTGTCCATGTTTTTGTCCATGTCGGAGCAAAAAATGCTCCTGCCGTTCTGTAAAAAATCGTTTTATGCTTGCTTTGATGAGTGCCTGAGATGCGGCTCAAATACGGCTTTCTCTCTCAAAAAAGCAGGCTGAGAGCAGTTTAATAATTTAATATGTTCAGATATGAATATAGCTATACTCTATGATATACCCGAGAGTTCCGAGCAAAACAGTAATAATCATCATTTTTAAGGGCAGATACGAAATGAACATTGAGGTGGAAGAACAGTTCCATTTATTGCAGATATCTTTATATATTGGAATTGCATTCCAACATATTTACAATACTCATAACAGACAGCAGCCGTCCCTGTGATCAATGATCATGGGAGCGGCTGCTGTTTTATTCTTTCTTATCTTTGTTCCCGCCTCTGCCTGTAAGCTTTTCTATCGCCTTTCTGTGCGACTCCGGCAGGGTATGCACATAGAAATCCTGCGTGGTCTGGATGCTTGAATGTCCCAAGAGATCGCGCACTACAGCAGGATTGACGCCCTTTTCGTACATCTCTGAAGCAAAGGTGTGCCGGAATGCGTGGGGGTTCAGATGCTCGAAGCCGTACTTCTTCTCAAATTCATCAAGATAGCCATTGATAGTATCGGGATTCATCGGCTTGCCTTCGTTTCCGCGTTTCTCCTGGAAGAAGAGATACCCCGTTTCGTGCCAGCGGTCGCCGTAGAGTGTTCTCTGTTCGTTGTACCAAGCCTGATACTCCCGCAGCAGTTCGATGCTCTCCTTCGGCAGCTTGACATACCGCTCCGAGCCGCTGGTCTTGGTGGTGTCCTCGTAAAGCCCGACCTCGGGCGAGTAGAGCAGATTGATGTGAATGAATATCCGCTCGTTCTCCCAATCGACAGCGTCCCATTTCAGCCCGCACAGCTCTGCACGGCGGCAACCCGTGATCATCAGCAGATGAATGATCGTCCGCCATTTTAAGGACAGCTTGTCAACCGCCGCCTGTATCTCCTCTAAATCGTCATACTCGAAGTAGTTGATCTTTGATTTGTTTGCTTTCGGCGGAGTGGCCTTTGCTGCGGGGTTGTAGGGTATCAGCATTTCCTTGTCGGCCTGCTTGAAAATCGTGTTTATCAGTCGATGATATTCAAGGATAGTTTTGTTCGACAGTGGAGTGCTGTCCCGTGAGATGATAAAAATCTTTGTTATCGGCGTGTTCAGCACCTTTGCGATAGCCGCCGCTTTGCTCTCCAAAATACGGCTGCCCCTGCAAGCCAACGACACAGTGTTGACGTTTATTCCTGCCCTATCAGCAACGGCTTGGAGCGTGAGCTTTTTCTTTCGTATCAGCGCTTTGAGGTCGATTTTTGCAATCGCCCTCGGCTCTGTCTGTCGACTGTTCCGCTTGGACATCTGTTCGTAGAACATATTGAGATGCTGCGGTCTTATCTCTGTCAGCTTCATGTGACCAATTGCATTGTTGATGCGGGGCAGCAGCTTTTTGTAGCCGTCAACGGTGCGGCGCTTTGTTCCGGTACGCTCTTTCAAAGCGATAACGTAATCCGCATACTCGGAGAACGTCTGCTTGAAGTCCGTGACGAATCCCTGCCTGCACTTTTTCTCAAACTCGACGGCGTCCTCGTTAAGTGCTTTCTGATTCTGCCTGTCGGTCTTTTCGGGGTCGGGCTTGAAGTTCATTTCATACGGCTTCAGCTTTTTGCCGTTCTTGTCGTAGCCCTTGTTCACGCGGATACGGTAGGCGATGATCTCACCCTGCTTGTTTTTCTTGGTTCGATATATGCCATTATTTCTATCTCTCCTCCCATAAAAATCTCGCCCGCAGGCAAGACAACAATACCCTATACGGTGTTGCATTATCCAGCCTACAGGCTCAGAAATAATCTCTACAACATAAAAATCTACTTAACCAATAACTCTCCGCTCAGGAATTTGTGCAGTATCTCTTTGTTTATCAGGTACTTTTTCCCGGCCTTGAATGACGGTAATTCGCCTGATTTGCACAGTTCCCGCACT
>CAMNNQ010000137.1 GCA_946545645.1 uncultured Clostridia bacterium | reverse complement strand
GGGAAAATATGATAGTCCTCGGCCGGACGGGTCAGTTCGCGGAGCACGTTGTGCCAGACCCGGCATTATGTGCCCGGTATCTTTACTTTTGCGGGATAATATGGTATACTTGTATTGCCACATTCCCGAAAGGATGATAATAAATGCTTATGAATACCTTAGCCTCGCTTTGTGCGGGCTTTGCCCTGAATATAATACTCGGCTCGCCTCCGGGGATATTCAACCCCGAGAACAGTGTCCCTGCGCTGCTTATGAAAGTAGAGGGCAGGATGAAAAAGTCTTATCAGGATTCCTCCGAAGCGCACCGCTTCGCCGGGACGATACTGATCGTCCTTGTCCTGCTGCTGTATGTCGCTCTTCCGGGAGCGCTGGTATGGCTGCTCTATGAGCCTGCGCCTGTGCTCTCGCTGCTGCTTGACTGCTATCTGAGCTGGGCCTCCTTCTCGATAATGCACGTTCATTCCTCTCTCGGGAAGCTCTCCCGCTTCCTTGCCATAGGCCGCACCGATCTTGCCCGCACCAGCCTTGCCAAGACTATCGGCATCCGCTGCGACGATATGAACGAGGAAGAGCTTATCAGGCGCGGAGCCGAAGCCGCCGCCGACTGCTGTGCTGACAATGCAGCGGGAGTCCTTTTCTGGACGGCTGTCTTCGGAGGGGTCGGCGGGATATTCTACCGCACTGTCTCCATACTCAGGCGGACTTATTCTGTCCGCAGCGCGGCCTCCGATGATTTCGGGACAGCCGCACATATCCTCTGGACGATACTCGATTTCATCCCCGCCCATATCGGAGCCTTCCTCTCTGTCGGAGCGGGAAATATCCTGGGCCTGGAGACCGAGGATTGCTTCGATGTCTTCCGCCGCGACAGAAAGAACCTCTCCGCTTCGGCGCTGGCTCCCTGCCGCTGTGTATTTGCCTCTTCTCTCGGGATAACCCTTACCCCCAAGTCTGTTTTCGAGGACGGCACTGTCAGATATCTGACTATCGGAGACGAAGAGCATCCCGCCGCAGCCGAGGATGTCTTCGCCGCCAACGAGCTTATGTATGCGACGGCTTTCTTTATGTTCCTGCTCTTCGCTGTTATAAAGCTGCTGCTGATCCTTTTCGTTTTCTGAGGGCTCCGGCCTTCGTCTGGAGGAAGATATGAGACCGAAAAATGCTGAATACCGCCTGCGGGCGTTCCTGATAGTTTTCGGCGTCTGCGCGGTCTGCTTTCTGCCGATAATGCTTATGAACGGCGGGCGGTTTTTTTACTACGGCGATTATAACAAGCAGCAGATAGTTTTCTACACCCATCTGCACGACGCCCTCCGGGACGGCTCCTTCGGCAGCTTTGATCTCTTTGCGGACCTCGGCTCCGATACTGTCTCCTCCTTCAGCTTCTATCTGCTGGGGAGCCCTTTTTTCTGGCTGACCCTCCCGCTCCCCTCGGCGCTGGTGGTGTCTGTGATGCCGCTGCTGACGGCGGTAAGATCCGGGCTGGCGGCTGTCGGAGCATACTGCTTCGCACGGCGCTTTGTCCGGGATAAGAACTGCGCCCTGATCGCCGGTATCCTCTACGGGCTCTCTTCCTTCAACTCTGCGAATATCATATTCAACCATTTTCACGATGCTGTATTGATACTCCCCTTTATGCTCATAGCTCTGGAAGACCTTATGAACGACCGCAGGCGGGGCTTTTTCGCTCTTACAGCGGCGCTGGGAGCGCTCTTCAACTATTACTTCTTCTTTGGGCAGGTCATCTTCGTCTCGCTCTATTTCGCTGCGGCCTGCATATCGGGGCGCTTCAGGCTGACCCCAAGGCGCTTCGGAAGGCTCTGCTTCGAGAGCATAGCCGGAGTTATGGCGGCGGCTGTCCTGCTGCTGCCCTCGGCAGTGTCTGTCTTACAGAACCCAAGGATATCCGAGCATCTCAGCGGGCTTGGGCTGCTGATTTACGACACCCCGTCTGTCTATCTCTTTATCCTCAAAAACCTGCTTCTGCTGCCGGATATAACTCTGCTGCTGAATTTCGGGATGACTACCTCCCAGTCCTCCGGGAGCTTTGCCTGCTATACGGCATTTTTCTCGCTCTGCGGAGCGGTCGCATATTTCCGCTGCACCAAAGGCCGGGATACTTTAAAGCTGCTGCTCATTGCCTGCCCGGTGATAATGTTCATCCCCGCGCTCAATCAGTCTTTCTCGCTTTTCAATTCGGTCTTTTACGGCAGATGGTTCTATATGCCGCTGCTGACCGTCGCCGTTGCGACAGCGAAAGCCTGCGAGGGCGGCAGAGAAACTCTCCGCAGGGGCTTTGTCCCGACAGCCGCCCTTACCGGGGCTGCCGCCGCCGCGACGGTCATAATAGCCTTAGCCTCCGGAAGCTCCCTCGGCTTCCAGAACAGGAGCTTTGTGTATATCCAGGCGCTCGTCCCCCTGCTGGGGCTGGCTCTCCTGGGGGCGCTGCTTTACGGCAAAGCTGCCGGAGAGGGCTGCGTAAAAGCTCTGCTGGGCCGGACAGTCGCTTTTTCGGCAGCAGGGATGATGATAACTGTCGGCTGCTCCTATGTTTTCAGAGGGCTCTCGGAAGAGAGCGTGATGAACTCTGTCTTTGACTACGCCGGGAGCGGAGACCGCCTCGACAGCGGTTTCTTCAGAGTCTCCTCCGACGCCAACTATCAGAATCTCCCGATAATAGCCGGATACCCGACTGTCAGATATTTCGGCTCGACAGTTGAGCCCTCGGTGATATCCTTCTACGAAGGGCTGGGTATGCAGAGAGTAGTCAAGTCCGACCCGGACCAGACAGATCACCCCCTGCTGACACTGCTTTCCGTTAAGTATTTCCTGGACGGCGCCTATTTCGGCGGAGACGGCAGTCCTCTGCCCGCTGCTGAGTCCCTTTCCGGTACAAACGGCACCTTCCGGCTGCTATACCAGAAAAACGATATCAATTTCTATGAAAACACCGAAGCTCTGCCTATGGGCTTCGCTTATGACAGATATACCACAGCCGAAGCGCTGAAAGACCTCCCTCCCTATACACGGGAGCTGGCTTATCTCGAAGCCCTTGTCCTGACTCCGGAGCAGGCAGAGAGATATTCGGATATTCTGGAGAAATACGATACCTCCGCGCTTTCGGATGCCGGGGAAAGATACCGGGAGATCTGCGCTCAGCGCCGCAGTATGAGCTGCACATCCTTCAAAAGCGGGAGCAGCAGCTTCGAGGCGGAGATCAGCCTTGAAAAGCCTGCGCTGGTGTTCTTCTCTGTCCCCTGGGCGGAGGGCTGGAGCGCCGAGGTCAACGGCAGCGAGGCCCCGGTCGAAAAGGTGGACGGCGGGCTCATGGCTGTCCGCTGCGAGGCTGGAGAAAACGCTGTCTGCTTCAGATACAAAAACAAATGGCTGAGCGCCGGAGCTTTCATCTCGGCGGGAGCGGTGCTGCTGCTCATAGGATATGTCCTGGCAGGGCGTGTCCGCTCAGGAAAAGAAAAAAATAACTCCCCGGAGGGAGAATGATACAAAGGAGGAAACGGATATGCCGTTCATCAATGTCAAGACAAACACAGAGATCTCCGACAGCAAGAAGGAGAGCATCAAGACCAGGCTGGGTAAGGCGATAACAGCTATCCCCGGGAAATCCGAGAGCTGGCTCATGGTAGGCATCCAGCCGGAATGCGATCTTTGGTTCAGAGGAGACCCCTCTCCCGCAGCTATGATCGAAGTCTCGGTCTACGGCTCCGCTTCGTCGGGAGCCCTCAGCAAGCTGACAGCTCAATTGACAGACATAATGGGAGACGAGCTGGCTATCCCCGCCGACCGCATATATGTAAAATATGCCTCCACCGACGATTGGGGCTGGAACGGCAGCAACTTCTGAAAACAGCGGATATCAAGGCTCCCGCGCCGCCGGGCAGCTTTTTACACAAAAACAGGGCGCTTCTTTAGTACGGTACGCATAAAGAAGTTTTAAGCCATAGTATTTCTAATGTCAGGTCAGAAATACTATGGCGTTTTTATTGACAATGAAGTGATGCTGTGCTATAATTGTCACTAATATAAATCGGAATTTTGAGGAGGATTTTATAATGAATGATCTATGTATGATAATAAAAGAAATGGTGAAACCGAATTTCCTGAATATCAGAACATCTATCCAGACCTATGACAGAGATGCGATATGCTGCGGTGCTCCGTGTTGGAGATGGGCATATCATGCACTTCATTCAGCTGATAAATGGTTTATAAATCCTTGTGTATATGATGAACCGCCTTTTCATGAAGAAGGACTTGATAATCCCGACAAGCCTGCTTCTGTTATCTTATCTGATGAGCAGCTTCTTGATTATCTTGACAGTGTAGAGAAAAAAACTTTCGCATATCTTGATTCGCTCACAGATGAGATGCTGTATGAATGTCCTGAAAACTGTGAACATACGAGAATGGAACTGGTACTGAGACAATTCCGCCACATATCGTTCCATACAGGAATGCTTAACGGACAGACTGCTGTAGCAACAGGAAAATTTCCGATGTGGGTATCTCAGGCTGACAAATATGTTGATGACGGTATTTTTTTCGGTAGATACCGAAAAGGACAAGTTACAAAATAAGTTATGATAATGCAATTTCTGATTTGGCATAGCAGCCAAACAAACACAATGTCCCGAAGCATTTTGAAATGCTTCGGGACAAAACTTCTATATGGGTATTTGCCTTAAGGGGTGCCCTGTTAGCGTTATCCTGTGACCCGCCCAGATGCCCGGCGGAGAAGGCTCTTATTCTTCCTGGCGGAGCGCTTTAAGAAATCTTGAATACTTCCCGACAGCGGGAACGTCGGTCTTTATCCCGAGAGAGCAGAGCAGCTCCTCGGCCTCCTTCGGGTATTCCCCTTCGTACTCCGCCTCCAGCTCGTAATCGATGATCCCGAGATAGCGGTTTCGGTCAAGACAGATCTCGACTCCGGGGAAAGTGTGGCAGAGCTTGCGGTTGGTGTAGAGCGCTCCGAGAAGATGCGCTTCGTCCTCGACTCCGCAGATCTCCGACAAGGTCTGCTGCCCGATGACCTCCGGGACGAAAGGCAGCTCCTTTTCCAGCTCTTCCCTGTAAGCAACAGCTCCTTCGTTCTTGATCGGCAGCTTGATCTGGAGAAGATTTTTCCCGCCGACTTCCCGGACACGGATGCTTATCCTCCGCTCGGAGCAGGCAGCGCTGTAATAGTAGTTGTTGACCTGATCCAGTTCGCCGTCAAATTCCAGCGAGCGTTCCAGTTTATGGTATTCCTCTTCGGTAAGCATGAGCTTGATCTCTTTTTCCAGCATAGCGGCCCCTCCTTGCGGCTTCCGGCGGTTCGTTTCGTAAGCCTGTTTTCTGATTATATTATACACTACCCGGCTTTTGTTGTCAATTCCGGCTGCCTTTTGCAGGATTGGTCCTCAAATCCTTCATATATCCCGGCTCCTGCTCCCACGGAGAAAGTATGTTTACCGGGCAATTTTCGGACATATACGGCGTTTTCAGCAACATGGGTCGGAAAGTTGTATGAATTTAGCAGAAAAAAAGCTGCAAAAGCCCTTTACAATTTCCGACAGATGTGCTATAATATATCCTGTAATTTATTTTTGGAGGCGATCTTAAATGAACAAAGTAAGGATTGCGATCGCAGGCTATGGCAACCTCGGAAGAGGAGTCGAGCTTGCTGTCAGACAAAACAAGGATCTTGAGCTGGTCGGCGTTTTCACAAGGCGCGACCCGGCTTCGGTCAGGCTCATGACAGAAGGCGTCAAGGCTTACCGCCTCGACGACGCAAAGTCTATGGCTGATCAGATAGATGTTCTTATCATCTGCGGAGGCAGCGCCACAGACCTCCCCAAGCAGACTCCCGAGCTGGCGCAGTATTTCAATGTTATCGACAGCTTCGATACTCACGCCCGCATCCCCGAGCATTTCGCAAATGTTGACAAGGCCGCCCGCGAGAGCGGACACCTGGCTTTCATTTCTCTGGGCTGGGATCCGGGTCTCTTCTCCCTGAACCGCCTCTATGCCGAGTCTATCCTCCCCAACGGCAAGAGCTATACCTTCTGGGGCAAGGGCGTTTCTCAGGGGCATTCCGACGCTATCCGCAGAGTCAAGGGAGTTAAGCGCGGGATCCAGTATACCTGCCCGGTAGAGGCTGCTATGGAGGCCGTCCGCAGCGGCTCTCAGCCTGAACTCACTACCCGCGAAAAGCATACAAGAGAATGCTTCGTCGTTGCCGAGGAGGGCGCCGATAAGGCCGCTATCGAGGCCGAGATCAAGGGCATGAAGAATTACTTTGACCAGTATGATACTACCGTTCATTTTATTACAGAAGAAGAATTTGACCGCGACCATACCGCTATGCCTCACGGAGGCTTCGTTATGAGGAGCGGCCTTACAGGCGACGGCGAGACTACCCATCAGATGATCGAGTATTCCCTGAAGCTGGGCTCTAACCCCGAGTTCACAGCCAGCGTTCTCTGCTGCTACGCAAGAGCCCTCGCAAGGCTCCGTAAGGAGGGCCAGACAGGCTGCCGCACAGCCTTCGATATCGCCCCCGCATATCTCTCGCCTCTTTCCGGAGAGGAGCTCCGCGCTACAATGCTCTGATCTGGCAGAAAAAGTATATTTTTGGTACTGTTTTTACAAAGAACAGTTGCTCATATTGTACTTTTTGCCTATTGCAAAATATTGCTGTTTATGTTAATATAATTACAAGATAGGAGACCCTGTCTAAAATGAATTGAAAACGGAGATGATTTCAATGATCTGCAGCAATTGCGGAGCACAATTCGACGGAACAAACTGTCCCGTATGCGGAGCACCGGCAGGCGCAGCACCGACAGCAGCCCCCGCAGCAGCACCGATCCAGCAGCGCAGCATCCCCCTGTGTATCGTTCTGAGTATAGTTACATTCGGTATCTATATGCTCTATTGGGTATACAAGGTAAACGAAGACACTAAGATCGTTGCAAATGATCCCAACGCTACCTCCGGCGGTATGGTTATTCTCCTTACAATCATTACCTTCGGTATCTACGGTATCTATTGGGGCTATAAGCAGGGCGAAAGGATCGACAGAGTTAAGCAGCAGAGAGGTCAGATCCCCGGAAACCTCGCAGTGCTTTATCTC
>CAMNNQ010000136.1 GCA_946545645.1 uncultured Clostridia bacterium | reverse complement strand
CGTCGAATTTAGGCAATCTGACGAAAATCTTTGCCTCAATGTTAATTGAGGCTGCGCATACTGATGCACAGGGGTCGTGCGGTGTTGCCTCAATGCTTGCGGGGACTTCTCCTTCTGACCGCAGCGGCTGCACCGATGATAGCAGCAGCTGCTGCGGCTGCGGCTGCCGCTGCCGAATTGCCGGTTGCGGGGTTGCGGCTCTTTCCGTCGGTGTCCTTATCTGCGGGTGCCTGAGCCTTGACCCAGACCGCTGTTAATGACAGATCATCGGCGGGTACTCTGTCCGGAAGAGCGGGCGACCAGCCAGCGAAGGTATAGCCATCTCTTTCGGGAACTGCTGGAGGTTCAAGGGCAGTACCCCAGGGAAGGCATATAATTTTTATCACCGAGCCGTCATCGTCAAGAAAGGAGACTGTGGAATATTCCTCCGATTCGGTCACTGCATCTATCCAGAACCAGTCAGATACGAATTCACCGCTCCTGACACGGACTCTGTAAGCGCCTGCTCCGGTGAAGCTCACTGTGCCATCTGGGGCGAGCTTTATCCCCTCGGATCCATCAGCCTCCCAGATGTAGGCCGCGTTTATCTGCTTGCCTGTCCCGTCATACACATCGACTATAAGCCGCCTGTGCGCAGGGTGTTCCTCGGGAAATTCGGATATGCCGACCGGCTCCGGCTCTGAGGGCTTTTCAATACGGTCAGGCTCGGCTCCTACAAGACCTGTGTAGCTGCTCCTGATGACGAAAACTGTGTTCTCATCGGCCTCAACCTGCGGGGGATCGGTAAAGTCGATCTCGTCGGCATCGCTGCCGTGGTACTGCACTCTGAGACTGGCCCAGCCGGAATAGACGGCCTTTCCCGTTCCGGTCCTGTATATTGCTCTGACGTGAAAACAGCCTGATCTGGTAAAATAAAGCCTGCCGTTATAATCCAGGGTCACGCCGCTGCCGGGCAGCTCCATAACATCCCACGAGCAATTGTGCAGGTTAAATTGCGCCGTCAAAACGGCGCAAAAGTCACAGCGGCCGGCAAATCCGACCGCATTTGCGAGGGTTTGGGGCTCTCAAGGATTAACGTCAAAATCAAAAAAGGAGGGATTTGCCGATGTCAAAAGTTAAGAAAATGACCGCTAAAGGCGATTCTGCGAAGGATGAGGCAGCAGTCAGCGCCCCAAAAATAAAGTTCACGATATATGTCTTCCCAGAAACGATGAAAACGATAGAATGTCTTTACAAAGGTGACAACTGCGTTTCCAAAACAGAATTTATTGAGAAAGCAGTTCGCTTCTACTGCGGATATCTTTTGCAGAACAAGCCGGAGCTTATCGACTACCTTGCGCCGCAGATCGGTACGATCACAGACGGGATAGTCAAAGACTCAGAGCAAAGACTTTCGCGTGCGATATTCAAGTTAGCTGTCGAAGTCGGTGTGCAGACGCATCTGCTTGCAGCGCTTAATGGACTTGATGATACAGCTCTCTTCAAGCTGCGTTCCGGAGTTACTGATGAGGTCAGAAGGATAAATGGGATCATTAATTTTGAGAGCGCTGTGAGGGAACAGAGGAGCTGAAAACAATGCCGCAGTCTGTGTGTGCAGAGTGAGGCAGATACATATTATTCGTTGCTTATATATCTCAAAAATCTTTTCATCAGAAAAGCACAGTAATACGGGAAGGTGTAAATGTTATCAGCAAAGCCGATGTTTCCGCTTGTCAGCTTAATTCCGAACTTAATATCGGGATATCTGTCAGATTCTATCAGGGTTCTCAGTGACTTTGATCTGCCGTTGGTGGATTTCACTTCTACAGGAACAAGAGCATTTGATGTTCGCATAAAGAAATCTTCTTCGAGCGTTGAATCCTCCCGTTTGTAATAATACAGATCACCGCCGCTTTTTACTATTGCTTCACCAACAATGTTTTCATACAAGGCTCCCTTGTATACACCGAGATTCTTTCTTGCACGAAGATCATCTTGTGCTTCATCATCGAGAGAAGCAACAAGCAGTCCTGAATCCGAATAGTACAATTTGAATTTGCCTGTGTCGATATTGCCTTTCAGCGGCAGCTCAGGGAAGTTCAGACAATGACAGATATTAATGATACCCGCATCAGAAAGCCATTCTATGCAGCCTGCATAATCCTTGGACCGCGCTCCCGATGAAACCTTTGAGAATTGGAATTTCTTGTTTTCCTTTGCAAGCTGAGGTGTAATGCTGTTGAACACATTTATTATCCTTGTCTGATCGAGTCCTTCGGCGTATTTTCTGACATCGTCCTTATAGTCGATGATATACTGACGCTGCAGCTCAAGAGAACCTTCAAAAGTGTCTTTTTCGATATATCCACGGACTATTTCGGGCATCCCGCCGAGGATACAGTAATCAAGAAAAAGCGAGTGCCAGATACTTGTGTCCAGATTACTGAAGGGCTCAAGCTTTGTCATATGAACGAGCATCTCGTCAACATAGCCGCTGTCATATCCCTTAGCCCAAAGGAACTCTTCAAAATCAAGTGAATGCATCTGATAATCAGTTTTGCTGCCAACGCTGTTGCTCGTTATCCGCCGGTAATTTATACCCAGCATAGAACCGCTGCATATAACATCGAAGCGTCCGTCAAGCCTGAAAAATTTCAGAGATGTGGCAATATCGGGGAATGCCTGTATATCATCGAAAAAGATAAGAGTCCTGCCTTCTGCAAATTGCTTTGAAGGATCTATCCGAGAGATGTTTCGTATAAGGTCATCAACGGTATAGCCGTTCTCAATTATCATTTTGTATTTGGGCTCTTCAACAAAATTGATCTCTATCACACTGTAATAGTTTGCTTTTGCAAAATGCCTTATCGACTCAGTCTTGCCGATCTGACGTGATCCTTTGATTATCAGCGGCTTGCGCTCGGGATCATTTTTCCAGTTATCAAGATAGGCATCTATTTTTCGCTTCATATACATAGCGATCACTCCTCACAAGCTGATTATACCATTATTGCAGCGAATTGTCAAGCCTATATTACACTTTTATGAGCGAGTTCAATGGGTAGATCAACAACAATTATAGCTAATCGTGTCGTTTATAGCATCACCAATGAGGTCAGACGGATAAACGGAATCATTAATTTTGAGAGTGCTGTGAGGGAACAGCGGAGCTAAAAGAAATGCCGCAGTCTGTGTGTGCAGAGTGCGGCAGATACATATATTTTAATCTCATCAGTGGTAATTCCGTCTTTTTGTTTTCTATAGCATTTGAAAAACTGATATAAACGTCGCAAGACATATTACTTTAATCTATATCAACTATTCCCGCCCTTCAATAACAAGTTTATTTACCCCATTGCCGTCAGGAATGATGTCAGTGATCCTAAGTGAGGTGGGCTTATACCCTTTGTCTTCACACAGAATGATATAATCTCCGAGCTGCGCGACATACTTGTCCACTGTATTTCTTACTCCTCTTCCTCCGAACCTCTGTAAGGTCATTGAAAGCTCTGCCATTTTTTCGACAACAATCTCTTCATAATTAAAGTTGATGCCGGCATCTTTGTAGTGTTTTTGTGCGAAGCCGAGCAGACCTCTAACGATTTCTTTGATAGGATTCTCTCTCAAGAAATCATATACGACGGTGCTGCCAAGGAAACGACCTGCTATTTCGGGAGCGGCTTTTTCAAAATGAGACTGGATATTTCGTTCAATCTTGTCCTTAATTGTTTCGTAATCCATATCAAGACTGATCTCATATTCACCCTTATTGTTGAGCACACCGAGATTACTAGTCATTATGATTAGGGTATCCTTAAAGGACGCATCACCGAACGCATTAGAAAGGGTTCCTCTATCCATTATACTGAGGAATAAGTTCCGAAAGACCTTAGGATCACTCTTTTCTATTTCATCAAAAACGAGCACCTGGAAGGGGTTCCCAATTATTTTCGATACAAGATCGTTGCCGTCACCGTATCCGATGTAAGAAGGATCTGCACCAACAGCTCTTTTGAAAGAGGCCATATCAATAAACTCCGCCATATTAAACTTCCTAACGGCGCTCGCATCTCCGTAGATGAGTTCTGCCAATGCGTATGAAAGCTCTGTCTTACCGGTTCCGGTAGGTCCGGCTAAAAGGAAAGCAGCCCTGGGTCTTTGTTCGATACTGTCCGGGTTATTTGAAACATTGTCAATACCTCTTACAACTCTGCGAAGCTTATGAACTATCTGCCTTATAATATCCTCCTGACCTTTGATCCTATTATTTAAAAAAGCTTCAGCGTTTTTTAGATTGTTTCTTAACCTCTCCGACTCCCAAGGATTTTCTCGTATTCCATAGCGGTAGAGAGTAATTGCCTCACAGCAATTTTCAATGTGTAACTTGAGTTCGTATGATAATCTTCTGATCTGTTCGATCTCGATGAATCCTAAACCGTCAGTAAGGGCAGCCATTTTGTTTATAAGTTTTTCCAAACGTTCTTCGGGAAGGGAAAATCGGTCGCTTTGATATATTTCCTTGCGAAAGAAATTCGGAAAAATATCTTTAATGAAAGAATAACGTTCCTCATACGTGGGAAGACCGTTTGTGAGATGCTTAAAGAAACGTGAGGAGTTGATCCAAGAAGGAAGTTTTTCTGCATTTTCTGTGACAATAATCAACTTATTATTACCCGCTGAACAGGAAACAGAATCAAGAATCAGCTCGTAGGCCATTCTTTCCGGCAATTCAAGGTGATCAACGTTGTTTACGTATCTCTCCACATTCAATGCTATTACCACAAACTGATGTTTTGATTGTAACATCACCTTGGCGAGCAGTTTGGCCATATCCACATTACGACTGTTCTGAGCACCGGGATTGTTTGTAAAGGGAGAAGGAACTCGTCCATTTTCTACTTTTGCACCCACTGTCTCAGCAAAGAGCTCTAAGTCATCGGTTGAGAGATCATTATAAAACCCATTTACATAGTCGTAGAAAACCACACTGTATCCCTTATCGGAATAATAGGCATACAGGAACACAGGCAGCTTCAACATTCCTTTAAGTCCCTGAGAATTCTCTTCAAGATAGATGAGGTCATTAACGTTTCCGTCGATTATTATACCATTAAAAAGAGAGTTTTGAACAGAAAAATCAGAGTAAAATTTTGATGTTATCATAATATTGCCTCCTTTATGATTTGTGGATGCCAATGGAATACAACAATCCGCTGTGAGATGAGAACGTTTGTATTTTGGGGACATAACTGTTGAGCCATTTTGTATAGGTCGGCTTATATCTTCTATCAAGTACATTAAGCCTTTGATTATAAGAGCCATACGGCAGTATACCATCTGTAGCTTGCTCCGCGATGTAGGGCCCATCAATAATAGCTGTTATGCCTTCAAGAGCTTTTTTATCGATTTCACTCAACAGATAGCCTGTATAAATCAGGATATCATCGCACTGATGCTTGATGAGTGAAACAAACTTCCGAAGTTCCTCGGGCTGGAAGAAAGGATCACCTCCGGAAACTGTGATCCCGTCCAGACCGCTGAGATGTGGTGAGATAAGATCTGCAAGATTATCAACAGAGATATCTTTCCCGTTATGGAGCTCCTGAAGTTCAGGAGAAATACAACCCGGGCATTTTCTCGGACAACCACTCGCCCACAGAACGAGTCTATTTCCCGGACCAAGGGTGTTGTTTATAGGAGAGCAAATATGATGACAATACATTCCTTTCACCCCTCTTTTTCAACTTTGAGATACAGTGCTCTGGCATCGGGATCGGCTATGAGTCCATCTCCCAGTGAAAGAATATTTCCAGGTATGACTTCCAAAGGAACTCCATTATTGAGTTTTTCGCCGTTGACAAACGACCCATTGGTACTTCCTTCGTCTATGACGAACATCTTTTCTTCTGTGTGAATTATTTTGAGATGTTTTCGTCGGCTGATAAATTCTTTGTCGGATGATACGGGAACAAGACTCTCCTCCGTTGAACGCGCTATGATGCTGATACCCTTGGGGACAATGTAACGTGTTCCGGTTACGATATCGACAAGTACTATCTTGGTAATATGTTCATCATGAACGACAGGCTGACTGCTTTCTTTGCTGTGGCCATCGTCTTTGAGTCGAGGAATAACGTCTGCCAGTGAAACCGCCTCCGAACATATTTCACAGAACAGATTATCAACTGAATTTTCGTGGTGACAGACAGGACAAATCTTTATATACATCTTTAATCACCTCAGTATTAAGAATTACCCGCTTCCGATGCAGCATTATTCTTACGATACAAATGATATCTGTTGTTTTCCGTATCGTTTTCCGCATCATCAATTACCGAACTTGCACTGTGTATGGTGTGTACTGCATCCGGGTCGGGGGGGAGAACAAACGTGGTTTTGGTGATGATTCCATATTCTCCAAGCTTTCTGAGAAGGATGTCTCTATCCCTGCTGCACCAGTTTAGCATACTGCTTGTAACACTTGCTCTTTCAGCCTTATCTTCATCTGCAGCAAATTCAATTGTAACCTGTTTACCATCTTGGATCATCTCTACGCGTATATCTTGATTTCCGGGAATTCTATACATTAAAGTAGTATATGAATCATCGTGAAAGCCGCTGACATTATATCCAAGCTCTGACATTATTGAGTCAAATACTATGCGGATGTATTTTCTCTCGACTGATTTGCTATGGCTTTTTGCGTCCTCCTGCATTGCTTTCTTCATTTCTTCAATTCCGGAGGGGGTTAGCTCAAAGTACTCTTTCGGTCTGATTCCAAAAGCGATACTCTGAGAACGATATTCTTTTTTTGTCTGCTTGTACTCCTCGGCTAACTTTACCTTCTTTCCAATCTGATTTAACAACGCATTCAAAGCTGATTCTTCTGTTTGAATAAATACTAAATCATAAAGAGCTTTAATATTATTACGAAAGCTCTGTGGCAGGCTATCATCGGACAGCAGCATTTCGATTTCTTTGTTGTTGATGTTGGATGAAAGTACTGTCCTTCTTTCAGCAGACAGCAAATCTGCTGCATCAGAAACATGCGAGTTAACACTGAAACTTAATCGCTGCGCTTTCTGAAGAGCATTGTTCCTCGCTTCACTTATTATTCTCTCAACCTTAGCTTCGACATCATTAAACCTCGTTTTTAAGTTGAAGACCTCATCCTGACGGGATCGAATCTCTCCTTCATCACTTAACGGAACAATATCTAACCCCTTTATATCACACAGGAGGGAAGAGATATCATTTTTCACAGAATCGATTTCGGATATTATTTCAGTGCAGGAAAATCCAAGCGCTCTCAGTTTATCTGTTGAATCTGATTTTAGAACATCACATCCGGCAAGCAACACTTCAAGATCTGACTGAAGCTGAAAAACAAGTTTTCTAAGAGCGTTAAGTCTAAGCTCTTCAATAGACATACACGACATATATTTCCTCCTTTCCCGGGATGGGAGAGTGTCCCTTTGGGATTTCTCCCCTCTGTATTTATTGTAGCATAAAACATAGTTTTTGAAAACAGACATCGATCGGACATCCAAATTCTTTAGATTTTCTGTCTGTCTGTAGAGATAAGATACCCGCAAAACTCTGCTGCAGGATACCCATTGACGTCGAACAAATACTTTGACAACATACCAAGGTTATCTCTTAATGACGATTCTGAGTATAATGTACCATTGGCCATTACCTTTTTATCCGTATTCAGAAGGAAAGCCAAAGCGAAGGCAAGCGAAAGAGGCGTTACCGGCATCCCGATCTTACCTTTCAGCGATTTGTCATAAGCAAGTTCGATCGCATAAAGTGACTGTGCCTGATCGGTAAGACCAATGCATCCGAAATAGATAGAAAGGACGTTGTTCCTCAGTAATTCTTCAACAAAAGCTTCATCATTGCTCCTCAGCCGGGAAAGCATCTGTTCTGAAAGTGTTTGAGTATCATTATATATCTTCCCCTTCCATACAAAGCGCTTATCTTCCGGAAACAGATTGTATAGAAACCGCATGAATGCTACATCAGGAGAGAAAGCCTCACTTTCAGAGGAAGCTATTTTTGCCATTGAGGCAATGTCCTGCTCATTGTTTATAAAGGATTCAAATAGCTCTTTAGTAGTGATTGTACGTCTTAAACCTTCTTCCCAATTCAAAGCAAGAGCACTGCGAAGGGACTTCCTGTCATAGCAATCAATTCCGTTCAAACGGTAAGAAAATGTACCTTTTTTGTTTTTCAGAGTTGAAGTGGACACATATTCTCCCGAACACCATTTTTTTACTTCCTTTAATGATGCTCTCTCCTCTGCATTATAACGCACGAGGTCATTCACTATATATAATTCAGATGGAGCATCAACTGGCAAAAACTGATCTTGCCGAAAAAGAGATAACTCCCAGTCTTCGAGGTCGAAATTGAGAAAAGGGGGACGATTGTAAAACAATGTGTAGATGAGGACTCCAACACTGAACATATCGCCCGCCGCAGAAGAGATACCTATGTTAAATTCAGGGCTTGAAAACCCGGGTGTCAGTTTTCCGCGATCTGCGTGCTGAATAAGTGTACTGCCGGCGTCACATACGCAGCACAATGAGTAATCACACAAAGCTATCCGTCTGTTGCCTTTATCATATAATATGTTGCTTGGTTTAAGATCATTGTAATAAATTCCAGCCTTGTGCAGTGTTTGCAGACCGCTTATTATCAATTCAACGAAACGCCGGATCCTACAGAGTTTGTATTCTGGGTCTTCCATAGGATCTTTGTCCATATCTTCCAAGGAATCACCGTTCATGTACTCAAGGACTTCTACGGCGACATTGTTATGATAGCCATACTCATATAGTTTAATTAAATTATAGTGTTTATCGGTTTTTGTTTTCAAAAGGTCATAAACATCTATGTCAAAAATCTTATTGTACTTATAACACTTCAAAACGTAATACTGCTTGTTGTACTCCGCTTTGTAGATGTAAGATTCCCCTCCCTCATTTATAAGGGAAAGCACCCTGTACTTGCCGAAAACAATGTCACCTGTATTGAAAGGGGACGTATGAGTATTCATGCTGCGTTCGTTAGGAAGAGTATCACTGCTGTAGCGCGTGTTGGGAAGAGTTTCGTTTGAACTGCGCATATTAGTTTTTGTTTCGTTTGAATTGTGCATATTGTTTTTAGTTTCGTTCATAATATTCTGTCCCTCCTTTGAAAGTTTGATCGTTTTACTCTCTGAAATAAATATAACACACTTTGTCAGAGAACACAACGGACATATAACGGACAAACCCGAAAAGGCCTGTTTCCGTCATGTTTTAATACTAACATATAGTAATTCCGATTTCAACGACATAAAAAAGGACATCACATAAGAAAGTAATGTCCGTTTGATGTCCTTGAAATATTACGGAGGGAAAGATATAATAAAATCATAGATATATCCCGCCGGGATTTTAAGGAGGAATGATCATGAAAAATTGCTTTATAAATGACAGAAACCAGTTTTATTACAACGGTGAACTATACGATAACCTCTTTACCTTTGATCTGGAAGATGGGACTACGGTCATTGTCTTTTCCGACAACACATACGATGAAGACGGAAATCTTTCTGCTTATACCGCTTATCTTTATGAATCCGATGAAGGTATTGAGCTGGGCAGCTTGGACAGCGAGAAAGATTATGAAAGAGTGAGCTATATACTAAGTATAGTTTCCTCGCTGGTAAAAGAAGGTTTGCCCCCTGAAGATGTAGAGAGATACCTTGATGGTGCTGTGATAGATAGTTCGTTCTGTGATGAGGTTGGGGATGAAATTGAAAAGTGATGATAGATTAATACTCCGAGAGAGTTATGATCTCTCCTCCGTTAAAGACTCCTCAAAGAGCCTTCAATCCATTTTGCTTGATATCTCTGCCATTTTTTCTTCAAGTTCCTTTTGATTTTCTATATGTATTCTTAATTGGTTTTGACTTTCTTTTAACCCAGTATTATCTCTTTCTTCTGTCATTTTATTGACTATATCAAATATATACCACATCTTATTTAATAATTCTTCCGCTGCACTGCATAATCTTCTGTCCTTCTCAATTTTTTTTATCGATTCTTTGATGTCATCTGGATTGTTGTACAAATCAAGTTTTATTTCCTCTGTCCTCATAGTATTCTCAAACCTTTTTAAACTAATCGATTGCAATTCCATTGTGATATTTATTAATTCAACCGATAACAAAGAATCAATTAACAAATATATTTTCGCTTTGTCCTTACGATCTGTTATACCATGTAGATACTTCATCGCTATTTCCAATCCTGCTATTCTGTACTCCTCCGAACAGGATAATTCCGATGACAACCATGTTTCAAAAGTGATATCATTCAAATAGTTTTTAAAGTGTTCGCCGAATAATACAGAAAGTACCTGTTTAGGATAATAAAGAATACTTTGGGACCCAAGCTTTTTCATCAGCAAAAATACAGACTTTTTTTCAATAAGTATTTTTTCAATTTCCTCACTGGTTTTTATTCCTTTGGCAGTTTTGTTACTGAAAAGAATTAGGTTTTCTGCTATCTTGATAAACCTGTCTCCGAGATCCGGATAAATATTTGACTCGATATCTTGAACATTATTCCCAAACTTGTATCTGAAAAACTCTAAAGAGCCGCTTCCGTCCGGTGTCAGACTGTTATTGACTGCCATACTGGCAAAGAGTTCCTGAACGGTCAAATGAAGAAACTGAAGACCAAAATCTTCACCACGATGACTGATAGCAGATACAAAAACACCCATGTCGTTTATCATAACATTCACGATACGTTCTGCCTCTTTATCATCAATACGTCTGGGAAAACTACGGCAGAAAGATCTATTTCCGTAACACTCTTTGATATAGTTTATCAGTTCATCTCTGCTGATTATGATGCTTATATCATCTCTGTCAAAGGTCATTCGGTACGCAATATATTTAATTATCAAAAAAAAGGTGTGCTATCCTCTGCCACTTCAGCACGGCGCGCAAATTTTTTGATAAATGATTCGTTATATTCAGACATGGATTTGGGAATATGACCTGTGTGTTCTTTAATTTCAAGCAAATTTGAAAGATACATAGGAAAATAGGATAGATCCTTGATGATGTTTTCTGTACTGTCAAGTTCTTTCTCTGTTTCGCTGACAAGTTCAAGATCGGATTCTGTCACTCTCCTGTCTTTACTGAGAAAAACCCAGGTTGCAATAAAACCTACTCTCTCATGATTTGTCATAGGATGAATGTAATGATAACACAAGCCGGGTTCAAGTCTACTGAGGTGATTGATTTCCTCATCATTGTAATTCAGTAAACGACCGGTAACGATCATATCGGTTAGACTGTTTTCCGGTTTACCAAGAAAATCTGCCGTTTTTTCGGAAACATTTATCTTATTATCATGCGAAAGTTCATCAAATCCGTCAATAATAAGAAGAAGATCACCTTTAACTACGTGTTCGTCGAGTATGGCTTTAAATCTTTCAAAGCTCAAATCTGTGGATGACATAACGTATGCAAAATCATAAAAGAGCTTAAATCCAGTTGTATCAACTCTATTGAGACTACGGCATCTGAGCAGAACAGGAAATCTTTTTGATTCGATTTCGTCTTTCATGCAAGCCAATACCAGTCTTGCACAGAATAAACTCTTACCACTGCCCGGAGATCCGAAAATGCCTTTTCTGATATGTTTTTCATTAAACTCATCGACAAGATTCACTGTCTGAGATAGGATTGCCAAAGAGTGTTTATATTTTTGAGGATAATTATATTCAGGGGGATCAATATGGGTCGGATCGAGATGATCTCTCAGATTGCTTCTTATCGTTAATCCCTGTTCGTACCTTGCATAGTCATTCCACAAGCTCCGAAAAGAGGTCTTCTCCTCTGATAGATGTATTGGAAAATAGATGTCTTCCAGCTTTTCTTTCTTTTTGCTTGCTTCGGAATCAATGTTCTCCGCAATGTATTGCATTTCACAAAGGAAATACTCTTCATCGCTCATGTTTATTTCACGTTTAGGCTCTGCGGTCCCGAGCATATGTACACCTCTATTTACTCATCGTTAGTTTCTTCTCTGCGACTTCATCGATAACTTTGTTCCATTCATCACTGCGTTCTTTCCATTCTTGTTTTGATTCTAAGACGTTCCAGTGGTTTCTCCATCCGTTCCTACACTTTTCAAAATCATTTTCAACATCTTTGAAAAGTTCTCTGTTAGCATACAGAACATTCAGTAAAGCTTTGCGATCTTCTTTTGATACATCCGGATTTTTTGTGATCTCATTCAGAGAATACTCTTCCAAACACATTATTCTGAACACTTTGCAAATTTGCTTTACCATTTCTTTTTCTGTGGATTTAGCCTTGCTTAGAGTTATAAGAGAGCAAAATATTGGTGCAATATAGGGATACAATTGACCTTCATCCTCCGGATTTTTGGATTCGACAATCATCATGCTGACAAGATCGCCCCAAAGTTCTGGGCGATCTTTGAAACATTTCCAAAGCTCAAGAAGTACTTCCCTCGTATTTTCCTCTATCTCGGTTCCGGTCAGATCTAAGGTGTCGTTCGGAAGAGCATAAAAACCAAAGTGGTCTTCAATATTATCCTGAATAATAGTGAATCTGTTTTCAGCGGCAAGAAATTTTTCAATTATATCATACTGGAAAGAATACTTGTCATCGTCAAAGATAATGAGTCCTGCAAGGGTGTTTATATCAGATATATTTTTGTACCATTCAGAACGATCGATACGTTTGTCTCTCTTTGCAACAGCGTCGTACTTTTTTTCAAGCTCATCCCGCAGGATGTATTTTATATCCCTGAGGATCATTTCATAAGCTATATGCCCCAAGGCCGGCCTTACAAGTGATTTGAAATCAAATGACATAGGTTCCAGCTTTTTATCAATGAGTTTTTGAGTGAGTTCATTGATTATTCTGTAGGGAGTTTTCAATCCGTTGAATATCTCGCAGATCATAAGTGATAGCAGGTATGGATTATCAGAAAGCTTGGATAAGTATTCGTTATCATCGATGAATTTCTGCAATTCGTGAGCCCTGGCATCTGTCACTCTGCTGTCTTTTATAAGAGCCCATTTTTTTATTATTTCAGTCTTTACAGCAGGGTTTAAGGAAAGAACCGTTTTGGGAAGAGATGTAATAATGTCTGTAGGATCATTATTTTCACCATAAGAATATGATTTGAAATCTATCTGTCTGGATGTAATGATCAGGCTTGCTTTGCTGTGCTTTTCTGTAAATCCTTTAATAAGGCTTGTCAGATTATTACGATATTTTTTGTTTACCTCATCGAGACCGTCTATGAGAAGAAGGACTTTGTCTTCATTTCTGTTAAACTGCTTCTTTATGACTTTCAGTACATCCGTATGCTCTTTTTCATAATCTTCTATACCTTTATTGATTTCACAGAACACCAGATCCAAAAGACTATCCGGCGCTTTTTTGCGATGATTGACATAAACATTTATATTTGAAGCTTCAATATAGATAGGGAAAAAGTCCTTTGGCTTTTCCTTACCGCTCATCCACTCCTGTTCAATTTTGTCATGCAGATCTATATTCTCTTCGTCATATATACAGGCTGCTATAAGAGCCCGCATAGCCGAAGTCTTGCCGCAGCCGGCACCGCACACAATTTTAGTTTTGATAAATGGATGATCAGGTTCGGTATTGCTGCAAAGCTTCGGTTTGATAATCGGGAGAGCATAGTAATCCTTAAGGCGGACACCATCTTCTTTGATCTCGTTTTTGTTCATCAGCAGGCGCAGATGATCAAAATACCGTTCTTTGAATACCGTCTCTGCATACCAAGCATTAAATTTCGCTGCAATTTCTTCTTTGCTCTCAAAGCTCTCATAAAAGAACACCGTCATCAACAGTGGAAGCAAGAGATCTTCATCTTCGAATATTCTGTCAAAATCATCTTTAGATTGTCCAAGTTCATCGACGAAGTATTCTTCCAATGCGTTCTTCAAATTGGGTTTAAAGATATTACGGATTATTGTTCCTATTCCTTTCTGAACCTTATCAGCCAAATCTGTATAGCATTGTAGTATTGTGAAATACACAGGAAGCAGATATGGTATATAAGATTCATCAATCTCTTTCTTCTCTATATTTTTGTACCTTGTATGTGTTTTTGAATCTTTATTTTTGTACCTTGTATATGCTCTTGAAAATGAGCCCGGTGCTTTGTTATAATCGTCGGGTAAAGCTTTAGATATTGTCGTCGGTAAACCAAACTCAAAACAGAAGTTATCTCCTTTTTTTACTATGCATTCTAAAATGTCTTTAAATCTGCCGTCACCAAGGATCTCAATATTATTCATAAGTAAGCTTTCCGAAAGTTGTCTTACTTTTGTTATTTCATCTACAAGCCAAACAAATTTCATTTCCATGAAATGCACCTCCAAAAATGTAATGCTTATTTGAACACTATTATTATACAACAATTTCATTGAAAAGTCAACGAAATTATATAAAGTGTACAATTCGGCTATAATGGTGTGTAACACCACATTTTTCCAACTTTCGGACAAGGACCGGACATTGAACGGACAGATGTTAAGAGTGATTTGAAAATCGCGTAAATGCGGCCTTTACTGAAATACTATATATAAATATTTGTTGTTAATAGGATACTTTATCTTTTTAATGTCCTCTTTGAAAAATGACTGATAATGCGTTGATGCAATCTGGAAACTGAAAAAACCGTGTTTTATAGAGTTATAATGAAACTTTGTAAATGTCCGTGCCTTGTCCATTTTCATTCGTTTCGAAATGTGTTATGATTAGATCAAGGAAAAGCAAAGAAGCTTTTCCAGATCAATATCAATAATATTATGAGGAGGTACTATTATGGGATTCTTTGATAGTTTATTTGGTGGAAGCAGTGGAGTATACGAGACAATCATACCCGGTTCCTGCGGGGAATGTAGGAAGTTCGCATTTTCAAATCATAAGTACGGCAAAGGGCTGTGCGATTACTACAACAGCGAAGAATATCCTGAATATGAAGGGGAACAGAAGTGTTCTAAGTTCGACAGGATCCGTTACAAGTCCGAGACAAGATATCGTGAAGACGGAAAATAAGATTCAGTTCAATTAGAGAAGGTGATCAACATGGATGAAAAGACTAATAGTAAGAGGACTAATGCCAGAGATGATTTTATATCATCTCTGGGGACTCCTTTCTTCATCGGTGTGGGGTTCTTTGTTTGGACCCTTTTATCTCTCCCTGACCAAACGGTAATGTTTGTCTATGTTACTTCTCTTTTTGTTTTTGGTATTAGCATTGGTGCTGCCTGTAAAGAATATGAATCGATCCTCCCTATTTCAATATTCTTAGGCATTCTGGCTGTTGTTGGTGCAAGTCTGGTCAGATACTATGTATATGACAGGGAATTCTCGGCAGTGTTACTCGTTATAACCTTGGGCAACATACCCGGCATATATGCAATAGCGGGAGGAAATAGACTCTTGCTGGATACTGTTGAAATGAGCGCTGTCTCAAGAGAGAAAGAGAAGATCCACAATAAGGTTTTCTCGATCATTGATGATCAAATAAGTAATGCAACATCTGATCTTGACTGCCTAAAAGATTGTATCGCCGAATTAAAGATCATCGAACGTAAGTACGCTTACATTTCCTCATTTGCTGATAACGAGAATCTCCGAAATAACAGGGAGCGTGAGATTAACGAAGTGCTGCACAAGCTTCCGGATTATGGTGAAGCTGCCTGTAGAGCTTATGGCTTTGACAACTGCTATAACTATCTGTCAAAGCGCATTGACGATCTTTCGGCCCTCAAAGACGAATTTGCAATGATTAAAACTCATACTGACCTTTCAGTATTCAAGGAAAATCTTAGCATTTTCATCAGATCGTATGATTTAGAAAAGGAGCGTGTTCTAAAATGATGATGTTCAGAGCAATAAGAAGACTTACAATAGTACTACTTTTAATTTTCGCAGCCGGAGTCAGCTTCCTCTTTGCTAAGCTTTTCTCGCCTGCATCGACCAATTCCAATACCAGTTCCAATAAGGCCAATACTGTAAACAGTTCCGCAGTTAGTTCTGATTCTGAAGCTTCTGCTGATGTAGATGGAGGATGTCTTATTGGCACATCTAAACCAAAAACACAAATTATGGCTTCTGATTCTCTTCCAGATGATATTTTATACATGGGGATTGCTCATGGACAACAGCCCTGGGAGTCCTCATTCACGCCATCTGTTTCAGGTGTATACTGTCTCACTATGGAAGACTATACAGAAACTGACAGCTATGAGTTGAATATCTTCGAGGGAAAAAAATCTATCAGTTTTGCGACGCTGCCCGGTTACTTAGGTCAAGGCTATGCGGAGATAACTTTAAGTAAAGGCAGTTCTTACCGAATCGTCTTAAACGATCGTGTAGGATATAACACAGGAAGTTTTTCCCTACGTGTTCACTGTGCTCAATGTGAGGAGGTCAAGTATTATTATGAAGATTAACACTATTCTCGATGAGTCGGATAAGATAAGAGCTGCGCTCGACGAAACCAGTGATGACAACGATAGAAGACAACGAGAGATTCTTTCGATGATCGAAAGTATTCGAAAAGCAAGGGAAGCTATTAGTTCAGGCGATGATAATGATGATGAAAAGGGGAACACTTCCGTCGCTTTGGAAAGTGCAACAGCTATCTTAGAAAAAGCAGAAGAGGCTTTTTCCTTTCACCAATACAATACCGCCCTGAATCTGATCATCAACGGTCTTGCCAGATATAAGTCTGATATAAATATGATGACCGATATTATCGTCTTTGGTGCAGCATCAGGGCGCTCCGACCTTACTGAGATCTATGCTGCTAAACTTCTTTCAACTCCAAGAAAGGTGTTTACAAAACGGACTTTTGTGGTGCTTCTGGAATACCTTTTGTCCAGTAGTGAAGTCACTGAAAACGAAAAAGAAATAAGATCTGTTATTTCGGATTTCAACTCCTTCTTTCCATATGAAGAGAAAAGAATCGCGTTTGAAGCCGAGCTAGAGCTTCATCTCGGCAATCGTGATGGTGCTATCAATATTTTGAAAGACGCATTGGTCCTATATACGAATGCACAGGTCTGTGCCAAACATCTCGCACAGCTGGAAATTCAGATGGGTGATTATGCGATGGCTCTTGAACACTGTCGGTATGGACTTGCCTGTACTTCAGTCGAAGCTGAAAAAGATTTCTATTCAGATACAGACACAACCGCCTTTTTGCTTTTCTACAAGCTCCTCTGCGAAGACTATCTCATTCATCATAAGTTTATTGCCGGTCAAGCATTGCGCTTTGAGGCAGAAAGGATAAGAGAGGAGTATAAACTCCTCCGATCGAAATATGAGAGCAAACTGGAAGATTATCTCGGAGAAATAGAATCAAGGATAAACGTCCTTCAATTTTTAATTGCTGATATTGAATGAAATGAGGTGACTATAATGTTGAGCGGTATAGAAGTTAGGGAGCTGTTATCACTGGGAGTATCTCCTACTGAAATCAGGCATTTTTTGGAATTGGAAAATGAGAAATCCAAGGCTGAGTCGGAAATCATAGTGGATGACGATAAAACAAAGCGGTGGTTTGAAACAGAAGACATCTGTGCTCTTGATTCAGACGGTATGATTCGTCTGTCAGAACTTGAGGCGGAGAACAGAAAGAGCTCAAGTACTGTAGAGAGAAAAGCCTTGACCTATCTGAGAATCCTAAAAGACTTGCAATTTGATGTCCCAGACATTATAAAAAGAGAGGTTCCTCCCAAAATAATATATAAGGAATTGAAAGATTTTTGTATTCAGAACGACATTCCAAGCGAAATTATTTATAGTTTGCTTCCTTCAGTTGTTGAATATATTGCGACTGGCTATATGAAACCTGTTATCATTGAAGGAGAAAAGGGAATCGGCAAGACTCACTCTGTGGAACTGTTCTTTAACAAAGCTCTTGGTTTGCCTGTATTTTTGATCAAGGCCCAGGACAGTGGAGACGGGAAACGATCACTCTCAGGCGATGCAGCCACATACAAAATGGCGGACTTGGGGTTACTAGCAGAAGCGCGCGTCAGACATCGTTCAGTAGTCAATATATACTTGATTGATGAAATAGACAAAGCTCCCGGCGAAGCTTCTCGGGGGACTTGTATCGCCGATGAGTTATTGAGCTTGACAGATGAAAATGTGAACAACTTCTACGATCAATATTTACAGGTTAAACTTGCAGGTTTAGAGCACAGTCCTTTCATTTTTACTTGCAATGACTTGTCAAACGTCAATCCTTTTCTTGTTGATCGTTGTACTGTAATAAGATTTCCAAATCCTGACAGAATCAGAATAGAATCAATCATTATGAAATATAGGGATAAGCTCATGATAGAGCCTCTCTATAAAAGTTTAAAATGCTCTGATGATGATGTGCTTTGGGGGATTGAAACTCTCTTCAACCGAGGGATCTATTCGCTGAGAAAATATAAAGATATGCTTGATAAGGCATTCCACTCAGGGTTGAATGAATTCTTTGAACAGGACTCTGACGAAGACGAACCTGTCACAGTTAGCAGGGCGATGTTCGAAAAAGCTTGCGATGAAATCTGCGGAACTCAACAAAAGAAAAAAGTGGGGTTTTAAACTATATACAATTGAAGAGAAGCATATCGTTTTCTATATCCGACAGCGTGAACGCAGATGATATCAGCTCTGTTGCAGTCAACCTGCTTGACGGCGGCGAGTTCACCGGAGAGACCTCGGACGAGTTCATGGTGGGATAAATTCAATACGATCTGTGGGGCCGAGTGATCGGCTCCTTTTTTAGTTGGGGGGAATGATAATGAATTGGCATGAAGGAGTCGGGAACGGCTCCTTTTTTGTTGCAGAAAGGAGGCACTATGCCCACATCACAAATAATAGTAACCAGCCGTTTCATCAGAAGCGGCACCAAGAAATCAAAAGCCCGGCGAGCAAACTATACCAAGTATATTGCCACCCGGGAAACCGTAGAGAAACGTCCGCAGAGCAATACTGCGGTGACCACAAATCAAACGCAGCTCATAAACCAACTGCTGAAAGAATTCCCGATTGCAAAGACATATCTTGAATACGAGGATTATTCGTCTATGCCAACTGCCGAAAATGCCTCGGAGCTTATCTCGACGATCATTGAACGTCACGCTGATGTGATCGGAAACCGCAAAAACTTTGTTGACTATATGGCGAAGCGCCCGGGAGCAGAACGCAGAGGTGAGCACGGTTTGTTCAATGACAGTGATTACCCATTGGTCTCAATGCTGTTGCAGATGAGGTCGTAAATCATCCCGGAAATGTTTGGACCCATGTTGTCTCTCTACGCCGTGAGGATGCCGTGCGGCTTGGCTACACCAATTCCGATATGTGGCGGGAGCTTGTCAAGCGGCACATCAAGGATATCGCTGATGCGCAGAAGATACCGCTCGCCAATCTGAAATGGTATGCGGCATTCCACAACACCACTCACCACCCGCACATTCATCTGCTTGTATATTCGACCAATCCGAAACAAGGCTTCCTGACAAATGAAGGCATAGAAAAGATTCGATCCAGGTTTGCGAATGACATTTTTCAGGATGAGCTGAAAAGCATCTATCAGGAGCAGACTATGCGGCGCAATGAGCTGAAAGCTATGTCCGAGGATCAGATGAAAGAAATAGTATCGGAGATAGGTACAGGCGATATTGATGAGCGCCTCGCCGGAATGGTCATGCAGCTCTACGATCAGCTTCAGACGGCGAAAGGCAAAAAGGTATATGGATATCTGCCGAAGGAGGTCAAGCAATCTGTAGATATCATCTTTGATATCCTGGCTCAAAACGAACACATCATAAAACAGTATGACAAGTGGTGTGAATTAGTGAAACTGAAATACAAGACCTATACGCTAAAGCCGCAGATGTTTCCTGCGCTGACGGAAAACAAGGAGTTCCGGTCGATCAGGACATTACAGTTTGATTGTTTGTGCATCAGTTTATCAGCAATGCAACAAAATGAAACCAGAGCATCTACCATCTGCGGTAGAGATGAAGGTTTAAAAATATAAAAAAGAGCTCAAATTTGTTTGTTTCATTGCGAACTGTGAAACAAAGAAATCTGAGCTTTTTTTCTCATAAAGGAACTTGCAAAACAAGAGGAGTCAGAGGATGATAAAATATATCTCCTTACGGTTGAGGAAGCCGCCGAAATGATCGTCGGGATTTCAAAATATCAGATACGGAAGATGAT
>CAMNNQ010000135.1 GCA_946545645.1 uncultured Clostridia bacterium | reverse complement strand
CTACTGAAGAATCATCTTTTGAAGTGTCTTTTTCAGAGTCGGACTTTTCATTCTCGCTCTCTGAATTGTCTGATGCAGAATCATCTTCACGAGTTGATTCATCTACTGTTGAGCTATCACTTGAGCTGTTTTTTTCAGAGACAGAATCTTCACTGCTTCCGCAAGCAACCATGCTTATTATCATACAAGCTGCAATCATCATAACGAGTAGTTTTTTTGACATAGTCTTGACCTCCATGTATTTTTTTGACAATATCATTTTATCACAGGTTTTTTCATCTGTAAACTGTTTGACCGCATCTTTTTAATTCAAAGATTACAAATCTATATAGATTTCTTGCACAGTATTTTGATTTCTTTTCGTTCATCACATTTCTTGTTCTCTCACATTTTATATTCTGTTTTATAGTCCTCTGTATCAGTCAATAATATGATAACATCTTTAACAAGAAAAATGTACTTACTGATATCAATATAAATATTGACAAATAGGAAGGAGTGCGGTATAATAAATATGGCGAAAATCTACAGATTATGTCTAATGTCTTAATTGATGAAAGGTGGATAAAAATGGAAAAGATCATCCGCATTGGCTATAAAAAAGAGCCGTCGGAGCTGAAGATCAGCCTTGACGGCAAAATGTTTGATGTCTCGCGGATCGAAAAAATGCAGGTCCAGGAATGGGCTTTCCCCTTCTGCATAAAGGGTGTGAAATGGAACGGCCTGTTTGACGAACTGAAGGAATTTGCCGGCTGTGACGACTACACAGTCTATTTTGACGGCGATGACGACAGCTTTGAGATCATCAAGCTCGCTTTCAAGGACACAAAGGTCAAGCTGATAGGCACAAACAACAAGGTCGTAATCATCTACAGCGAAAATCCCTTCAATACAAAGATCACCGTAAACGGAGCCGCTTTCGATACAACAAGGATAGACAACCGCTCGATCGACGAGTGGGTCAAGCCCATACAGATAAGAGAGCTTGTCTGGAAGGGTATCTTCAAAGAGCTTGAAGAGAATATAGGCATCGGTGTCTTCAGCATCCAGTTTGTCGGGAAGCCTGCATTTATGAAAACTTTGATAGATGAATGTCCCGACGGTGTGGATATAATCTATAAGGTACCCATTCAGGGCAAAGCCAGAAAGCCGGCGGGTCAGGGCGGAGTTCCCAAAGCCGGAGGAGCCGGCAATCTCGTATCAAAGATAAGCCTCCCCTCCGGAGGCGCTCCGGGGCAGATGCTCGGAAAGATGAAGCAGGAGATCTCTGACGATGAACTCAATAAAAACCTTGATAAGATACCTATCAAGAATAAATTCATCAGAGATAATATAATGGCAATATGTGCGGTGCTGTCTCTGATATTTGCATTTCTGCCCTTCGTGACAGTATCCTCAAAGGCAGGGAATGAAAGTGTTGGTATTACTGTCAACGGATTCACAGCATTGGTGGGAGAACACGGCTCTTTCATCTCTGTGATAATGCTTCTCGGGCCGATACTCGTGATAGTAATGAACTATATCTCCCAGCTCAAGCCTTACAGAAGGATAATCGCTGTCGGTGTTCCTGCTCTGTGCATTATCGGGGAGATAGTCGCGGCGATAGTGATAAAGGGATCTGTAAATGCAGGATCGGAAGCAGTAGGTGCCGTAGGAAAGGCAGTAGGTGTAAAGACTGAGACCAGTGCATCATTCGGGATAGGCTTCTGGCTGATGCTCGTTTCGTTTATTCTGACCGCTGTTATAGGCTTCATATCTTATTACGGGATAGACCAGCTTCCGATCAAAAAGAAACAGTAAAGAGGAGGGATATAAATGATCTGTCCGAACTGTGGAGCAGAGCTTGAAGACGGCTCTTTGGAGTGCTATGTCTGCGGGTATGAATTTGAATACGAAGAAGCTGATGAATCTGATTATGAAGCAGAATCATCGGAAGGGATAGAATGTCCGTACTGTGGCTCTTTGATCGAGGCAGGGTCGGCTATATGCCCTGTCTGCCAGTCAGAGCTTGAAACAGAAGAGGCCGCTGCTGCCATAAACGAAGCTGCACAGCCCGTCACTACTGGCGAAGCTGCTGTCATAAAACCTTCAAAAACTCCCATAATCGTAATTGCTTCAATACTTGCTGCAGCTGCGATTGGGATCGGCATCTATGCTTTTGTTTCACAGAATAAAGAAGCAGATAATATAGTTCAGGACAGCGGCGTTTCTTCTGAGGCTGCGACAACCGGTGGAAGTGAGCCGGCAGAGAGTGTGCAGACAGAAGCCGGAGCAATAACAACAGCCACGGCTGAGACAACATCCGCAGCATCCGAAACCGTTTCGGAAACGGCTTCGACGACAGCAGAGTCCACGACAACATCAAAAACAACATCTGAAACAACGACCACCCAAGCCACAACCACAACAAAATCCACCACCACAACAACTACAGCTGCCGTTGAAAACAATTTAGTTCAGCCACAGCCTGCAAGCAGACTTGTGTCCTCTAAAAAGATGTATGTAAATACAAACAGCAGTAACTTAAGTATTCGATATGGCCCAGATTCGGGATATTCAACGATCAGCGGCAGCAGTGGAATCCCTAAAGGAACCTATGTTGAGGTCATAGCAGAAGAATATGACGGTAATGGAACACTTTGGGCTTTCATAAACTATAATGGTCAGAATGCTTGGTGTATGGAGCAGTATCTTGCAGAGGGAGCTTCAACAAATTCTGCATTTGCTAACGATCTGATACATTTTACCATAACTGATATAACTGTAAAATATTTCAACGAGGTGTATGACAAGGAGCAAATGACCACAGGTCAAAGCTGGATATGGGGATATAAAAATACTACTGTTTTCCCTTACTATGAATTTGGATTTACATATGATGAAAACTCGGCTGATCAAATCGGGTGGTATTTATACCAAAGACAGACACCTGATGTGATCCACGTTTTTCCAGGCGGATATATCAACAAGGATATTAAGATCGGAATGACCTATAATGAGCTAAAGGACAAACTTCACTTCGAAGGTGTTCAAGCAACAGGCTCAACGTATTCTTGGACTGCATACGCAATGATAGACGGAGTAAAGTGGGGCATTCAATTTGATATTCCTACAGCCGATAAAAAGAAGCTTGAAGAAATGCACTCACAGCAATTCATTGATCTCGATCACCCGTTCCCCGTGTTTGATATTAGTGATATAAATCCCAAGAGCGATTTGGGATATTATATCAGAAGTTTTCAATAAAAAATTTGGTATGGATCAGATACCCCTGCAGGTTCAAACTTGCAGGGGTTGCTTTTTCCCTGAAAAGTATTATAATGGAAATAACAGGCAGGCTTGCCCGGCGGAGATCATATTCCGGAACAAGAGTGCACAGAAAGTCGGGAAAGCCCCGGGAGGGTATGGTATACTGATAACACAGCGGAAAGGAGTGGCTGCTATGCAGGGCTGGATCGAAGGGTTCCAACGGTCTGTTGACTACATCGAGCAAAACCTTACAGAAGAGCTGGATATCGGGAAGATCGCGGAGATCGCTGCCCTTTCGCCCTATTACTTCCAGCGCATCTTCGGGGCGCTTTGCGGGATGACCGTCGGCGAATACATCCGTGCGCGCAGGATGACAGCGGCGGCACAGGAGCTGGCAGCATCGGATATCAAAGTCATAGATGCGGCAGTAAAATACGGCTATGATTCCCCGGACAGCTTTGCAAAAGCATTCCAGCGCTTCCACGGGATAAGCCCTTCTCAGGCGCATGACCCGGGAGCGATGCTTCGCTCATTCGCACCGCTGCACATCAAAATATCATTGGAGGGCGGAAATATGCTTGATTACCGTATCGTCGAAAAGGCACCCTTTACCGTTATGGGGATCAGAAGAAAATTCAACTCCGAGACTTCTTATCAGGAAATACCCAGGTTCTGGGGCGAATGGGCTCAGGATATGAAAGGCCTGAAGGGTGTATTCGGAGTCTGCATCGACTCAGAAGGCAAAGATTTCGATTACTGGATAGCGGATCTTTACTCCCCTTTGGAAGACATTCCCGAGGGCTGCGAGACCTGTCAGATCCCCGGAGGGCTCTGGGCTGAGTTCAGATGCAGAGGGTCTCTCCCCGAGAGTCTGCAAAAGGTCAATACCCAGATCTTCTCGGAATGGCTGCCCTCTCTCACCGGCTATGAACCGGCAGGCAGCTACTCTGTCGAGGTCTATTCACCGCCTGCCGAAGACCCGGCAGACACAGAGAGCTTTATCTGGATCCCCCTGAGAAAGCTCTGAGGGCAGGCATAACAGGATATCAGCGTTAAAGAGCGGCTCCGAAGGCAGAAAAGCCTTTGGAGCCGCTTTTCCCTATGCGCTGCAAGGCAGAAGAGCCCCGCCGGTCTCTTTGTAATTTTTTTTGACAGAAAGCATTTGTTTTTATTGACATATATGTGCAGAGTGTGATATAATATTTAAGATGGACTAAGTATGTCAGGAGGAATAATATGGGACTTGTTAAACTGGCACCCGCCTTTAAGGATTATATCTGGGGAGGGACAAGACTCAGAGACGATTTCGGCAAGGATTGCAGCTTCGACCGCGTCGCGGAAAGCTGGGAGCTCTCCTGCCATAAAGACGGCCCCTCGGTAGTGGATTCCGGCGAGGATAAGGGCCTTACCCTTGCACAATATATCGAAAAACACGGAAAAGCTATCCTCGGATCCAACTGCGAAAGATTCGAGGCCTTCCCGATCCTTATAAAACTCATCGACGCCCGGGATAACCTCTCTGTTCAGGTACACCCTGATAACGAATACGCCCAGCGCGTCGAGGGAGAATACGGCAAGACCGAGATGTGGTATGTCGTCGATTGCGACGAGGGCGCCGAGCTGCTCTACGGCTTCAAGCATGAGATCTCAAAAGAAGAGTTCGCCCGCAGGATCGCAGATAACACCCTGCTGGAAGTGACCAACAATGTACCTGTCCATAAAGGCGATGTCTTCTTTATTGAAGCAGGGACGCTCCATGCCATAGGCAAGGGCATTCTTATCGCCGAGATACAGCAGAATTCCAATACAACATACCGTATCTATGACTACGGCAGAGTCGGCAAGGACGGCAAGCCGAGAGAGCTGCACGTCGAAAAGGCAAAGGACGTAACTGCCCTGCGCCCGGCTAAGCACTATCCCGATACACCTGTCGAGAGCTTCGAGGGCTATACCTCAAAGCTGCTGGCAAAATGCGAGTATTTTACTACATACGCTCTCGAGATCGAAAACAAGGCGGAGCTTACCGCTGACAGCAGCAGCTTCGCAGATCTGCTCATCCTCGAAGGAGAGGGAGAGATCAAAAGCAGCGGAGAGACCCTCAGCTTCAAAAAGGGTGACAGCATCTTCGCAGCAGCAGGAACAGGCAGCTTTACTGTAGAAGGCAAGTGCAAGGCTGTCCTGACAAAGATAGACTGAAAAGATCAGCTCCGCTCAGGCGGAAGAAAATACAGTAATTGGAGAAATGGAAATGAAGTATTACATCGGAATCGACCTTGGAGGAACAAACATCAAGGCGGGAGTAGTCAGCGAGGATTTCGAGATCGTCGCTAAGACCTCCTGCAAGACAAATCTGCCCCGCCCCGCAGAGGATATCTGCGCGGATATGGCAAAGGTGGCTCTGGAGGCTGTCGAGAAGGCCGGGCTCACCATCGACCAGATCGAGTCTGTCGGCATCGGCACTCCCGGAACAGCCAACAGCGAGACAGGTATAATCGAGTATTCCAACAACCTTGGCTTCCTGAACTTCCCTGTCGTCAAGCTCATGAAGGAGAAGATCAACAAGCCCTGCTTCGTCGAGAACGACGCTAACGCCGCAGCTTACGGCGAATTCGTCGCGGGCGCTGCAAAGGGCGCCAATGACGCTGTCTGCATCACCCTCGGGACAGGCGTCGGCGGAGGCATAATTATCAATAAAAAGATCTATTCCGGCTTCAATTTCGCAGGCGCCGAGATCGGACATACCGTCATCGACCCAAACGGCCCCGAGTGTACCTGCGGCAGAAAGGGATGCTTTGAAGTCTTCTCATCGGCTACCGGCCTGGTAAGGATGACAAGAGACGCTATGCTGGCAGACAAGAGCTCCGTTATGTGGAAAATGAACGATGAAGAGGGCAAAGTATCCGCCAGGACAGCCTTCAACGCCATGCGCGCCGGAGACAAGGCCGGAAAAGAAGTTGTTGATAAATATATAAGGTATCTCGCCTGCGGGATAACCAATACCATAAATATCTTCCAGCCCGATATCCTCTGCATCGGAGGCGGCGTCTGCAATGAGGGCGACCCGCTGCTGCTCCCCCTCAGAGAGCTTGTCGCTAAGGAAGTATATACCAAGAATTCCGCCAAGAACACAGAGATAGTCATCGCCAAGCTGGGCAACGATGCCGGTATCATCGGCGCTGCGTTTTTGGGGCTCTCGCATCAGTAAACAATTCAAATCGTTTTTGGAGGTAAATAAAAATGGCAGAACAAAACTACTTCTGCGAAGGCGTAGACAAAGCGCCGCAGAGATCGCTTTTCAATGCGCTGGGCATCACAGCCGAAGAAATGGAGCGCCCGCTGGTCGGTATCGTCTCCAGCTATAACGAGATCGTCCCCGGTCACATGAATATCGACAAGCTGGTCGAGGCTGTAAAGCTGGGTGTCGCTATGGCAGGCGGAACTCCCGTCGTGTTCCCCGCTATCGCTGTCTGCGACGGTATCGCTATGGGGCATCAGGGAATGAAGTATTCCCTCGTTACCCGTGACCTTATCGCTGATTCGACAGAGTGCATGGCGCTGGCACACCACTTTGACGCCCTCGTTATGATCCCCAACTGCGATAAGAATGTCCCCGGACTGCTTATGGCTGCGGCAAGAGTCAATGTACCGACAGTATTCGTCTCCGGCGGCCCTATGCTGGCTGGGCACGTTAAGGGCGAGAAGAGATCGCTCTCAAGTATGTTTGAGGCCGTCGGCTCCTTCGATGCGGGCAAGATGACCGCTGAGGATGTCAAGGAATTCGAGAACAAGGTCTGCCCGACCTGCGGCTCCTGCTCCGGTATGTATACCGCAAATTCCATGAACTGCCTTACCGAGGTCCTTGGAATGGGACTTCGCGGCAACGGCACTATCCCCGCTGTATATTCCGAAAGAATAAAGCTGGCCAAGCACGCAGGTATGCAGGTCATGGAGCTTTACAGAAAGAATATCCGCCCGAGAGATATCATGACAGAAAAGGCTTTCCATAATGCCCTTACTGTCGATATGGCTCTTGGCTGCTCGACCAATTCTATGCTCCACCTCCCCGCTATCGCTCATGAGTGCGGTATCGACCTTAATCTTGATATCGCCAACGAGATCTCATCCAGAACTCCCAATGTATGCCACCTCGCTCCCGCAGGCCATACATATATGGAAGACCTGAACGAAGCCGGCGGCGTTTATGCAGTTATGAACGAGCTTGCTGAGGCCGGGATCCTCAATACCGACTGCATGACAGTCACCGGAAAGACAGTCGCTGAAAACATCAAGGGCTGCATCAACCGTGACCCGGAGGTCATCAGACCGCTCAGCAACCCTTATTCCAAGACCGGAGGCATCGCCGTCCTCAGAGGAAATATCGCGCCGGATAGCTGCGTAGTAAAGCGCTCTGCTGTCGCTCCCGAGATGCTGGTGCATGAAGGCCCCGCAAGAGTATTCGACTGCGAGGAAGACGCTATCGCCGCTATAAGAAGCGGAAAGATCGTTTCCGGAGATGTTGTCGTTATCAGATACGAAGGCCCCAAGGGAGGCCCCGGAATGAGAGAGATGCTCAACCCGACCTCCGCTATCGTCGGCATGGGACTCGGCTCTTCCGTAGCCCTCATCACTGACGGACGCTTCAGCGGCGCTACCAGAGGCGCCTCCATAGGGCACGTTTCTCCCGAAGCAGCAGTAGGCGGACCTATCGCGCTCATCGAAGAGGGCGATATCATAGCAATAGATATCCCCGCAAACACGATCAACGTCAAGGTCTCCGACGAGGAGCTGGCTGCAAGAAAGGCTAAGTGGCAGCCGCGTGAACCCAGGATAACCACAGGCTATCTCGCAAGATATGCTTCACTCGTTACTTCTGCCAACACAGGCGCTGTATTAAAGCAAGGCTGAGCTTCTGCTCATAACGATAATTACGGAAAGAGGTAATCTATTATGGGAAAAAGAATACTCCAGGTGTTTCTTGTATTGTTCTTCATCATTCTTGTCGTTTGCGGTATCGTGATCGGCAGCTACGCTTTCAGCTCTCCGAACACCGAGCTCAAGAGCGACAGCCGTCTGCTCATTTCCGGCGCATGGGTCGATCTCGAACAGAAGATCAGGCTCGAACTCGATGAAAACGGTAACTTCAAATACTGCACAATGAAGGACGACGGCACTTATGAGGCTAACGAAGTCATCGCTGAAGGCTTCTATAAGATCAATGAGTCCAGCAAGCAGATCAAGCTCTTCATCTTCCCCTGGAACCGTCAGGACGGCTTCAAGGACTACATGAACCTCTTCTTCTTCGCTCAGATGACCTATACCGGCCTCAAGGATAACGATATCGACTATAAGAAGCCCTATGAGATCAAGGATGCTCCCAAGTGCTCATTCCTCGTTAAGTTCGGCGGAAAGAAGGAAGGCACTGTGCTTACAGCCGTAATGCCTGCCAAGACTCTTGACCTCTATTCCCACGGCAAGCACTTTGAAGCAAAGAACAAGTAATACAGATCGGAGATACAAATGAAGCTCCTTTTCAAAAACATCCGTGCAGTCGACCCCTCTCAGGGGCTCGACTGCATTACTGATATCACAGTGACCGACGGTATCATCTCCGGCATCTCTGAGAATAAGTCTGCTGTCTATGCCGACAGGATCATCGAAGGCAAAGGAAGCCTCGTCGCTGCTCCCGGTCTCTTTGATATGCACGTCCATTTCCGCGACCCGGGGCAGACCTATAAGGAGGATATACTTACCGGTGCAGCAGCAGCTAAAGCCGGAGGTTTTACAGGCGCCGCCTGTATGCCCAACACCAAGCCTCCCATCGACTCCCCCGAAAGCGTGAGATATGTCATTGACAAGGCCAGACAGACCGGGATAAATATCCTCCCCTTCGCCGCAGTTACAAAAGGCATGAAGGGCGAGGAGCTCACCGACCAGAAAGCTCTGCTGGAAGCCGGCGCCTGCGGCCTCTCCGAGGACGGCAGACCTGTCGAGAATGCCGAGCTCATGCGCCGAGCTCTTGAGCTGACCAACGACAGCGGGATGCTCATCTCTTCCCATTGCGAGGATCTCCGTATCATCAACGGAGGCATAATAAATAAGGGCGAGATCTCCAGAAAGCTGGGCGTCCGCGGTATGGACAGAGCAAGCGAGGATTATATCACCGCCAGAGAGATAGCTCTTGCCGCTTCCTGCGGCGCCAGAGTGCATATCTGCCATGTCTCGACCTATGGCTCGGTTAATATCATCCGCGCCGCCAAGCGGGACGGAATAAAAGTCACCTGCGAGACAGCTCCCCATTATTTTACCTATACCGATGAAAAGCTGCTCTCGCGTGACGCAGATTACCGTATGTCTCCCCCGCTGAGAACAGAGCGGGACAGACAGGCCATCGAAGAAGCTGTCCTCGACGGGACGATAGACTGCATCATAACCGACCACGCTCCCCATTCCGCAGACGAGAAATCTGTCTTTGAATCGGCTCCCAACGGAGTTGTCGGGCTGGAGACCTCTCTGGCAGTCACTCTTACCCGCCTGTATCATCCCGGAAAGCTCTCGCTTTCAAGGATGATCGAGCTGATGTCGGTAAATCCGAGAAAGATACTCGGCCTGGCGCCTGTCTCCATAAAGATCGGAGAACCGGCCGATATGTGTATCTTCGACCCTGAGCTGCGCTGGGAGGTCATCCCCGCCGAGCTCCATTCAAAAAGCAAGAACACTGTCTTTAAGGGCGAAAAGCTCAGAGGCAGGAATATCATGACTCTCTGCGGCGGCAAGATCGTTTACGAGCTTTGATAAGCCCGCAGGATAATAAGGAGGATAAAAATGTCGTTCGACAGATTGATAGAAAACATCGTCAAGACCCAGAACCCCTCTGTAGTCGGCCTTGACCCTAAGCTGGAATATGTCCCCGAATATATCATCGAGAAAAAGGTCAAGAAATACGATAAGACTCTTAAAGCCGCTGCCAAAGCAATACTCGAATTCAACAAGGAGATAATAGACGAGATACACGATATCTGCCCGGCCATCAAGCCCCAGGCTGCATATTACGAAATGTACGGCTGGGAGGGAGTCAAAACTCTCCAGCGCACTATCGAATATGCTCAGAGCAAGGGTATGTTCGTTATGACCGACGGCAAGCGCAACGATATCGGCGCAACTATGGAAGCCTATGCCACAGCACACCTTGGATTTACCGATGTCTGCGGAGAAAGCATCCCCGCCTTCGGAGCCGATGCCCTTACTGTCAACGGCTATCTCGGCACCGACGGCATCGCTCCACTGCTTGAAAAATGCAAGACCTATGACAAGGGTATCTTCGTGCTGGTCAAGACCTCAAACAAATCCTCCGGCGAATTGCAGGACCTCTCTCTTGAGGACGGCAGGACAGTCTATGCCGCTATGGGCGATATGTGCGAAAAATGGGGTCAGGAGGATATGGGCAGATTCGGCTACAGCGGAGTCGGCGCAGTAATAGGCGCAACATATCCGGAGCAGCTCTCGGAGATGCGCAGAGCTCTCCCGCATACCTTCTTCCTCGTTCCGGGCTACGGCGCACAGGGCGGCGGAGCAGAAGGTGTCGCCAAGGGCTTTGATAAGAACGGCCTCGGAGCGATAGTCAATTCCTCCCGCGCAGTTATGTGCGCTTATAAGAAAGAGGAATGTGACCCTCACGATTTTGCAAAGGCTGCCCGCAGAGAAGTCATCCGTATGAAAGAAGACATCATCTCCTTCCTTCCGAAGATAGCTCTGCCGTAAGGACTGCCCTTCGTTCAGAAAAATCACAGCAATAATGTTAAAACCGTATATTCTCTCTGCCGCTGCAGGAGGATATACGGTTTTTTCTGTATCTTTTTATACTTCCCCGCTCTGCGGTGCAGGCGGGGCATATTCACACGATTATGCTCTTACGCACCTCGTCAAGAGTGTCGATGAACAGCTTTTCGATCTGCGAAATACGGTAATTGCTCTGATGTATCAGCAGATCGCGGTTGCGCTTTACAAGATCGGAGCAGCGTTTCTGCACCAGCCCGTAGCGCCTGAGCACCTCTCTCGGCAGGGGCGAGACCCACATATATGAGTTCGGAACAGTCGAAAGAATGTCGAACTGGCTCCCCCGCTCATATACAAAGATATGCCGCCTGCTGGAGCCGAGCTGTGCGTCCTTTTTCAGGAAGGTCTGGGAGATGTTCGGAACAGTGTTGTCGCCGTGAAGGATCTCGATATAGTCGTTGAGAACAGATGCGCTGATCTCTACCTGCCTTGCCAGCGGGCTCTTTGCACTCATCAGTATGACATAATCGTATGTCCAGATCTCTCTGGCTTTAAGACCCTTTTCCTCAACTGCGGAAAGGAAGAATGCCTCGTAGTTTATCGGATAGCGGATTATCCCCAGATCGTATTCGCAGTCGGCAACGAGATCGATCGCAGACATCGAGTTTGTCTCCTTGAACTTGATGTTCATCTTCTCTACCGCACCGACCTCGTTGAGAAAAAGTGTAAAGGCATGAGAGATATAGCTGGCTCTCGGCAGCAGCAGCGAGAATTCCAGGCTCTTGCGGTCGTCCTCACGGGTAAGCTCCTCCATTTTCTCGACCTGCAAGAGTATCGCTTTAGCGTGCAGAAGGAACTCCTTGCCCTTCTCTGTCGGAACGACACCCTTCGCCGAGCGCTTGAATATCGGCACACCGAATTCCAGCTCCAGCTCCTTTATCGCTTTGGAAAGATTGGGCTGCCCCATATAAAGCGCAGCCGCAGCCTTTGTGATCGAGCCGTGCCTCTCCACCTCTACCATATATCTTAAATGTGTCAGATTCATATTTCCCTCCGAAAAACATTTCCAATGCCGTGGCATCAAGGCATAGAAAAGACATATACTTTCCTACAATTATACCATATAGAAAAGTATATGTCAATCGTCTACAGCTTCTGCACTATAAGATTAAGGAGCCCTATGATGATACCTATCAGCCCTCCCAGACTGATGACAGCGTTCAGTTCGTTCTTCATAACGGACATCACCAGCTCTTCGACCTCTTCAACGCTCATAGCGTTTACCCTGGCCTCCACCAGCTTAGGGATATCCACAGTTTGCAGCAGAGGGTCGATAGCCTGGCTCATAGCCTTGCGGAACATTCCCGCTGCAGCTCCCTTGACAGCTTCCGGGGAGACTCCGGCGCCTGTCAGCAGCTCATTCGGCGAGGCAGCCGCGACCCTGTCGATCTCATCAGAGACCGCAGCTCCGATCATCCCCTCGGCGTTCTGATCTATGTATTCGTTTATCCTGGCTCCCAGCGGCGCCGCTAGCTCGTCCAGAAGCTGCTCGCTGACGAACATAGCCAGCATCGTCCCCGCCACCTTTTCCCCGATGGCATTCTTCCCTTCCGAGATGATGAGCTGCGGCAGGTCTGCTTCTTTCAACTTTCTTACTGCCAGCGCAGTGACATTCTCCTTGGCAAAGGCCTTGAGAGACTCTGTGTTCTCCCCGCCGATAAGCTCTTCTGCGGCCTCTCCCAGCGGCTTGTCTGTAAACATCGCCCCCATTGCCCTTTCAGCGACAGCGTTGGCGGTCTCCTCTGAGGAGAGTGCGGCTTTAAGGTCTTCTCCGGTAAGCAGCTGCTCGCTTACGGCTGCGCCCAGAGCTCTGGCCAGCCTTGGCTGATTTTTGGGGATTATTCCCGGGGTAAAGGGTATCCTCTTGCCGAAGATATGCTTTTCTGTCCTTGGCCGGAAAAGCATTTTTACCGCTATATAGTTTGTGAAATAACCGATAAGCCCGCTTATGAGAAGCGTCAGCACTATCCGTAAAGCTCCCATTTGTATCTCTTCCCTTCGATCAAGCTCCGCCGGGGAGCATCGTTACTGCTGCCCTGCCCGAGCAAAACCACAGGCGCTGCAAGGTGCGTTCCGCGCAGCGCCTGTATTTCCATTATTCAGCTTTCCTTTTCGACGATGCTGGTCCTGTCTGATTCCAGCTTGAAGCTGATGTTGAACATCCTGCCCTCGTCCTCTTCGTTCTCCTTACGGAAAACTGTCGCTGTCATAGTGTCCCCCGGCTTGCATCCTCTGAGCAGCTCTTTGACATCCTCTGCGGTCATTATCCTCTTCCCGTTCAGCGAGGTTATGATATCTCCGTAGCTGAGCTCTGTATTGGAGATATCGCAGCTCTTGTCTATACCCGCTATCAATATCCCGGGGATGATTCCCATATCCTCAGCATCCTCGCTGCTTATGGAATAGAATACTATGCCTATCTTGGCGGTCTCCTCGACATAACCCTTAGCCATTATTTCCTCGATTATCGGCTTTGCTGCGCTCATGGAAATTGCGAAGCCTATGCCGTAATATGTGCGCGAGGCCAGCTTGGAGCTGGTTATCCCGACGACCTGCCCCCACATATTGACCAGGGCGCCGCCGGAATTTCCGGGGTTGATCGCTGCATCGACCTGCAGGCATCTCATCGGCACAGAATAGCTCTCGACCTTTATCATACGGTCTGTCCCGGAAACGATGCCTTTTGTCACCGAGCCGAAAAATCCGGCGGGCGAACCGATAACGACACAATCCTCTCCGAGCTTGACCTGATCCGAATCTCCGAACTGTGCGGGCTTGAGTCCGCTCTTGTTTATTTTCAGGACGGCAATATCAGAAGGCGCATCCGACCCGATGACAGAAGCGGAATACTCCTCTCTGGTATCGAGCATTACTTTTATCTTGGCTGCGTTTTCGATAACATGAGCGTTGGTAAGGATAAAACCGTCTTCAGTCATTATTATTCCGCTCCCCCAGCCGGAAGCCGAGATCGACATTTCAGAGGTATAGACCTCGATCTTTACCGTCGAGGGCAGCACAGCTTCGGCGACTCCTTCGACAGTATATCTGCCGTCCTCCTGATAAGCTGTCGATTCGAGCTGAGGCTTCTCCTCTACCGGCAGGGTGAACTCTATATTCTTTCCGCCGTTAATGAGCCTGATCAGCCAGCCCTTGCCGTTTATGACAGTGAAGAGTATCCCTGTCATGAACAGCAGCATCAGGAAGCACAGGATGATAAGTGAGACAGAAGGCTTTTTCCTTTTCTGCTTCTGGGGGCGCACCGCCGCGACACTGTTCCAGAAGGCTTCTTTATCGAGACCCTCCAGATCGCCCAGGACAGGCGGCACATTAAAGAACGGATCCTCATAAGCTGTCCCTCTCGGCGGAGGCAAGGTCTCATGCTGAGCAAGCCCGGTATCCTCCCCGGGGAGCTCCTGCTTCGGAGAAGTATCCTCGATCACAGGCTGCGGCGGTATATCCTCTATCAGCGGCTCCGCACGAAACTCCTCGCACGGGGGCTTTTCCGTAACGCTCTCCCGATCTGTCAGCTCGTGTTCATCCATCCTGCTCACCTGCCTTTACCCGGCGCGTCAATCGAGCTTCTTGTTCGGTATTGTAAAAACGAACTCGGTATACTCGCCCTTAACGCTTCTGACCATTATCTTTCCGCCGTGCAGTCTGATAATAGACCGCACTATGTTGAGGCCCAGCCCGACGCCGGTAGCGTCCAGGCCTCTGGATTTGTCTGTTTTATAGAATCTGTCGAACACCAGCGGCAGCTCTTCCTCGCTGAGGCCCTCGCCGCTGTTCTTTATTGAGATGACTGTCATATACCCGACGCTGCTGAAAGCGAATTCGATATACCCGCCGGGATCGACGAACTTTATCGCATTCTCGATAAGGTTATACATTACCTGATGGATAAGATCGTTGTCTGCGTAGAGATCGACTCTTTCGGTATCCAGCCCGCGGATCTCGATCTGCTTTGCCTCAAGCCTTTGCTCGAAGGTAACGAGCGTATCGACTATCGGCTCCAGCACGGAGAATTTAGTAAGATTCGGCTTGAGCTCACCCGCCTCGATCTTGGCGAGGTTCAGCATCGAGCGCACCAGTCTTGTCAGTCTTGCGACTTCGGAGGATATTATTTTCAGATAATGTTCGTATTCTTCCTGGGGGATAGTCCCGTCCAGCATACCGTCAACAAAGCCGCCGATAGATGTCATAGGTGTCCTCAGCTCGTGAGATACATTGGCGACGAAGCTGTTTCTCATAGTATCGTAGTTCTTCAGGGAGGCGGCCATATCATTGAATGCGTTGGCCAGCTCCTGCATCTCATAGATATTGTAAGACGGCAGCGAAACAGAGAAGTTTCCTTTACCGATCTCGCGGGAGACCTCGGCGATCTCTATGATAGGCGCCGAAAGTCTTGCAGCTATGAAATAAACTGCTATAACGACCGCGATGAACACGAGGCATATAGTCAATACAAATATACGCATTATCTGCCAGACATAGTCATCCTGCTCTGCTTTCGGGGTAAGGGCCATACAGAAATACTCCGGCCCGCTGACCGAAAAGCTCAGCCCGACGATATGCGATTCCTCATATCTGCCGTCCATATCACTTAGCTGATATGTGGGGCTGTCCGAAAAGTTTTCCAGCAGCCCTTCGGGGATCTGCAGATCGGTAAATCTTCCGGCTGTTGATGAATCAGCGATGAGCCTGCCTTTTTTATCGCAGATAATTATATCTATATTGCTTCCGGCAGCCATTCCCTTTATACTCTGCACTACATCGTTTCTCCAGCCTGTCGGCGAGCGGCTTATAAGTGTCTGGACGTTCTGAGCTGCTGCTCTGGCATTCTTTTCGAGAAGATCCTTCTTCTCCTGAAGGAAGTACCTTGAAGAAACAAGCAGTAATACTGCACCTAAGCATATAAAGCTTATGAGTATTACTGCTGAACAGATAAAAAAGTATTTAAAAAATATGCTTTTATGATTACTCATGAGCGCCTTCGGTGACCTCAAACTTATACCCTACGCCCCATACAGTTTTCAGCGCCCATTTTTCGGAGACACCCTCGAGCTTTTCGCGGAGCCTCTTTACATGAACATCTATAGTTCTGGAATCGCCGTAGTACTCAAAGCCCCAGACCTCGTCGAGAAGCTGGTCTCTGGTATAAACGCGGTTCGGATTGGAAGCGAGGTGGAAAAGGAGCTCCAGCTCCTTGGGAGGAGTGTCAACGACCTTGCCGTCAACTCTCAGCTCATACCTTGTCATATTGACAGAGAGCTTGTCATACTTGACTTCCTTGACCTCCTGCTCGCTGGCGGACTGCCCGACGCGGCGGTAAACGGCTTTGATCCTGGCGATGACTTCCTTTGTATCGAAGGGCTTGACGATATAGTCGTCTGCACCCAGCTCAAGACCCAATACCTTATCGAAGGTCTCCTGCTTGGCAGTTACCATGATTATCGGAACATTGGATTTCTGCCTGATCTCGCGGCAAACCTGCCAGCCGTCCTTCCCGGGAAGCATTATATCCAGCAGAATGATATCCGGTTTCAGAGCATTGAATTTTATAACGGCCTCATCGCCGTCGTGTGCAAGTATAACACCGTAACCTTCCTTTTCAAGATAGAGACGAAGAAGCTCGCAGATATTCTTATCGTCATCGACTACAAGTACTCTCCCAAGCGACATTTTTAACTCCTCCTTTGGCGGTCTTTATAAATATCATTTTAACGAAATTTTTATAATATATATACTAATTATAACAAATAGCCATAGCTTCTTATTGCATATAGTATTAACTATTTATTAACAGATTGTAAATTTAACGAATTAGCGCTTATAAGTTTACAAAGCTGAAATAAAATCAGTATCTGGTATACTTCTTTTCCGGAAGATATGTCATCTTCATGACAAATATCCGTGAAAAAGCGCAGAATTGTGTAGACAAAGAAAGAAAGCTGTGTTACAATATTATCAGGGAAGATCTGAGTCTGCGATCTCCGCCGCAGCGGCGCTGCCCGGGGATAGGCGCACCCCATTGAGATAAGAGGTGTTAGCATGGATATCTGGAACCCTTGGCACGGCTGCCATAAGATCAGCGCAGGCTGCCGGAACTGCTATATGTACCGCCGGGACGCAGAATTCGGGAAGGACAGTTCTGTTGTAACGAAAACGTCTTCCTTTGATCTGCCGCTCAGAAAGAGCTCCTCCGGAGAATGCAAGCTCCAAAACGAAGGCACAGTTTTCTGCTGCATGACCTCAGATTTCTTTGTCTCGGAAGCAGACGGCTGGAGGCGCGAGGCCTGGGAGATGATGCGGACCCGCAGCGACCTTCGGTTTACGATCGTTACAAAACGCATCGACCGTTTCTACGTTTCCCTCCCGCCGGATTGGGGCGAGGGCTGGGACAACATCACTGTATGCGTCACCTGCGAGGATCAGGAAAATACCGACCGCAGGCTCCCTGTTCTGCTTTCTCTTCCCATAAAGCATCTTAAGATCATCCATGAGCCCATGCTGGGGCCGATAGACATCTCGCAGTATCTTGCTTCAAAACGTATCGAGCAGGTAATCTGCGGGGGTGAATCCGGCAGCGGAGCAAGGCTCTGCGAATACGGATGGATACTCGCCACCCGCCGACAATGCCTGGAACACCGGGTCGATTTCACATTCAAACAGACCGGCGCTCTCTTCCGAAAGGACGGCCGCATATTCCGCATCCCCCGCCGCTTGCAGATGAGCCAGGCCCGGAAAGCGGATATAGATCTTTATTTCGGCCGCTGAAGATCCTTCGGCTTTGATTTTCCAAAGAGCTTCCTTTTGGGAGCTCTTTTCTTTTCTTCCTTCTCTTCTTTCTCCCGGACCGCAGACCCGTGCTGAGGCTTTGCGCTCAGGAATTTCTGAAGCTCCCTGGCGTAGCCCCGGCAATGCTCTCTGAGCAGCTCGCCGTGGCCGAGGTCTTTGAAGACCCTGACTCCCAGCTCCGGCATATATTTTTCCAGAAGATGCGCCGAGGCCTGTGGTTTTTTCTCAGTGCTCCCGCACCATACCGCCGCCGAGCCCTCAAAGCTCTTCATATCCTTCGGCAGCTTATATCCGAAAAACTCGCTGCATACATTTTTGACTGATTCCTCGGTCATACCGCCGTAAATAAGCCGGCAGCAATCTCTGGTACCCTTCCCGAAGGCTTTGTCCAGCGCTATCTCCGGGAGACGGTGCCCCTTGCCCATATAGCTGATGCCCTTTCCGAAAAGGGCAGAATACACCGGCTTGGTTATGCCGAACCCGGCGCAGCAGGGAGTGTCAAGGTGCAGCTTCTCGAAGGAGATGTTCCCTCTTGCCAGCAGCTCTAAGGCAATATCTGCTCCCAGCATTACTCCGCTGACAGCGAAGACCTTGCCGTCAAAGCGCTTCCGGATATAGCTCTCTATCCCCTCGCAGCATTTCTCGATAGACTTGAATTCGCTGAAGCTGTAAGGGTCGTGCCCGTCGAGGCAGGCCATAATGATACGGTATCTTTTTCCAAGCAGCCTGGCCAGCTCGCCGTAGCAGAGCTTGGCAGTAGAAGCCATACCGTGTATCAGCAGCACTGTCGGAGCGCTTCGGCTCCCGCAAAGCAGAAAATTCATAAGTCCACCGACCTTTCTTGAAGGTTTTATCTTTTAAAATAATAACATTTTTTGAACCGATTGTCAACTGTCTTTAAAGAGTGTTGAATTTTATCAGCCGCTGTGATATAATATCATACGTCCGGGCAGAGCCGTCCGGGAGACTTTAGTCCTTATTTTTGGACAGTTCAGAGGTAAACTATGCGTAAGATAATGTTTTTCGATATAGACGGGACACTCATCCCCGAAACAAGAGACCAGAGCGTTCCCGAGAGCGCCGTCAGAGCGCTGGAGCTCTCCCGCAAGGCCGGTAACCTGCTCTTCATCAATACCGGGCGTCCTGCCATGAATGTGGGGAGCATCGTCAGAGATCTGGGCTTCGACGGCTACATAATGGGCTGCGGGACACATATCGAGTGCGAGGGCAGAGAGGTGCTTTATCATACGCTCGACAAGGCCCTGTGTATGCAGACTCTCGATCTGCTGCACAAATGCAGAGCTATCCCCATGTTCGAGCGCCGGGATGCCGTCTTTTTTGACTTTACTACCCCGTTCTCACCGATGATAGCCTCTATCCGCAGCCAGTTCGCCGCCGAAGGCAAGGAAGTCGATCACAGCACCGAGGATGCCGACTTCTCCTTCGACAAATTCATAATCAACTTCGACAGCCGCAGCGATATAGCCACGCTCCGCCCTGCTCTGGAGAAAAGATTCTTCTGGATCGACCGCGGAGAGGGGTTTGCAGAGATCGTCCCCAAGCCATATTCAAAAGCTACCGGCATAGAGACGGTGCTCCGTCTTTACGGCATACCCAAGGAATGCTCCTACGCCGTCGGGGACAGCCTAAACGATCTGCCGATGTTCTCCGCAGTGGGGACGTCGATAGCAATGGGCAACGGCAAGATGCTCATCCCCTACGCCGATCATGTCACCGACGATATCGGCAGGGACGGCATATACAACGCACTTCGGCACTTCGTTTTTTTCGGGGAGGCGTAAGAAATGATCGTCGAGAACGGACAATGGATAATGAAGGGCGCCTCGCCGCGGAGCAGAGGGCTGCTGCATAATTGCGAAGAGATGATCGGATATGTTGACAAGGTGGGCTTCCTTCCCCTCTTCTCCAATGATGTCGAGGGCTTCTCTGTCGAAGAACACGCCGATGCACGCTACTGGTGGAGCGGAGATCCGGAGCGAGACCCCTGGGAATGGCGCGTTCAGGCGGCACAGTCGGGAAAGGTATGCTACGGCAAATTCTTTGCCGGCAAGGCGGGGTTCATTTCACTGAGCTGGCTTGGCTGCTTCGCCAACTTCCGGCGGGATGGCTATGATTTCGACAGCCTCTACGAGGAGGGGCTGGCAAAGGCTCGCGAAAAACGCATAATGGAGCTCTTCGACACCGCCGAAAGGCTCTATTCCTACGAGCTCAAGGCTATGGGAGGCTTCGGCAAAGGCGGCCTCAAGAATTTCAGCGGGATAGTCACCGAGCTTCAGCATAAACTCTATCTTACCGTTACAGATTTCCGATGCAGGCGCAACAAGCGCGGAGAGGAGTACGGTATGCCGGTTGCACAGTATGCTCCTCCGGAGAAGATATGGGGCTATGAGGCAGTCTCCGCAGAGTACGGTGACGAGCCGGAACGCTCGGCAGAAAAGGCTGTTTCATACGCCAGGACCCTTTGGGGCTCAGACAGCGAGAAGGCTTTGAAATCGCTTTTGCTGTGAAAGCAATCGGTTTTATCAAACACAATATTTAGTATGCCGTATCTGCCCGGATACGGCATTTTGTTATTCCTCTTTAACTTTTATCATGTCAAACGGCATATATCTGAAAGCATATCGCATATTCAAAAAGGAATGAGAGGGCAAAAAATCAAGGGATATTTCTTTACACATGACGTTTTCGGAGGGCGAAAAATTGCTGTCCAAAAAACAGGAAACATAATCGGCGGATCAGGCTGCAATTTTGGTAAAAGAGTTTGTCAAAGGGTTGTCAAAGCAAGCTCCAAGCCCCGCTGAATCAAGCTGTAAAGTTTTTGGCTTTACGCAATTTCTTGAAAAGCAGGCTGTAAAGGGCTATCCCTTTAAAAAACTCCGGCGGACCTCTTTACGAAAAACTCCCCTGCGGCCCCTTCAGAGGGCCTTTGTGCAGACTTGCCAAAAGTGTTGGCCTTTTTTTGGCGGTTATTCACTTGACAACGCTGAAAAAATACTATATACTTGTAAATGTTCACGATAAAACCACAAGATGTTGTGTCTCAGTGCAGTGTGAGCAGTGCAGAAAATCATACGTCTTTTGCAGACTATATATATGTGGAGGTAAACAGTATATGATCATCAAAATCAGAAAGCGCGACGGCCGTAACGTTACATTTAATATAGAAAAGATCGCCGGCGCTATCTACAAGGCAGCTCAGTCGGTAGGCGGGAGCAATTACGACGAGGCTCTCGAGCTGGCCGGCAAGGTAGTTGATATGCTCATGGAGAAGCATCTTGAGGCTCCTACCGTTGAAGAGATCCAGGATTGCGTCGAGAAAGTCCTCATCGAGGAAGGGCACGCTGCTACAGCCAAGGCCTATATCCTCTACCGCTCCACCAGAACACGCGCAAGAGAAATGAATACCCGCCTTATGAAGGTGTATGAAGACCTTACCTTCAAGTCCGCAAAGGACAGCGACCTGAAGCGTGAGAACGCCAATATCGACGGCGATACCGCTATGGGCACTATGCTCAAATACGGTTCTGTCGGCGCCAAGGAATTCTATGAGATGTATGTCCTCGACCCGGTTCATGCCAAGGCACACGCAGAGGGCGATATACATATCCACGATCTGGATTTCTATACCCTTACAACTACCTGCACCCAGATCGACCTGACCAAGCTCTTCCGGGGCGGTTTCTCCACAGGCCACGGCTACCTCAGATGTCCCAACGATATCTCCAGCTATGCCGCTCTTGCCTGCATCGCTATACAGTCCAACCAGAACGACCAGCACGGCGGCCAGTCTGTTCCCAAGTTTGAGTACGATATGGCGGAGGGCGTAAAGAAAACCTTTAAGCATCGCTACCGCGACAACATCCACCGCGCTCTCAATCTTATCGCTGATGTCCCCGATTCTCAGGTCATTGCCAAGCAGATAATGGAAAAGATCGAGAAAGAAAAGGGAGTCTCCGTTACCCTTGCCTACGATAACGGCTACCGTGAGGCAGAAGCCGAGATACTCCTCTCTTTTGCAGACGCCAAGACCGTCGATAAGATCCAGAAGTTTGCCTACAAGACCTCCTATAAGGAGACCGACCGCGCTACCTATCAGGCTATGGAGGCTCTTATCCATAACCTCAACACAATGAACTCCCGTGCCGGCGCCCAGACTCCATTCTCCTCCATCAACTACGGAACAGATACTTCCGTCGAGGGCAGAATGGTCATCAAGAATGTCCTCCTGGCTCAGGAAGCAGGCCTCGGCAACGGCGAGACACCTATCTTCCCGATCCATATCTTTAAGGTAAAGGAAGGCATCAACTACAACCCGCAGGATCCTAACTATGACCTCTTCAAGCTGGCCTGCCGTGTTTCCGCCAAGAGACTCTTCCCCAACTTCTCCTTCCTGGATGCTCCCTATAACCTCCAGTATTATAAGGAAGGCAACCCCGATACCGAGATCGCTTATATGGGCTGCCGCACCAGAGTTATCGGAAACGCTCATGACCCCAGCCGCGAGATCGTTACAGGCAGAGGAAACCTCTCCTTTACTTCGATCAATATGCCCAGGCTCGCTATCAAGGCTCAGGGCAATATCGGCACATTCTTCGACAGCCTCGACGAGATGATGGATCTCTGCATAGCTCAGCTCATGCACCGTTTCCGTATCCAGGCCAGCAAGAAAGTCAAGAACTATCCCTTCCTTATGGGTCAGGGCGTTTGGATCGACTCCGACAAGCTGGAGGCTAACGACGAGGTCGGTGAAGTGCTCAAGCACGGTACGCTCTCCGTCGGCTTCATAGGCCTGGCTGAGACCCTGAAATCCCTCATCGGCAAGCATCACGGCGAAAGCGAAGAAGCCAGAGAGCTTGGCCTTGAGATCGTTTCCCACATGAGAAAGCGCCTCGACGAGGAGACAAAGCGCACCGGGCTCAACTTCTCGCTGCTGGCTACCCCCGCAGAGGGCCTTTCCGGACGTTTCATCCGTATGGATAAGAAGCGCTACGGCATCATCGCGGGAGTTACCGACAGGGATTATTATACCAACTCCTTCCATGTTCCCGTTTACTACAATATCAATGCCTTCGACAAGATCAAGATCGAGGCTCCCTATCATGCACTTACCAATGCAGGACATATCTCCTATATCGAGCTTGACGGCGACCCGACTCAGAATATCTCCGCCTTCGAGAAGATCATCCGCTGCATGAAGGAGCAGGGCATCGGCTACGGCGCTATCAACCACCCCGTAGACCGCGACCCGATCTGCGGCTATACAGGCATCATCGGCGATAAATGCCCCCTCTGCGGACGCACCGAGGCGGAGCATAACAGAACTGCACACGAGCGTATCAAGCGCATCCAATGCCAGTGCTGAAGCTGAAACCAAAGCATAATTACAACAACGGGCGGAGGATGATCCGCCTGTTGTTTTCTTAGGAGAAAAACATGATCGGTCTCGGAACCCTGATAAATTCTGCCGCGATCGTCGGCGGAGGGATCGCAGGTCTGCTTACAGGCAGCTTCTTTAAAGAAGAACAGCAGCAATCTCTGTCAAAAGCCTGCGGAGTCAGCGTTATCTTCATAGCAGTCGCAGGCGCTATGGAGGGTATGCTCAGGATAGACGGCAGCAGCCTGGTCAGCGGAAAAGCTATGCTCGTCGTTCTGTGCCTGGCAGTGGGCACAGTGATCGGAGAGCTTATCGGCATTGAAAAAGGCTTTGAGCGCTTCGGAGAATGGCTCAGGAAGAAAACAGGCAACAGCGAAGATCCGCGTTTCGTTAATGCCTTTGTTACTGCATCGCTTACCGTATGTATCGGCGCTATGGCTATCGTAGGCGCAATAAAGGACGGCATCAGCGGAGACTTTTCTGTGCTGGCCGTTAAATCAGTGCTCGATCTTATAATAGTCGCTGTCATGACTTCATCGCTGGGGAAAGGCTGTATATTCTCTTTTATCCCCGTATTTCTCTTTGAAGGGAGCATCACACTGCTGGCGCGGCTCATCGCCCCAGTAATGACCGACCAGGCCTCGGCTTATCTTTCCCTTATCGGCTCGGTGCTCATCTTCTGTGTCGGAGTGAACCTTGTCTGGGGAAAGCTCCTGCGAGTCGCAAATATGCTGCCTGCGGTGTTCCTTGCTGTCGGCGCAGCTTATCTTCCGTGGTCGTTCTGACAACACACGATCTCAAAGTAAGGAGGTTTATCTTATGAAATTCCGCTGTGCGGGGCTGACCCCCGAATCTATAGTTGACGGGCCCGGATACAGATATACCGTCTGGACACAGGGCTGCAAGCACCACTGCAAGGGCTGCCACAATCCGCAGACCTGGGATATGAACGGCGGATTTGAAGCGGATACCGACGAAGTTCTGGCTCAGATAACAGAAAACGAGATACTGGACGGTGTCACCATTTCCGGCGGAGATCCCTTCTATCAGGCTAAGGCTATGGCCGATCTGGCGAGAAAGATTCACGCATTCAAAGGCTTCCGGCTGAATGTCATCGTATATACGGGCTTTACCTTTGAAGAGCTGCTGCGGGATGCCAATGAAGAGAACGGCTATATGGAGCTTATCCGCCAGTGCGATTATATAATCGACGGGCCGTTCATCCTCGAAGAGCGCAGCCTTGAGCTGAAATTCCGCGGGAGCCGCAATCAGAGATTTATTGCCGTCAAGCGCTCTCTTGACGAGGGCAGGACCGTCGCTCTCAGCGACGAAGAGCTTTCGCTGATGTGATAGCTCCGCAGATCAGATACACTAAAAAACCGTATATCCTCCTGCGGCGGGGGATATACGGTTTTGCACTTTTTACAGCGCTGCCGGGAGGGCAGCTTATTCAAAATACACCTCAAAGTCTCCGAAAGCCGGGACTTTTTTCAGCTTGACATCAGGAAAAGAAGTAACGGTCTGTACCTTGATGATCTCAGCCGAGAACGAACTGTTTGAGGCAGGCTTGATCTCATAATCTGCAAAGCTGCTCACATACTGCACTTTGATGTCCGGGAAGGAGCTTACCTCGCGGAAGGTCACTTTCTTGCCCTTGTATTTTTCCAGAAGCTCTTTACCTGCCATTTGTCAGACCTCCTTTTGATCTTATTATCACAGACCCGGCGATCAGCCCCGCTGCAAGAGCCGCAGCAGGTATTATCTGCTCCCACAGAATGAACCGCTTGAAGATCAGCAGCGGAGCAAGTATCTGCCAGCAAAGTGCTGCCGCAATGGGGATAAGATTGATCCTGCTGCTGATAACCGCGATCCCGCCCCATAGCATCACCAGTACAGGAACTGCATAAACCGCAAGCAGCGAAAATATCAGCTCGTTGCCTCTGACTCCTCCGCTGACTGCCCAGACGGTAAAGGCTCCGTAGGCTGCCGCTGCAAAAACCGTAAGCAGATACTTTCTCATTACGAAAGCCTCCCTATAGCCGCCTTTACTCTCTCTATAGTCTTTTCCCTGCCCATAACAGCGGCAATGTCCGTGCCGCCGCCCGGTGTGGAGCGCTGACCGGAAATAGCTATGCCCAGCGGGTAAAGCAGCCAGCCGTTCTTGACCTCCAGCTCAGCAGCGCAGCCGGCGCAGGCCTCATAGATGCTGTCCTTGGTCCAGTCGGTCACAGCCTCCAGCTTTGGCAGCAGAGCCTTCAGTGCAGTCAGAGAGGTGGAGGCATCAGTTTTGAATTTCTTGTTCTTGTAAAGCTCCGGGTCAAAGTCCGGGTCCATGCTGTCTATAAACTGCACTCTCTCCGGAATATCCGAAAGCACCTCACAGCGTGGCTTCAGGTTTTTGCAGAGAAGGTCGATGTCGATCTCGCTCTTTACTACCTTTCTTATCCAGGGCTCTGCCAGCTTTACAAAGGCCTCGTCCGAGAGAGCTGAGATGTGCGCAGCATTTATGGCTGTCAGCTTGAGAGGGTCAAAGATCGCCGGAGATTTATTGATCCTGGCGGGATCCCATATCTCGATCATCTCCTGGAGCGAGAAGATCTCCTGCTCGCCCTTGGGGCTCCAGCCCAGCAGCAGAAGATAGTTGAGGATAGCTTCGGAAAGAAAGCCTTTCTCCACCAGATCCTGATATGAGGCGTCGCCGTTGCGCTTTGAGAGCTTGTTGTGCTGATCCTTCATTACCGGAGGGCAATGGATGTATACAGGCACATCCCAGCCGAAGGCCTGATAGAGCAGATTATACTTAGGTGTGCTGGAAAGATACTCAGAGCCGCGTATAACGTGGGTTATCTTCATAAGGTGGTCGTCAACTACATTGGCGAAGTTATAGGTCGGCATCCCGTCGGTCTTGATAAGTATCTGATCCTCCAGCTCGGAATTGTCTACCTCGATATGCCCGTAGACCAGATCGTCGAAGGCTGTGACCCCTTCTGTAGGCATTTTCTGTCGGATGACATAAGGCATACCGGCATCAAGATTTTTCTGTACCTCCTCGCAGGAGAGGCAGCGGCATTTTCTGTCATAATGCCCGACAACTTCGCCTGCGGCCTTCTGCTCTTCGTGCAGAGCATTGAGCCTTTCCTCGGTGCAGAAGCAATAGTAGGCGCTGCCGGCCTTGACCAACTGCTCGGCATATTCTCTGAACATACCCGTTCTCTCACTCTGGACATAGGGGCCGTAATCGCCGCCGATGTCCGGGCCCTCGTCCCAGTTCATGCCGTTGTCTTTAAGTGTCTTGTATATGACATCAACGGCACCCTCAACATATCTGCCCTGATCGGTGTCTTCGATACGGAGGATGAAGCTGCCGCCGTCGTGCTTAGCGGTCAGATACTCATAGAGAGCGGTGCGGAGATTGCCGACGTGCATATAGCCTGTCGGAGAGGGTGCGAATCTTGTCCTTGTTGACATTTATGATCTTCCTTTCGGTATTTGTTTACTCTTCCCTGACTGTGAAATCATTGGTATCCTTGTTGTAGGTTATAACATAGGTCTTCTCGTTGCCGTCTGTCTCAATGCTGATGCTGCCCTCTTCGCCGGAGATCTCAACATAGAGGAAATACTCTCCTGCGACATCCCTGATAACAGGGGCGCTGATGTCGATCGTTCCAGTAACAGTGCTGCCGGAATTCACATCGATACCGTTCTGCTTGCAGTTAAGGGCCGGAGAATAGAGCTTCGACCCGCCGCGCAGGATGAAGATGACTGTCATAACGACGATAGCTGCGGCTATGATCCCCCAGGCTGTGATCGCGGCATACTTTGTCCTTGGGATGCCGAGTATCATCAGGATGATAAACACGGCACAGAGCACTGCCGAAACCAGATGGAGGGGAGGCTCCCTGACGGCTGTTGAGATATACCCCATCATATGGGCGGCAAGGAACACTGTCATCGCTGAGAGGAGGATGCTGCTTATCACATCTCCCCGCCTTACGAAATGCCCTGCGGCTCCCATCGGGATAGTCGCCAGCGTCCAGAGGATCCAGTTCTTATAATACCCGAAAAGCCCCCGGCCCAGATCCGAGAAAGGCACCTGAACGAGATATATCAGCGGCTGGCTTATAAGAAAGAATACAAAGGCCTTTGCCGCCGAATCCACAGGGCTCCTGCTGTTGGCTACGATGATCGTCCCGAAAAAGATCCACCACTCGAAGTTGGTGCCGATATCCTTGAGAGATGTCCGGTCTGCTCCGGGGATGAGCATTATCCCGCCCACCAGCAGACCTGCTGCCAATGCCCAGACGATCAGCTTCGGCCAGCTAAGATCCAGCCCGCCGAACAGTTTTTTTGCAAATGACTTCATCCAACGCTTCCTGTCTTTCCGATGCAGGATACCTGCGCTGGTTAATCCGGCAATACCGCACGGTCATAATGCACCGGAAGCAGAGAAGTATGATTCCGTCAGAAGGCAGTTCTGCGGTGTTGCCTTTATGCTAACAGTATATCAAACCATTCTTTAAAAGTCAAGGAACATACTGTAAAAATGCGACTAAATCCCCTTGCAGAAAGGGGCGGCTGTTGTCGGAAAGTGAGAAATATCACAATATTTGATAAAAAACTTGCATTAAACCGCAATTTATGGTATGATATTATTCAGGAAAGCCCGCCGGGAGAGTCAGCACCCCGGCGGAAAAAACGGAGGTAATCAAATGAATATTGCTGTTGCTCAATCGGGCGGCCCGACCTGCGCTATCAATGCTTCTCTTGTAGGTGTGTTCCGGCAGGCTCTGAAGACCAAGGAAATAGACGCTGTGTTCGGCTCGATAAACGGCATCGAAGGCATCATCAAGGACGAGCTCATCGACCTTAAACGTGTCATCCGCACCAACGAGGATATGGAACTGCTGCGGCAGACTCCCTCGACAGTCCTGGGCTCCTGCCGCTATAAGCTCCCACCGCAGGACGAGAACAGCGAGATCTATGAAAAGATACTCCGCTGCTTCGAGAAGCACCGCATCGAGGCCTTTCTCTATATCGGCGGCAACGACTCTATGGACACCGTTATGAAGCTCTCTGCCTATCTTATAGGCAAGGGCTCCAAGATCAGAGTTATCGGTATCCCCAAAACGATAGACAACGACCTCCCTGTCACAGACCACACTCCGGGCTTCGGCTCGGCTGCAAAGTATGTAGCCGCCACAGTGCAGGAGATAATCCGCGACAGTTCGGTATACTCCATCGAATCCGTCACCATAGTCGAGGTCATGGGCAGACACGCCGGATGGCTCACTGCCTCCGCTTGTGTCCTCAGAGCCAACGACGAGATCGCCCCGCATCTGATATATCTTCCGGAGAGAGAATTCTCTGTCGAACAGTTCGTTGAGGATGTAAGAGCTATGATGGCAAAGCACAAGGCTGTCATAGTCGCAGTTTCGGAGGGCGTCGAGATCCCGGAGGAGAACTGCCGCTCGGGAGTAGTGGATAATTTCGGGCACGAATATCTCTCGGGAGTCGGCAAAGCGCTGGAAAATATCGTCCGCAGAGAGATCGGCTGCAAGGTGCGCTCTATCGAGCTGAACGTTATGCAGCGCTGCTCCTCGCATATCTGCTCCAAGACCGATATCGACGAAGCCGAGCTCATCGGCTCAAAGGGAGTTGAGGCTGCTCTGGACGGACAGACCGGCAAGACTATGGTCTTCAAGAGAGTCTCTGATGTCCCCTATGTCGTGACAATAGACTCGACCCCTGCGGTCAATGTGGCCAACAAGGAAAAGTTCTTCCCTGCCGCATGGATAAACGATGCAGGGAATGATGTCACCGAAGCGGCTATGAGATACTTCCTGCCGCTGATACAGGGCGAAGTCGGCATAGCTATGAAAAACGGTATGCCCGTACATTTCAAGCTGAAATGATCTGAAACAAAGAAACCGTATATCCTCCTGCCGGCGGCGGGGAATATACGGTTTTTATTTTTTCTGATCTTATGTTTACTGAAATATCCGAGCCTGCCTGTTATTTCTTTACTGCTGTCTTTTCCGCTATGAACTGCTCTATCTGCTCGTGAGAGGCACCGATGAGCCCGAAGAGCCTGAGAGCGTAAATGCTGTCATCGTCCTCAAAAAAGGCATATCTCAGCTTATCGGCTTCTATCTCTGCATCCTTAGGGTCGGTATATCCGTCGTTGAAGGCAAATCTGCCGTTTCTTGTCTCAATTATATCGGAGGTAAAGAATCTCCAGTGCTCAACAGAGGGATTGTAAGCGACGCCTCTGCTCCTGCTGACTCTCCAGCAGCCGTCGAAGCCGTAATCTATGGCGAAATCTCTGGCAATATCGCTGATCCTGCCCTCCGGAACGGCATAGGTATAGCCCAGCTCATCCAGCACAGAGGCAAGGGCATACATCTCCTCTTCTGTTTTGACATGGATAACGAATTCCTTGTCACTATTATTTTGGATCAGGCTTTTGTAATCGGGCATTTCAGGCAGCTCCCTTCGAGATACTTTTTCTATATTATACTATCTATAAGATCGGCTGTCAATAGGCAGAGGGGGACGCGGCGAAAAACGAAGCTATGCTCCGAACTGAGTGTTGAAAGTTTTTGTGCAAAGCGACGAAAATTTTCAAAATTGCCTTTATCCCCTTGCATTTTTATAAAATAGGATTATAATAATAATTAGCACTCAGGTGCGGCGAGTGCTAACACTTCAGGTGCTCGTCTGCTAAATACAAAATTTCATAACAAAGGAGAGGTTTTTATGACTATCAAACCGTTACAGGACAGAGTCGTACTCCAGATGCAGGAGGCAGAGGAAACGACCAAGAGCGGTATCATCCTCGCCGGCTCCGCCAAGGAAAAGCCGGAGGTTGCTAAGGTCATCGCTGTCGGCGAAGGCAAGAAGGACGTTACAATGTCCGTTAAGAAGGGCGATAAGGTGCTGATATCCAAATACAGCGGGACAAACGTTAAGCTGGACGGCGAGGAATATATCATCGTAAAGATGGAAGACATCCTTGCTATCGTTGACTGACAGAACATTTAGAAAGGGCTGATTATTTATGGCAAAAGACATCATCTACGGCGAAGACGCCAGAAAGAAGCTGCAGGCCGGTATCGACAAGCTGGCTGATACAGTAAAGATCACACTCGGGCCTAAGGGCAGAAACGTTGTTCTCGATAAGAAATTCGGCGCTCCCCTTATCACCAACGACGGAGTTACTATCGCCAAGGAGATCGAGCTTGAGAACGCTTTTGAGAATATGGGCGCTCAGCTCGTAAAGGAAGTCGCTACCAAGACAAACGACGCTGCCGGCGACGGTACTACTACCGCTACACTGCTGGCGCAGGCTCTTGTCCGCGAGGGTATGAAGAACATCGCAGCCGGTGCTAACCCCATGATCGTCAGAAAGGGTATGGCAAAGGCTGTTGACGCTGCTGTCGAGACTATCGTCGCCAACTCCAAGAAGATAGAGGGCTCTGCTGATATCGCAAGAGTCGCTACAGTTTCCTCCGCCGACGAGAAGGTAGGCGAGCTCATCGCTGAGGCTATGGAAAAGGTAAGCTCCGACGGTGTCATCACTATCGAAGAATCCAAGACCGCTGAGACATACAGCGAAGTAGTCGAGGGTATGCAGTTCGACAGAGGCTACCTTTCCCCCTATATGGTAACAGATACCGAGAAGATGGAGGCTGTCATCGACGACGCTCTCATCCTTATCACAGATAAGAAGATCTCCAACATCCAGGAGATCCTCCCCCTGCTGGAGCAGATCGTTAAGAGCGGCAAGAAGCTGGTCATCATCGCTGAGGATGTTGAGGGCGAGGCTCTCTCCACCCTTATCGTCAACAAGCTCCGCGGCACCTTTACCTGTGTTGCTGTCAAGGCTCCCGGCTTCGGCGACAGAAGAAAGGAAATGCTCCAGGATATCGCTGTCCTGACAGGCGGTCAGGTCATCAGCGAGGAAGTCGGCCTCGAGCTGGCTGATACTACTATGGAGCAGCTCGGAAGAGCCCGCCAGGTAGTAGTTCAGAAGGAGAACACCATCATCGTTGACGGCGCAGGCGATAAGAATGAGATCAAGAACCGTGTAACTCAGATCCGCGCTCAGATCGAGAAGACCACATCCGATTTCGACCGCGAGAAGCTCCAGGAGAGACTTGCAAAGCTGGCCGGAGGCGTTGCCGTTATCAAGGTCGGCGCTGCAACCGAGATCGAGATGAAGGAAAAGAAGCTGCGTATCGAGGATGCTCTCGCTGCTACTAAGGCAGCCGTTGAGGAAGGCATCGTTGCCGGAGGCGGCACAGCTCTCATCAACGCACAGCCCGCAGTAAAGAAGCTCTGCGAGAAGCTGACAGGAGACGAGAAGACTGGCGCTCAGATCGTTCTCAAGGCTCTTGAGGAGCCTGTTCGTCAGATCGCACTCAATGCAGGTCTTGAAGGCAGCGTTATCATCGACAAGATCGTTCGCTCCAGAAAGGTCGGCTACGGCTTCGATGCTTACAACGAAGAGTATGTTGATATGATCCCCGCAGGCATCGTTGACCCGACAAAGGTAACACGCTCCGCTCTCCAGAATGCAGCTTCCGTTGCTTCTATGGTTCTTACCACCGAGAGCCTTGTTGCAGACATCAAGGATCCCCAGGCAGACGCAGCTATGGCAGCAGCCGCAGGCGGCGGAATGGGCGGAATGTATTGATCCGCACATAATACAAGACCTATGACCGTATATCCCCCCCAAACGGGAGGATATACGGTTTTTGTTTTCTCTCCGCCGCTCTGAGCACCGGGGCAATAACGGGTATACTTCGCAGCTCTTCCTAAACCTCCGCCGGGCGCTCATACGGAAGTCGGGGTAAATCCGAAAAAAAAGCCATGTACCCTCTTGACAAACCGGGATTTATGTGTTATCATATGAATAGATGTTCAAGTGTTGCTTATGAGCATCCGAAAATTAAAGATCACAAGGGGTGAATAATATGACCGGCGAAATACAGGATGAGCAGGCAGTAGAAAAGGTCAATACGGAAATGCCTCCGGACGAACAGCTCTACGATCTTGCCGAGCTCTTCAAGGTCTTCGGGGATACTACAAGGATAAGAATACTCTATGCGCTGCTGGAAGCGGAGCTTTGTGTCGGCGACCTTGCAGGATGTCTCGGGCTTACACAGACAGCCTGCTCCCATCAACTGAGAGTCCTCAAAAACAACAAGCTGGTGCGCTTCCGCAGAGCAGGCAAAGCGGTATACTATTCCCTTTCAGACGACCATGTAAAGGCTATACTCGAAAAGGGTATGGAGCACGTTGAGGAGTGAAAAGTATGGCAGATAAGAGTATCTGGGACAGGTTTTCAGCAGTTTACGATACAGTAGAGACAGTCTATAACGGCAAGGTCTACAAAGGTACAGGGGAGATGGTGGCCGGGTATATCGACCCCTGCGATGAAGTTTTGGAATGTGCCTGCGGGACAGGCGCTATCAGCATCTATATCGCAAAGAAATGCAAAATGCTGACCGCGACGGATATGTCAAAGGGTATGCTCAGGCAGACAGAGCGCAAGCTGAGCCGCTGCTTCAACACAAAGGTCTGCAAGGCCGACATATTGCATCTCAGATGCAGAGACAGCCGCTTTGATAAGGTAGTCGCCGGGAATGTGATACATCTGCTGGACGATTCCGAGGGAGCGGTCAGAGAGCTGCTCCGAGTCTGCAAGCCCGGCGGGAAGGTCATCATCCCGACCTATATCAACTCTGCAAAGGGGCAGTCCCGCGTAGCAGTAAAGCTGCTCAGCAAGCTCGGGATCGAATTCAAAAAACAATTCGATATCGATAGCTACAAGCAGTTCTTCGCTGATATGGGCTTCCCTGACGCGGAGTTCGAGGTCGCCGATGGCAGGATGCCCTGCGCGATAGCGATAATCACAAAGAACGATAAACAGTAAAACAGAAAGGACAGATCACTATGAAAAAGACATTTGAACTCGACGAACTGGATTGCGCCAACTGCGGTGCCAAGATGGAGAACGCTATCAAGAAGATAGAGGGAGTCAACGATTGCTCCGTCAGCTTTCTGACCCAGAAGCTGACTCTGGATGCTGACGATGCCAGATTTGACGAGATCCTGAAACAGGCTGTCAAAGTCTGCCGCAAGATCGAGCCGGATTGCGAGATAATCGTTAAATAACAGAAAAACGGAGCAAAAATATGAAACGTAAGCAGAAAAAAGTCCTCTGCCGGATAATAATAAGCGCGGTGCTGCTTGTCGCCGCCAGGATATTTGCACCGGAGGAGGGCTGGTTCCTGCCGCTGATCTACGCTGTGCCGTATCTTGTCATCGGGTATGATGTCATAAAAAAAGCGGTGGTCAATATCGCTCACGGCCAGGTCTTTGACGAGAACTTCCTGATGATGATCGCAACGATCGGCGCTTTTGCGACAGGGGAATATACCGAAGCCGCAGCGGTAATGCTGTTCTATCAGATCGGTGAGCTTTTCCAGTCGGTAGCTGTCGGGAGATCAAGAAAATCTATCTCCGAGCTTATGGATATCAGACCGGATTACGCAAATATCGAGCGCGACGGCACCCTCTGCACCGTTGATCCGGAGGAGATCGCCGTCGGAGACGAGATCATCATCAAGGCAGGAGAAAAGATCCCGCTGGACGGAGTAGTCACCGAAGGGGAAAGCTCGGTGGATACCTCTGCACTGACAGGCGAGAGCCTGCCCAGAACAGTCCGTGAGGGCGACGATGTCATCAGCGGCTGCATAAACCGCAGCGGTCTGCTAAGAGTAAAAGTCACCAAGCCCTTCGGAGAATCAACTGTCTCCAAGATACTCGACCTGGTGGAGAATTCGGCTTCCAAGAAAGCAAGAACGGAGAATTTCATCACACGATTTGCCAGATACTACACTCCGGCTGTAGTTCTTGCAGCGGTGGCGCTGGCTGTGATACCGCCCATATTTGCCGGAGGCTGGCTGAACTGGCTTCACAGAGCGCTTATCTTTCTGGTCATTTCCTGCCCCTGTGCGCTGGTCATATCTGTACCCCTCAGCTTCTTCGGCGGCATCGGCGGAGCAGGAAGGCAGGGCATACTCGTCAAAGGCGGCAGCTATCTTGAAACACTCGCCCGCAGCGAGACCGTCGTCTTCGACAAAACAGGCACTCTTACCAAGGGCGTTTTCAATGTAACTGCCGTACACCCCGAAATGATAGATGAGCAGAAGCTCACTGAGCTGGCTGCCTACGCCGAGAGCAGCAGCACACACCCCATCGCCAGATCGATAATGGATGCCTGCAATACCGAGATAGACCGCAGGCGGATATCCTCCTGCGAGGAGATCTCCGGCAGAGGCATCAAGGCGGTTATCGACGGCAGCGAGGTCTGTGTCGGCAGCGACAAGCTGATGGACAGCATCGGAGTCAAATGGCACCCCTGCCACCATATCGGCACCACAGTCCACGTTGCGGTAAACGGCGAATATGCCGGACATATCGTAATATCAGACGAGATCAAGGAGACCTCCCCCGCTGCTGTCAAGGCTCTGAAAGCAGCCGGTGTTACAAAAACAGTAATGCTCACCGGAGATTCAAGGCCTGTGGGCGAGGATGTCGCCAGACGGCTGGGGATAAGCGAGGTCTATGCCGAGCTGCTGCCTGCCGGAAAGGTCGAGAAGGTCGAGGAGCTGCTCTCCCGGAAGAGCGAGAAGGGAGCTCTGGTTTTCGTCGGAGACGGCATCAACGATGCGCCTGTCCTCTCCCGGGCGGATATAGGCATAGCTATGGGCGCTATGGGATCTGATGCTGCCATCGAAGCAGCGGATATCGTCCTTATGGATGACGACCCGGCAAAGATCGCCAAGGCTGTCAGCATCTCCCGCAGGACTCTCCGTATCGTTTACGAGAACATCGTATTCGCTCTTGGGGTAAAGCTGCTGGTGCTGCTCCTCGGAGCGCTTGGGATAGCGAATATGTGGGCGGCTGTCTTTGCGGATGTCGGAGTATCCGTTATTGCGATACTCAACGCTATGCGTGCGCTTAGGCAGAAATGAAAAGACAGAGAACAAAAGAGAGACGGCAAAACGGATATCTGTAAAAACTCAAAAAACGAAAAACCGTATATCCTCTCCGCACCGCTGCGGGGGATATACGGTTTTTGTCTTTATCTGATCTCTCGCAGCAGTTTCAGACGCTGCTGCAAAAGCACGGGAGGAAAACCCGTGCCGACTCTCCGGCCGTTATCATCTCTCGCACTTCCAGATCGCTGCAGAATAGGGCGGGAGCTGGCTGCCGCCGCCGAAATCGTGCCAGCCGCCGTTTATAAGGTCTTCCGCTCTGCCGCATCTGGCATCGAAATGTGCGGTATACGGCTCGCTGTCGGCATTTATGGCGATAAGGACTCTCTCGCCGTCGCAGGCGCGCTCGATAATGCACTGCTTGTTGGTCAGTACAGGGACAGCAACGCCGCCGTAGCATAGAGCCTTGCTCTCGCGGTGCGCCTTAGCCAGCTTGGAGATCCATTCCGTCAGTTCATTAGTCTGAGGAGCATCAAAGGAGACACGCAGAGCAGGGTCGCCCTCGCGCTTGTCCGCCTTTGTCCCCCACTCGGAACCGTAATACACGCAGGGTATACCGGGCATACCGAACATCAGGGCATAGATCAGAGGCAGATGCTTCTCGTTCCGGAGCACCGAAGCGATACGGGAGACATCGTGATTGTCTACGAAGGAGAGCAGGTGCATACCTCTGTATCTGCACCACTGCTCGGGGCCGAACTGATTTTTCAGCGAATGGCAGATCTCAAACATATTCATGGAGTTGAAGCTGGAATAGAGACCCTTGTAGCACTCATAGTTTGTGGCGGAATCCAGCATTTCCGGGTTTACCCAGCGGGCATAGTCTCCGTGGAGCAGCTCGCCCAGGATGAAGAACTCCGGATCCATCGCCTTGCAGACATTGTGCAGATCCTTCAGGAAATCGAAATCGAGGCAGTAGGCAACATCAAGGCGCAGGCCGTCGATACCGAACTCTTCCCTCCACTGTCTTACGCAGGAAAAGATATGCTCTCTGACATCGTGGTTGCGGAGATTCAGCTTTACGAGGTCGAAATGCCCCTCCCAGCCCTCATACCAGAGGCCGTCGTTATAATTGGAATTGCCGTCGAAGCTGATATGGAACCAATCCTTGTATGGAGAATCCCAGCGCTTTTCAAGGACATCTCTGAAAGCCCAGAAGCCTCTGCCCACATGATTGAACACTCCGTCCAGGACTACTCTTATACCCGCCTTATGGAGAGCGTCGCAGACCTTTTTGAAGTCTTCGTTTGTGCCGAGACGGCAGTCGATCTTTGTATAATCCCGGGTATTATAGCCGTGAGTATCCGACTCGAACACAGGCGAGAAATATACAGCATTGCATCCGGTCTCCCTGATATGGTCTATCCAGTCCAGCACCTTTAAGATACGATGCTCCTCAACGCCGTCGTTCTCAAAGGGAGCTCCGCAGAAGCCCAGAGGATAGATCTGATAAAACACACTTTCGTAAGCCCACATAAAAAACATTGTCCTTTCATAAAACTGCTCGGCCGATCTTATCGGCCCTTGTTTATTATACCAAAAACGAGCTTTGATTACAATGCACAGATAAGCCTAATATTTTTGCACATTGTTAGTCATTTTTAACAAAAATGTTAGTCGTATGATCTGCAAAACTGATCTTTCGCTGAGAAAAAAGAAAGCCGCACGCAAGATGCAGCTCTCCGTTATCTATTATTGCCGGTCTCAGGCAGATCATTCCCTGTGTGCCTTATCTTTTTCGGCCTTTGTAGCCTGCAGATAGCTTGCTTCCAGCTTTTCGGGGGCAACTTCCCTGCCGGGCTCCGCCAGGAATGCGGCGCAGAGCGAAGATGCTCTTTGCAGCCTCTCCGCTGTCGGCGCGACACGCACATTCCCGTTATCGGCAAAATATAGCTCCTTTATTTCCGCGCTGCGGTCGCCTGTCAGCATCAGGGGCTCATCAGTGCCCAGCCTGCCGAAGAACTCTGCCTCATCTGTGACCTTATCTTCGGAAAGGGCTGAGATCTTCCCGTCCCTGCTCTCATATTCTCCGGCATAAACGACCCCCGGCCTTGCATACATCACCGGGACGATCTTGCCCTCGAAAGCCGAGCACCCGAAGGCCAGCGCTTCGAGAGTCGAGACCGCCGAACATTTCAGGTGCGGAGCGCCCATAACTATCCCTTTTACTGCAGCGATACCGATCCTCAATCCTGTATACGACCCGGGCCCTGCCGCACACACCACAGCATCGAGGCCGTCAAAACCAAGCCCGCAGTCAAAGAGCAGCTCCTCGACTGTAGGAAGGATTATCTGCGAATGAGTCAGCTTAGTATATACAGTTTTTTCAGCCAGCAGCTTCTCCCCGTCCATTATCGCGCAGGAAGCGGTCTTGCCGGAGGTCTCAATCCCCAATACCTTCAAATCTCTCATCTCCGTCGATCGTCATAGTTCTTTTGTCTCCGCCGTCCGAGCGCAGGGTTATATAAATCGTCCCCGGCGGGAGGGCATCCTCGATATTCTCGCTCCATTCAACGGCGATTACCGTATCCTCGTCCATATAGTCGAAAAATCCGGTGGTCTCAAGATCCGCCGATGAAGTTATCCGATACATATCGAAATGGCAGAGCCTCAGCTCGCCGCCCCGGTATTCGTTGACCAGCGCGAAAGTCGGGCTGGTGACATCGTCCGGCAGCCCCATACCCAGAGCTATACCTCTGGTCATAGTCGTTTTCCCTGCGCCGAGATCGCCTCTGAAAGCGATCAGGTCTCCGCCCCGGAGCTTTTCTCCTATCCTCTTGCCAAGCGCTATCGTTTCGGCGGCAGAGGAGGTCGTGTATGAATATATCATCTCTTATCAGTCTTTCCTATCCCGTAATTCAGCAGCAGATCCACCATCCTGCCGTAGCTTCTCTTGCCGTCCTCGACGCCGTTGAGCTTCAGAGAGGTCTCCATAGCGGCATCGGAGATCTTGGCGACGGTCTTTGAGGGCAGCAGCCCCTCATCGCTCTCCTGCACCTGCTGCCAGTATTCAGTATTGCCGTTTATATCCACCTTGACTTCCATAGCCAAAGCGCCGTATGCCTTGCTGACCTCCTCATCGGAGCAGTTGTCCTCGACCTGCGAGAGAACGTATTTCAAAGCCCTGAGATAGCCGCTGTATCTGTATTCCGGATCGTCGCAGCGGTCGCAGGCAAGGAATGCGATGAAATTCGCCTCGTCCTCCAGCATAAAGCCCTTGGTATGTGCCAGCTCGTGGCAGACTGTCTCGGGCAGGTTGGAGGGATACATCTCCTTATTATAATTGGCCTCCAGCGAGAATGGGAAATAAATCCCCATAAGATACTGCTGGCTCATGAAGAAGGAATTGATGATAGGCTTCGGAGTGACATAATAGCCTTTCAGCATAGGGAACTCATCTCCCAGGGCTGCCATAGCTTTTTTTGCGGTCTCGTCAAGATCGGCAGTCAGGATGAAACGTCCGTCCTCCCCGCGCTTTACCTGCTTTGAAAGGGCATTTGTATTGGCTGTCAGATAATCGCAGAGCTCGATCAGCTCTGTATTAGTATGCTCTGTCTTAGGGATACCGTATATCTCACCGAAAGTGGAGCGGTGATAGAGTATAAAGCAATTGAGGGTCTCTGTAAGGACTATAAAGGCAAGTATCCAGATATACACCAGCCCGCAGACCTTCATCACCTTTTTTCTTCTTCCCTTCAGCGCGATAAGCAGGATCACGAGCGCCGGGACAGTCAGAAGGATAATGGCGATAAAGAGGATTATCATTATCTCTCCCAGGGAGAATGGCAGCAGGGCTATGGGTCTTCCGAAAGCGCTTACCCAAAAGGGATAGATATGCTCGGCATACCAATCGGAAAAGCCGCTGGAGCACCAGGCCAAAATATTCAGAAAGATGCAGACGCCGAAAATGATGATGAGCGCCAGCCGGTTCCTGTTCAGTTTTTTTATAACACTCCTCATAACACACCCTCACAGACTGAGATCTCCTCGCCGGAAGCATCCGAAATGATGAAAAAGATCTTTTGGCCTTTCAGGCTCTGATCTGTCGGATCGTCCTCACCGCTGAGGCGATAAGCCCTCAGATCAGCCACTGCTCCTGTCCCGCCAAACATCTGAAGCTCATCCCAGATGCTCCATTTGGAGGAATCGTCAAAAGCCATCCTGACAGTGATCGGCATATCCGAAAGGTTATCGAACCAAAGGGAGAGCACAGCTCCGGTCTCCGATTCTGTTATACCGAGAAGCCTTACATTGATCCCTCCGTTATTGCAGATGATCTCAGCATCCTCAGGGGCTTCGGCCTTATAGCCGATCTTTCCGATCTGGAACAGGGTAGAATAACAGATAACGGAGCTTTCGTCGTTATGGGAATCATCGTAGCTGACGCCGAAGAGCATCTCCGCCGAGACAGGCGTTCCAAGCGCCGCAGGCACTTTGACCGAAGCGCTGACATAGTCCTCCGTCATGGCATTGAGGCCGTCGCGGCATTTGAAATTATATGTAAAGCCGTTCAGCACACCGACAGACTTGAACTTCACCGCCTTATCGGTCTTGTTTGAGGCCTTGAACCAGAACTCTGCCTTACCGTCCTCGGGGTAATATGCTCCGCAGACATAGGACATCGAGACAAACTCGCTGTCAAAATCGCTGCTCCGGCAGCTCAGCTCCAGCTTTTCGGGCCCGCCGTCAGAGAATAGCTCATCCATAAACTCTGCCTCGGACATTGCTGGGATGATCTCGTCCGGAGGCGAATAATCCGGTATGCCGATCTTTGCAAAGGAGAAGAATATCGGCTCGGTAGTATGTATCGGTTTGGCAGAATAGCGGTCATCTCCGACCGTATCCTCGGCATTGAACAGCTCCATCGTAAAAGTCACGCTTTCAAGATCTGCCGGGGTTATAGTCTTATTATAGCTGCTGGCGAGGGCCCTGACAGTCCCTCTCCCGCCGGCTGGGATCCAGGCTGAGAAGCTGAATGTATAATCCTCGTGCTTGCAAAGGGGATTATGGGTAGAAACAAAAATATCCTTATCTGTTTTATTCACAGCAAAGAAGGTCGGTCTGACAGTTCTTCCCTCTTCGGGGTATCTGACTCTGACGAGGCTCAGCTTTATTTTATCGTCCTCATAGACAGAGGTCACCAGAGGAGCTGAACGAAGGGTCCTGAGGGATTTTTTATCCAGAGTTATCCTGTCGGAGAGACTGCCCTCGACATAGGTGTAGTCTTCATTGATGAGCCTCAGCCTTGTACGGAGGACAGCGAAGCTGCCGAGATCGGCTTTAGCTGTCTCATGCGGCTCGACCGTGACATAAATACTGCTGCTGTCGTCGGTGAAATAGTCATTCTCGACATAAAGGGAGGAGAGCACTAATTTTTGGGAAGTAGTATTCTCGACCTCAAAAGCGCCGGAATGGTATTCGGTATCTGTAAGTCTGGCTTTTACGCCGCATTTATCATAAAAGACGAGACCTTCGGTGCTCTGGCTCTCTCCGACGGAAACGGATATGGTATTGTCCAGGCCCTCGGCTTCACCGGATGCTTCTTTCTTTGTCTTAACGCCTGTATCGCAGCTGCAAAGAAGCATTGCTGCTGCCGCAAAAACGCAGAGCATTTTCTTCATCCCGACACCTCCCTTCGCATAAAGGCTATTATAAATAATGTATCACAATCCTGTCTCTTTGTCAAGGAACAGGATATGTGCGGGAAGGCTGACAAGTTTTTCCTTTAAGGCGGCCGATCCGGGCGGCTGCTAGCCGCCCAAACACCTCAAAGACTTCCGAACAATATGCACTTTCCCCTCTCTGCGCCCCCGCTGCATCCAAACAATTATGCAAACTGCACATGGTATTTAACATAATTATCCATTCAAACGTTTTCGTTCAAGCAAGTACGTTGTGCAATATAGCTAATAAACAACAGCTAATTTGATATGATTTAACGATTTTAGTGTTTTTTGCGATTTATGCTTTGACATTTACAAATATTGTGGTAAAATAAATAGTAGGTAACGTCTGCCCGAGGGAGTCTTATGCTCTGACGGCATACGTATCGTAAGCGAAAGCAAGCGAGATCCTTATCAGTGCTGCGCCAAAGGCCGGCATGATATAACGAAAGGGGCAATAATTTCTATGTCAAAGATAATTGCGGTAACTTCCGGTAAGGGCGGCACAGGTAAGTCGTCGATCAGTGCCTGCCTTGGCTACGCTTTGGCCAAGCAGGGCAACAGAACACTTATCATCGAGCTGGACTTCGGCCTGAGATGTATGGATATCATGCTCGGTATGCAGGGCAATATCACATACGATCTCGGAGACGTTATCGAAGGGACCTGCGATGTCTATAAGGCGACAACTACAGTTAAGCTCGCCTCTAACCTCAGCGTGCTCTGCGCACCTTCTGACCCGTTCGTACAGCTCAAGACCGAAGATATCGAGAAGATAACATCCGAAATGAAAAAATATTTCGAGTATATCATCATCGATACCTCCGCCGGTATCAATAACTCAGTATTCGATATTGTGACCAATTCCGACCTCATCCTTATCGTCACGACCCCTGACCCTGTCTGCGTGCGCGATGCAAGAATGATGTCCGATGAGTTCTATAAGCGCGGCAATCAGAAGCAGCGCCTGCTTATCAATAAGGCTAACAAAAGGATCTTTGAATTTGACGAGATGGACGACCTCGACGCGATCATTGATACCGTCGGAGTTCAGCTTCTCGGCGTTATCCCCGAGGACAGCGCTATTCCCCTCGCTACCGGTAAGGGCGCTCCGCTCTCCTCAAGCTCTATGGGCTTCCTCGCTTTTTCTGCGATCTCCCGCAGGATCAAAGGCGAGCATATCCCGCTCTCGCTCAAGATGTGAGCACAAAATTTCAAATATTAAGGGGGCGTAATACTTGAATATCGCGTTGATCGCACACGACTCCAAGAAGGAGCTTATGGTACAGTTCTGCATAGCCTATTGCGGAATACTCAGTAAGCACACCCTTTGCGCAACAGGTACGACCGGAAAAATGGTCGCAGAAGCTACAGGCCTGAAAATACAGCGCTACCTCAGCGGCTCACAGGGCGGCGGAGAGCAGATCTCTGCACGTATCTCCTGCAACGAGATCGATATACTCCTGTTTTTCAGAGATCCTATCTCTGCAAAGCCGACAGAGCCACGAGACAGCGACCTGCTGCGACTCTGCGATGTCCATAATATCCCGATCGCTACCAATATTGCGACAGCCGAGGCTCTTATCCATGCCCTTGAGCGAGGTGACCTCGATTGGAGAGAAATAGTCAATCCTTCATAATATCCAAAGGCTTCGACGGGGAGAGTAAGACGCTGTATCCTGCAAAAAGCGAGGGCGAAGAGTGAAAGCGCCTGCAGTAAAGCGCCCGAAGGACACCTCTGAGCCCGCCGCTGATAAAGGCGGCGCGTATCCTCTGCGTTAAGGAGAAGACAAGCGGCGAGGCTGATGCTTCGCAATTAGGGTGGTAACACGGCCACAGTCGTCCCTATTCCGGGGCGGCTGTGTTTTTTTATTTTCAAAGCAATGTGGCTGCTTTTGTTAATTTAATGTAAAAGATTTAAGCTCGATTTCATATATTATTTATAAAAATGTGTTAAAATGAAATTTGATTATCCGGCCGGAGCAGGCAAAAACTCAACTAAAGAAAGGATGATGAAAAATGGGATCGATTATTAAACGACCCAACGGCACTCAGGATGTCACACCCTCGGAGGTGATGAAATGGCATACCGTCGAGCAGGTCGCTAAAGATACCGCCGAACAGTTCGGCTTCAGAGAGATAAGGATCCCGACTTTCGAGGAAACAGGCCTCTTCGTCCGCTCTGTCGGTGATACTACCGATGTAGTTCAGAAAGAGATGTATTCCGTCAGCGCATCCGGAGAGGGCGGCTATACCCTCCGCCCCGAAGGGACAGCAGGCACTATCCGCGCTGTCATCCAGAACGGACTTCTCAACGAAGCTATGCCCTTGAAGCTCTTTTATATGCTCTCATGTTTCAGACACGAGAGAGCTCAGAAAGGCCGACTCCGCGAGTTCCATCAGTTCGGATGCGAGCTCATCGGCTCCGCAGACCCTGCCGCAGATGCAGACCTCATAGCCCTGGCCAAATCTGTTATGGATATGCTCGGCCTCGGCGGTATAGAGCTCAATATCAATTCCATCGGCTGCCCCACCTGCCGGGCTGCCTACAGACAGGCTCTGAAGGATTATTTCGAGCCCCACAGAGCCGAGCTCTGCGACACCTGCAAGGACAGACTTGATAAAAACCCCCTCCGCCTGCTGGACTGCAAGAGCGAGGAGGATCAGGCTATCGCTGCCGGCGCTCCGGTAATTATAGACTACCTCTGCGACGACTGCAAAGCTCACTTCGAGGGCCTGAAGCACAATCTCGATCTTATGGGCATCGAGTATAAGATCAACCCCAGGATCGTCCGCGGTCTTGATTACTATACCAGGACTGTCTTTGAATTCATCTCCCGCGATATCGGAGCGCAGGGAACTGTCTGCGGCGGCGGAAGATACGACGGGCTCATTGAGACTATGGGCGGAAAGCCCACTCCAGCTCTCGGGTTCGGCATGGGTCTGGAAAGGCTCATCCTGGCTCTTGAAAGCCGCGGGTGCGAGTTCCTCGACCCTAAGACCCCCGACTTATGCTTCGTTACTATGGGCGACGAAGCCCGCGAAATGGCTGTGAAACTGGCTACCCGCTTCCGCGAGGACGGCTACGCAGTGGAATACGATCTTGTCGGCAGGAAGCTCAAGCAGCAGATGAACTACGCAGACAAGATACGAGCCCGCTTTGTCATAGTCCTGGGCGAGAACGAGATCTCCGCCGGAACAGCCAAGCTCAAGAATATGACCACAGGCGAGCAGACAGATATAACTCTCGGAGAAGATATGGTCGAAGCCTTTGCCGAGCAGAGCTATGCCGAGCTGCTTTCCGCAAACGACAGTGTCCGCAGCCTTTTTGAGGCCTTTACGGGCAACAACAACGAACCGCTGCAATAAGAAAGGAAAGGAAATAGCTATGAGATGTAAGAAATGCGATATGATACCCCTTGAAGAATTCGGATCTCCCGCAGATTATATGAACGCTCTCCGCTCATTTCACGGCATGATACTCGATGGCTCGGTCGAGGTCGTATACGAATCCATGCCTATCGAGCTGATGCTGGCCGGCGGGATAAACACCTGCCCCAAATTCTTCCACCAGTTCCGCTGCAAGACCTGCGGGACTCTCTACGGTATGTTCGCCAATATGACAGCCGGAGGGCAGATCAAGATAAACGAAAAGGTCTTTGACCCGAGAAATTATCCCGACCAGCCCGCCGGGAAGGAATCCTGATGCTGAGCATCCTACCCGTCAGCTTCCGATACACGACTTCCCTCTCCCCGAAGCGCCTCGCACGCAAGCTCGACCGTGAGCTGGTAGAGCACAGGCCGACGATAAACATCATGTCCCAGGGAAGATTTATGCGGGCACATAAGTTTGAAAGCTGTTATTACGGCTGCCGGACTTCGATGACTGATTTCCAGATCTATCATCATCAGGCCAAAAAGCGAGACGGAGGCTCAACGGGCTTCTTCGGAAAAATGACAGAATGTGAGGAAGGGACACTTATCACCGGATCCTTCCGAAAGCCTGTCTATACCTATATCTTTGCGGCAGTCTGGACGATCGGTATCCTGCTGATAACTCTTATGGCGGCCGGACTGCGGGAATTCGCAGCCGCAGGCGCCTTTGCAGCAGTCTGGGCAGCAGGTATGTTCTTTATGTTCTGGGATAACAAGAAACCAATCGTCCGCGCCTACATCGAGAACCTTCCTCCGGCAGGGAGCACCCCTATGGATGCCGAAAAAGGACAGGAGTGAGAAAAAGTGAAGATAAGCTGCAGCGCCTGCGGAAAAAAATATGATCCGCTGAAGCGCAGCGGCATCTGCCCCTACTGCGGGATGCACGCGACAGAGGATCAGATAGCCGAAGCGCAGGAAAACGACCGTGTTCAGGGCGGGAACGTCAGCGAGGTGCTCCGGAGCTACCTGAACGAAAAGCTCCGCAAGGAAAAAAAGCAAAGCCCCCTCCGCCGCAAACCGGTGCAGCTTACTATCTGCCTGCTGCTGGCAGGAGCTATGGCCGTTGTCGCCTTCTGGGGGAAGCATATCTATAACGAAAGGCTGGATTATTACATCTCCCAGCGCTCAACAGAAGACCTCAGGAAGGAGAGCTATTCCCTCGGAGATACCGTCATGCTGGACAATTGCCAGCTCCGCCTCACCGGCTTCCGGGTAATGGAAGAGTATCAGAGCACGGTGTCCGGAGATTTCAAGCTGCTGGAGGTTTCCTATGAGACCAAGGAAGAGGGCGAGGATATCTCCCGCAGGATCGGAGGAGCGTATGTCCTCACTGAGCGCGGGACGACTGTAACGGCTCTCGACCGGTGGTCGGCACGGGAGCTGCTGGGGATGACAGAAGATGAATATCGGGACAGCCCCTATACCGACGGTTTTTTCAGCCCCCGGGGGAACGGAGATAATTCCTTCAAGCTGATCTTTGCCGTTCCGAAAAAGGATACGTCTCATACTGTCCTGACCTTCCGCTACAACGACTCCTTTGCCGTCGATAAGCACGCGGAGGTTAGATATGAGTTCACGCTCCGAGAGGAGGCCGCGAAATGACGATAATCTTTGAAGTTATCTTTGAGGTGATCAAAAAGCTCTACCGCTTTATCGGCCCCGCTATCTTCCTTGTGCTGATACTCATCATCGAGATCATCGCCATTCCTGATGTCGCTGACAGCCGCGCCTCAAGAGACGCCCGGCACAGCGAGGTCAACCAGGTCCTCTCCTTTGAGGAGATAAAAGCCCCGGAAGGGTCATTCGATAGAGTTTTCAAGGCTGTCCTCCGAAACACAGGCGCCGACCCGAACACTCTGGGAATGCTCTATATCACCAACGAAGACGGAAAAAGCATCTACAATTCCATCCGCACAGAATACTATGACCTCAGAATAAATGACAATGTGCAGATAATCGAATACATCCCCCCGGGAAGCGAGTGCACCGTCTATGTGTATATTGACGATTACGGCCTTGAAGGGCTGGATCATATCTATGTCACCGACCTTTACAGCCCGGAGAAAAAGGGCAGAGGTCAGAGATTCGAGATCGAAAAGAAATGACCCCTTTGTGGGAAACATAAATCAAGCAAGTATTACAGGAAAGAGGAAATCATATGAAACTTGACACAATGGGCTCCCTCCGCCGTACAGTTTACTGCGGAGAGGTCAGCGAGATCGGCAGCGAGGCGGTTGTCTGCGGCTTTGCCGAGAGAGTTAGGAACAAGGGCGGCGTTATCTTCATCGTCCTGCGGGACAGGACAGGCGTTGTCCAGCTTATGTTCAACGATAAGTCCGACCCGGCTGTATTTGAAAAGGCCGAGCAGGTCAGAGGCGAGTATGTCCTTATGGCCAAGGGCAAGGTAGTCGAGCGCGAGAGCAAGAACGATAAGCTCCCCACAGGCCATCTCGAGATCTTTGTCGAGGATCTCCGTATCCTCTCAAGGGCCGAGACTACCCCCTTTGAAGTAACGAATTCCGACAATGTCCGCGATGAGCTGAAGCTGAAATACCGCTATCTCGACCTTAGAAACCCCAAGCTCCAGCGCAATCTCATCATGCGCCATAATATCGCAAGAGTAACAAGAGAATACTTCTATGAGAACGGTTTTCTGGAGATCGAGACCCCGATGATGATGAAATCGACTCCCGAGGGCGCAAGAGACTATCTCGTTCCCTCCAGAGTCCACGAGGGCAAGTTCTATGCGCTGCCCCAGTCTCCGCAGATCTACAAGCAGCTTCTCATGATCTCCGGCTACGACAGATATGTTCAGTTGGCTCGCTGCTTCCGCGACGAAGACCTCCGTGCCGACCGTCAGCCTGAATTCACTCAGGTAGACCTTGAGATGTCCTTCGTAGACGCTGAGGATATCCAGGCCTGTGTCGAGGGCTATATGGCAAGGCTCTTCAAGGAGATACTCGGAGAAGAGATCTCTCTGCCTCTCCCCCGCCTGACCTTTGCGGATTCCATGAACCGCTTTGGCTCAGATAAGCCTGACACCCGCTTCGGCTTTGAGATACAGGATATCTCCGAAACTGTAAAGGATATCGACTTTGTCGTATTCAAGGATGCGCTGGCCGGCGGCGGCTCAGTAAGAGCCATCAATGTTGAGGGCGGCGCCGAGACTTACACCAGAAAAGAGATCGACAAGCTCATCGAGCACGCCAAGGGCATCGGTGCAAAGGGCCTCGCTTATATCCGCTGGGCAGACGAGCCCAACTGCTCCTTCAAGAAATTCCTGAAGGACGGCGAGCTGGAGGCTGTCCTCGGAGCGGTCGGCGCCAAGCAGGGCGACCTCGTGCTGATCTGCGCCGACAAGAACAAGGTAGTTCTCCCGACTCTGGGCGCTATCAGACTTATCGCAGGCAAGCGTCTGGGTGTCATCGACGAGAGCAAGCATAACTTCCTCTGGATAACCGAGATGCCTTTCTTTGAGTTCGATGAGGATAACGGCACCTGGGTAGCCGCTCATCATCCCTTCACTATGCCTATGGAAGAATGTCTTGAATACCTGGACACTGACCCGGCAAATGTAAGAGCCAAGGCCTGGGATCTGGTTCTGAACGGCACCGAGCTCTCATCCGGCTCTATGCGTATCACAGACTTTGAGCTCCAGCAGAAGATGTTTGAAGCTCTCGGCATGACCGACGAAGAGATCGAAGCCAAGTTCGGTTTCCTCGTTGACGCTTACCGCTATGCTGCTCCTCCTCACGGCGGAATGGGTATCGGCCTCGACCGTATCACTATGATAATGTGCGGAGCTGACTCTCTCCGCGATGTCGTAGCATTCCCGAAGGTTCAGAATGCCAGCGAGCTTATGAGCGAATGCCCCTCTTCCGTTGACCCGAAGCAGCTTGACGAGCTCCATATCGCCCTCAAGCTCTCCGAGAAGAAAGACGCCCCTGAAGAGGCATGAAACCTCGTAATTGCGCGGTCCGCAACCAAGTGCAACTGCCGGTTGACAAATTGAAAAGGCCGGTTGGTGGACTGCAACCCGAAAAAATGATATGCTGTTATCAAAGAAACGGGCAAGCCCGAAAGAAAGGATAAGAGCTATGATACTTGCAGACAAAATAATTGATCTCAGAAAGCGCAGCGGCCTCTCGCAGGAGGAACTGGCAGAAAAGATAGGAGTCAGCCGCCAGTCTGTTTCCAAATGGGAGAGCGCACAGTCTGTCCCGGACCTTAATAAGATAATCGCCCTCAGCGAGATCTTCGGGGTCAGCACAGATTACCTTTTAAAAGACAGCATCGAAGAGGCGGACTTCTCCATGACCGAGGACAGCTCCTCCGAGCCTCCCCTCAGGCAGGTAAGCATGGAGGAAGCCAACGAATACCTGGCAGAGAATCGTCGCTATGCCGGAAAGATCGCGCTGGGTTCTTTCCTCTGCGTCCTCTCCGTTATACCTATGCTCATGCTGGGAGCTCTCTCAGAGATCTACAATAACGACATATTAGCCGGCGCAGGGGTAGGCATCATGCTCCTCATCATTTCCGGAGCTGTCGGCCTCTTTATCAGCACATCTCACTTCACCGAGAGGTTCTCATTTCTGGACAAGGAGAATATCGACACAGCCTACGGAGTAGAAGGCATGACAAAAGAACGCTCTGAGCAGTACCGCCCGGTCTACAACAGAGCTCTGACCTTCGGAGTCATCCTCTGCATCATAGGTGTCCCTGTACTGATAATAATGGGCATCATCGGCGAGAAAAAGGGCGGGGACTACGAGACTCTTCTTGGAGCTATCGGCGTTTGCGTAATGCTTCTCTTCATATCCTTCGGAGTATGGCTCCTTGTCAGATCCGCGACGATCAAGAGCGGCTTTGAAAAGCTCCTTGAAGAAGGCGACTACTCCCGCACAGAAAAAGATATACGTGAGAACGGCATAAATCTGGTCATGATCTACTGGGTCATCGTGATCGGTGTGTTCCTCGCTGTCAGCTTCATCAGGAACAACTGGAACTATAGCTGGATCATCCCGGCTGTCGGCGGTGTTCTTACTCCGGCTGTGGCTGAGCTCCAGAAGAGGATCAATCACAAAAAGTAAGCCGGGCTGCTGCACGAACAGTTCCCAACATAAAATGGGTATTCCCCCTAACGGGGGAATACCCATTTTTCACACCTTTGCCCCGTTGCCGCGCAGCGATCTGTTATCCTGCATTATTGCCGGCTTTTTCGAGAGACTGATCCTTTTTGAGCCTGCGGGCTGCAATATCTGCCGCTGCCAGCAGCGCGAACAGTACGGCGCCGATCGCAGAGAGCAGCTTGCCCTTATCCAGCAGCGGCGCTTTATAGCGGATGTCGATAGTATGCTGACCCTTTCTGAGCTCAAAGCCTATGAAAGTCTTATCGACACACTCATATTCCTGCTCCCTGCCGTCAACGGTTATAGTGAAGCCCTCGTCATAGGGGAAGCAGAGCTCGAACCAACTGTCTTCTGTGCAGTTTATGCTGCCGGTAAAGCGGTCGCCCCTTGAAACAGACTTATCAATGTGCAGAGCATCGGTCTCGTGGGCGGTGTAAGGATAATCCATCAGACAGATCCGCAGCTTGCTGAAAAGATAATCCCCGGCGGTAAAGGTCATGGAGAGTTCATTCAGAGCCTTGCCGTTCTGAGGGGGAAGTACATAGGTAAAAGTCGTGTTGTGGTTATAGTATTTCCAATCCGGGGCAGTGAGCTTGTTCCCGACGCCGTTCACCGTCAGCTTGACATCCTCCCGGGGGGGAGCAGTGTTGTCACATTCCAGTTCCAGCACCAACAGCTTGCCCTCCGGGACCGTAAATCCCAGCGGGACGTGCTCTATGGTGAACTCCTCCTCGGAGACGATATGATAGCCGCTGTCTGTGGGAGTTACGGCGCTGTGCTCCGGGAGCCGGAGCTCCGAGACTTCCCCGACACTCCCCTGGAACTCCCCGCCTGTCCCGACTACGGTATATTTCAGCAGAGCTTCCATTTTCTCGGGGTTCGAGAGCTTGTCAAAGACATCCTCTCCGAGCTGCGGCTTGCAGCGCCCGAAAGGCAGGGCATATTCTGTGCGGAACAGTGTTATGCCGTCTTCCTCCGCCACCTTTTCATATCCGAAGGGCACCTCCGTGGATTCGGAATAAAGATATCTGTTGGACATGAATATCTCGAACATCGGGTTCTGAGAGCGGGTCGTCAGCGCGGAATTGCGGTACTCGTTCTCGTTGTTCATGACATTGAAATAGAAATCGTTGTAGCCTTTATGGTGTATCGAGGAATAGATATAGGCGCTGTAATGGGCGGGAGTGGTAACGATATTGGCGCTGTTGTGCCTGTTCTCAGCGAGAGCTGTGCGCCAGAGATCGGGGTCATCCTCGATATAGCGGCTCAGCGAGCGGCAGGCTTCGGGGTCGGCTGCCCTGATATCCTCAAAGAGCATAGGCTCATCTGTAGAATTCACTGCGGCAGAGGAAATAAAGGGCACCAGCACCATAGCGACAGTAAAGCCCCGCTTGTCTCCCTTTTTGAACATCAGCCCTGCGGCAATGCAGACTACCAGCATATCCCCGCCGACAGCCACAAGGTTGACAGCATCCCGCTTGGAGAGGATATATGACAGAGCGAACACGATGAGAGCCGCGATGATATGCTTCTTTGTCAGCCTGTCGGCCTCGATGTCTTCAAGGAGCTCGCCGCAGAGCAGCAATGTCAGCGGCATAAAGGGGATAAGCACCTTATAGTCGATATACATCGTCCCGTTTAGGATATAAGTCAGAAGAGGGACGCTTATGAGCAAAGCTATGACGATCCCCAGAAACCTTCTGGCCTTGTCTTTGGCTGCGACAGCGACAACTATCCCCAGCAGAGCCATACACCCGAGCCCCATTGAATAAGAGGAAAAGCCCAGCCCGGAAAATCTCGGCAGAGGTATCAGATCGGCCGTTTCAAGGACACGGTTGGTATCGTCTCTTCCGGAAAGCAGGACATAAATTGTCGGAAGAAGGAGGACTCCCGCCAGCATAACGGCTGTTATTATACGCAGCGCGAAGCCGGCTCCGGCCTTTGCAAAGTCTGACAGTCTGAAGCTGCCTTTTGTTTTAAGGTATCTGTATATACCGTAAGCGGTTACTGCCAGCAGCCCGGAAACGCTGAAGAACCAGCTCGTCAGTATCATCATCAGACACCAGAAGGTCAGCTTTGTACCTCCCCTGCCTTCAAAGAAGCTATCGCAGGCTTCAAGGGCGAGTATCAGGAAGGGCAGATAGTTGACGAACATTATATGGCGATGCGAATGCAGAAACACCGGAGCTGCAAGAAGATATCCCGCCAGAAGCAGCACAGGGATCTTCCCGGAGAAATGCTTTTTTGCGAAGCGGTAGAAAAGCGCTCCGCCCAGATAAGCAAGTACAGCCGATGAGACCTGTATATACACCGCCATAGAAACGAAAGGCAGAAGATAAGACAGCATTATAACAGGCGAGTAGAGCCCATAGTAGGAGAGGACATAGATATTCTCTCCCGCGCCGATATTCGGCGCAAAGCTGGGGAACAGCTCGCCTGTTTCGTAAAACCGTTTTCTCAGAAGATCGGGTATGGCAAAATGCTGGTTCGACCAATCGAGGGTCGAACCGAAGGTCTGACTGAAAAATCTGGTATAGACCGCGATGCAGACGATATAGAAGATCGCCGCGGCGAGGAGTATCTTATGATCCCTGCGGTCCAGCCTTCTGCCTGTTTTCAATCCTCATCTCTCCAATCAGTCGCCTTTATCCAGTTCTCATAGGGGACCGTATGCATAAATCTTTCTGTTGTGCTTCGCTGAGATTTATAGAACGAAAGCAGATATTTCTTGAAATCCACCTGCTCGTCTGAGAGCTGCACAAGGCCCGGTGTTACCTCATCTGCTCTGGCCTTAGTAAAATACCTGGCAAAATACCAGAGCTTATCCTCACAGCCATGATCTATACAGGCCTGCGCAACTATGGGGGATGTCATATTATGGTGGATATGGCCGTATTCCCCCTCCGGATTATGGGTAGCGATCTGAGTCCATTTCTTATAGCCCACCAGCAGCGACACATCGCACTTTATCCCTTCGATGACCTGATCCCAGTTATCCCGCTTGAAATTGACCTTATCCGGATATTCCAGTATCAGAGGAGTATTTCCGGAGGCTTCTATGACCTTATAGAATTCTTCGCTCCGTGTCTCGTTCCTGCCGTTGGTTATGCAGACGACGAGCCATCCTCCCTCCATAAGATGCGCCCCGCCCCAGAGAGCGTCGTCGTCCGGGTGCGCGACGATCATCAGCTTATCGGCATTCCTGCTGTTGACCTTGATTATCTTATCTCTTGTCAGCATATCGACGCTGTGCGCATTACGGGCTCTCATATAGAATACCAGCGTTACTATCGAGAAGGCTATCCCGACTATGAGCGCCACCAGCATAGAGCCCTCCAAAGCCAGTGCTGTCCTGCTCTGATCCCAGAAAGTACGTTTTCTTTTTCTCTTTATCATAGACACCCTTCTTTGCTGCCGATTTATCGGAGCTCATATCCGCCGGCGCTGACGATGAAGCGCATAAAGCCTGCTCTGCCGTTCTCGTCTCTCTTGAACACGCCTGCGTGCTCCAATACCTTTGAGAAGACGATGCCTATCTCTTCTCTGAGGACTTCTCTGATGTTCCCCGCATCGACTTTTCTGCGGGCAAGGATATCCTCCGCCCAATCCGCGTGTTTGGAAAGGATCTCGTCAGCTCTGATATCCTTCCCGGAGACCATAGCATCGGCAAGATCATTCATTTCGCCTTTGAGCCTTGAGGGGAGCACTGCAAGTCCCATTACTTCGATAAGGCCGATGTTCTCTTTTTTTATGTGATGCAGCTCGGCATGGGGATGGAACACGCCGAGAGGATGCTCTTCAGTAGTGATATTGTTTCTGAGCACAAGATCAAGCTCATATTCCCCGCCTCTCATACGGGCGATGGGAGTAATGGTATTATGCGGCTCGCCGTCTGTCTCAGCAAAGACGAAGCAGCTCTCGTCGGAGTAGCCTCTCCAGAGGGCCAGCAGCTTATCTGCCAGAGAAATAAGACTCTCTCTGGCTTTGGAACGCAGCCTTATGACCGACATCGGCCATTTGACTATGCCTGCCGAGACTGTCTCGAAGCCCTCAAAGCGCAGCTCCTTCTCCACGGGAGCCTTTGCCATGGCGAACTCATAGCCTCCGCCCTGGAAATGCTCATGGGAGAGTATCGACCCGCCGACTATGGGAAGATCGGCATTTGAGCCGACGAAATAGTGAGGAAACTGCCCGACAAAGTCCAGCAGCTTGGAGAAGGCAGCCCTGTCGATGACCATAGGTGTATGCTTTGTATTCAGGACTATGCAGTGCTCGTTATAGTAAACGTATGGGGAATACTGCATCCCCCAGGGCTCGTTGTTGATCGTTACGGGGATGACACGGTGATTCTGTCTGGCGGGATGGTCAGGCCTTCCGGCGTAGCCGACATTCTCCTTGCAGAGCAGACATTTCGGATAGCCGGACTGCTTTGCTCTGCCCGCTGCGGCTATGGCCTTCGGATCTTTCTCCGGCTTTGAGAGATTTATAGTTATATCCAACTGGCCGTATTCTGTCGGAGCCAGCCAGCGGACATCTTTTTCTATGCGATAGCGGCGGATATAGTCGCTGTCCTGCGAGAGCTTATAGAAATAATCGGTAGCCTCCTTGGGAGAGCTTTCATAAAGGCTGCGGAAACGCTTTATGACCTCTGAAGGTCGCGGAGTCAGCAGACCCATGAGCTTTGTATCGAAAAGGTCACGGTAGGCGATACTGTCCTGACAAAGGCCTTTTTCGCAGGCATAAGCCAGCAGTTCGGAGAGGATCTCCTCCAGCGGAGCCTCTGGAAGCTCGCCCGGGTCTTCATACTCATCGAGGCAGAGAGCCTCTAAAATACGGTTTACAGCCCAGTCTCTGTCTTCCCCGGCGATGAGCCCGGTCTTTATGGCATAATCAGTCAGCTTTCTGATGCTTTCGTTTATCACACACGACACTCCTTAACGTTATGATGGGCTGCCTCTTCCGGCCACACCCTTCTATTTTATATTATACATCTGCTGAGCCTGTTTGTCAATCAGTAAAAACGTCACGGCAGATCAAAAGCCTTCTCACCGCTCTGCTTCAAAAGTACAAAAAATCGACTTGTGCAATTGACATTTTTTGAATTGCGTGATATAATTATTATATATCTGCGAAGGAATGTATGCCTATGAATTATTATATCTATGGCTATACCGATAAAGGACAATACCGTCTGAACAATGAAGACGCTATGCTGGTCAACCGTGTCACCGTAACCAAGGGCGGCTACGGCTCGGTCTGCATTGCGCCGTTTCTCGCTGCTGTCTGCGACGGAGTCGGCGGAGAAAAAGCCGGAGAGCTGGCATCCCAGATCTGCACCTCTTCCCTCGCGCAATTGGATTACGATTCCAGCGTCGATCTCGACAGCTATCTTCTTTCGGTACACAGAAAGGTCATCCGCGCCGGAGTCTCTGCAAACGATACTGTCAATATGCAGACGACTCTGTGTATGCTCGCAGTAGATGAAGACGGCACCGCTAATTGCTACAATGTCGGAGACAGCCGGATGTACCGCTATGTCAACGGCAGCATACGCCAGCTTACAACAGACCAGACATACAGCCGTTTTCTCTACGATCACGGCGAGATAACTTCTGTCGCCGATCTTGAGCCCGAATTTCAGAACGCTATTGTCTCCTCCATAGGCAGCGTTTTGCAGGAGCCGGATATAGACCACCTGAGATTTATGTCTCTCTTCGGAGAGCAGCCGGATGATACTGTGCTGATCTGCTCAGACGGGCTCTCGGATTTCATCACCAAAGACGAATTTGAGATCGCCATGAAGATAACCTCAATGACCTTTGCGGAAAAGCTGGAGGCTCTCTGTCAACTGGCGATGCGCAACGGCAGCACAGACAATGTCTCCATCGTCGGGATAAAACCCTGGAACACCCCTGAAGAATATCAGGCTCTGACAGGCAACCCTATTTACGGGAACAAGGACGAAGCCTCCATAAAGGCTCAGCAGGAATGTCTCGCCTATGAAGTCCGGTTCCGCAACGCCAAGCTGCGCGAAGAATCAGAGGACAGTCTTGCAGGCCTTTTTGCCGATCTGGAGAAATTCAGGGACGAATAGGACGCCGCACAGATAATAACATATTGAAAACGGTATATCTTCCCGCCTGAAGCGGTGAGGATATACCGTTTTTTCTGTTGTTTTTTAAGGCAACACCGCACGACCCGCGGCTAACGCCTCTGCACATCATCTGCTTGCCAGCTTTCCGTCATATTACCCAAATTCTCCTTGA
>CAMNNQ010000134.1 GCA_946545645.1 uncultured Clostridia bacterium | reverse complement strand
TAATGCCGGGTCTGGCACAACGTGCTCCGCGAACTGACCCGTCCGGCCGAGGACTATCATATTTTCCCGCAAAAGTAAAGATACCGGGCACATAACGCCGGGTCTGGCACAACGTGCTCTGCGAACTGACCCGTCCGGCCGAGGACTATCATATTTTCCCGTAAAAGTAAAGATACCGGGTTTTATTTCACAGCGTTTCCAGCAGAGCCTTGCATCCGCGCATGATGTCGTCAAAGGCGATATCGAAGCGGCGGGAATACCAGGGGTCTGAAACATCCCTGTCCTCTCCGGCATAGGCCATCAGCTTATTGAGTTTGCTATCCGGGTCGCCCCCGAAAATGCACTCCGCCTGCCTGAGATTGCTCCTGTCCATAACGACAAAGAGATCGTACTTATCGTAATCGCTGCGGGAGAGCTGCTCCGAGCAGTGCTTTCCGTAAGGGATGCCCCTGCGCTCCAGCTCCGACCTCGCGGGGGGATAGAGACCGTTGCCCAGCTCTTCTGTGCTGACCGCCTTTGAGCAGATCCGGAACTCTTCCTCTCTGCCCGCCCTGCGCACCAGCTCTTTCATTATAAACTCCGCCATCGGCGAGCGGCATATACTCCCGTGGCAGATGAACAACACGCGTATCATTTATTTTTTACTCCTAACTGATCTCGGCATTTTTATTCCGTCAAACGGTCTAAAATGGTCTATGATCTCCTGTTCAGACCATTCCGCAGACCACTCTTGACTGCCATTCAGACCACAGTTCCCTTCAAAGCCTTATCCTCTAAGGGGCGAGTCAAGAGAATAATTACTCGTAATACATACAAACGGTCCCTTGCGATAACTTAAAACCATTTTTTCTATAAAACTTAGCAGCAGGTGCATATTCACTAGTATATAAAACGACCCCTGCAAAACCTGCTTCCTTACTATAGTCTAAAACCGTATTCAGCAACTGTCGCCCTATTCCTTGCCCCTGTCTTTCAGGTAACACTGCCATCTCGTTGATGTATATTTCCTTTTTGCTTCCTGATATCCTGCAAAGTGCAAATAAACATCCAATTATCGCATCATCCTCTTCATACACATAACCTAAAAATTTTTTCTGTTCAAAAAAATCTGACAAATATTCGCTTGCATTATCAGGATCCCAGTCGATCCCCCAATGTTCTATAGGAAATGCTTTAGCATATATTTCCCCGCACCTATGCAGATCTTCTTTTTTCATCTTTCTTATCATACAATCCACTCTTTATTTTTCGATTAAAATACTGACACATCAGCTCGGCAACCTGAGATTTGTCTATTTCTTCTGCTCTCACACATGGTAAGCAGAAGTATATTGCCGTGGCGGATGAACATTATCCTTGTCATACCTTTCTCCCGGTGTAGATCTTTCCTCCGCAGACTGTCAGCTCCGGCGAGCTCATGACCTCGAAGGGGAAGCCCTCAAAGAGCGTAAGATCAGCTCTCTTGCCCGCTTCTACCGAGCCTGTCAGGTCTGCTATCCCGGCGATCTCCGCCGCAGTTATCGTGACAGCATCCAGAGCCTTGTCAAAGGGCAGACCGTGCTTCATGCACACCCCGACACTTATGGGGAGATACTCGATAGGTATCTCGCTGTGGTCTGTGCATACAGCGACTCTGACTCCCGCAGCATCGAGCTTTGCAGCATTGGCAGGTGTGATATTGGCCAGCTCCGGCTTGCAGGCATCGCACATTATCGGCCCGACTACCGCTTCCGCTTTCTCCTCAGCCAGCTCCTCAGCGATGAGATGTCCGTCGGTGCAGTGGATCAGCACATAGGGGAGAGAGAATTCTTTTGCCAGCCGGACAGCCGTAAAAATATCGTCGGCGCGGTGGCAATGGAAATGCGCCTTGAGCTCCCCCCTGAGCAGAGGGATCAGCGCCTCGCTTCCGAGATCGAGATCCGGCATATCTCCGCCGTCCTCGGCATCCCGGAGGTCATCCATGTATCTGCGGGCTTTGGTCAGCGCCTCTCTTATCATAGCGGCGATAGCCATTCTGGTGCAGGGTGTCTCGTCTCGGTCCATATATGTCATTTTCGGGTTCTCTCCGAGAGAGAATTTGATCCCGACTCTCCGCAGCAGCATTTTGTCTATCCTCCTGCCGCTGGTCGATACAGCGCAGATATCTCCGGCGATGGGGTTCATAGAGCCCGGAGACACCAGAACACAGGTTATCCCGGCGCTGATAGCTTTCTCAAAGCTGACATCCAGAGGATTTATCCCGTCGATGATATGCAGCCCGGAGGAATTGGGCTCGCTCTCCTCGTTGAAATCCTCCCCCTCGATACCTGTGCCGCCTGTGGTTAGTCCGAGGTGGGTATGGATGTCGATAAATCCGGGATAGAGGCTTTTCCCTCCGGCGTCGATATCCCCGGGAGATACAGAAGCGGGCATCCCGCTGCCGACCTCAGCTATAAGACCGCCCTCAAAGCGTACAAAGCCGTTCCCGATGACATTCCTGTTCTTATCCTGGGTGTAGATCCTGGCGTTATATATTATCATAAGCTCCTCCTTTGTGATATATCCTGTGTGTGCTCCGGGTATCATTTCAGCCCGAGGAGCCGAAGCCTCCGGCACCTCTTTCGGTACTGCTCAGCAGGTCGGTCTCCTCGACCTCCGGCAGCAGAACGGGAGTTATGACGAGCTGGGCAATACGCTCTCCCGGCTCGACGGTCTTATCCTCGCGGGAGCGGTTATAGAGCGGGACGAGTATCTCGCCTCTGTAATCGCTGTCAACGACACCGACACAATTTGCGGGAGCAAGACATTTATTGGCAGCGGTAGACGAGCGGGCATATATGAGCAGGACGCAGTTACCGCAATCCTCGACGGCGCAGCTTATCCCAGTCGGCACCTTGACAGTTTCCCCGGCGGGGATAACGAGCGGCGAATCGAGGCAGGCAGAAAGGTCATATCCAGCGCTCTCCTTAGTAGCTCTTGCCGGTATCACAGCGTTCCCCCTCAATTTTTTTACTAATAATTTCATAGGCTCGATCTCCTTTTGATCCAACGATCGATCGTATAATTTCTGAATTGCCGGTGTCCCCGGACTATTGCTTTGTGCGGAGCCGCACTTGTTCCGTGACCCCGCC
>CAMNNQ010000133.1 GCA_946545645.1 uncultured Clostridia bacterium | reverse complement strand
TCGGCATAGATCCCGGCTTTAAGGCGCAGATCTTTGCTGTCGAGGACATCCAGGTCGGCAGGAGAGAACGGAGCGAGAGCGGTGGTGATCCGGGCTTCCAGGCTATCGACCTTTTCCTGCTGTTCGGGAGTATATCCGGAGTCGGAGATCTCGGAGCGATGCTCCTCTGTCCATTTATCCAGCTCTGTCTGCGCTTCGGATATCTCATTTGCGGCGGCAAGCAGCTTTTCGTCCGGGACAGGGTATCTGCCTGTGAAGTCTCCCTCGCACCAGTAGGTGTCATTCTCCTTATCGTATTTCAGGAAGAATATGCGTTTATCTCCCTTTTTCATCGGGGGCAGCCCGCTGAAGGCTGTCAGCTCTCCGCTGTCCGAGATGCCGTATCTCTGGGAGATGTTTATCCTGTCGGGAGCCTCGCCTTTAATGACCTTGCTGACAGCGATGACATTACGGGAGACGGCATCGGTCAGTATATCCTTGCCGAACTCCTCGCTGTATTTATAGGTCGCCTCCTGCTGAGTATCCTCTGCAAACTCTCCGACGACTATGAGCTCCGAGGCGGCTTCCAGCTCGGAGAAGCTGTGGTGAATGATACGGTCTCCTTCGACCTGCACGAAACTCTGGTAAGAGGCAGGCGCCGACTTGGGGTATGATGTTTCCTTGAGTGATACAGGAGAAGCGGAACTGTCTGATGCACCGCAGCCCGCAAGGAGCGCTGCCGAGGTTAATAAAACGATCATTGCTTTTTTCATAATTATGACCCCCATTTCGTTTGTAGATTGCTTATATCGTGAGTGACAACTGTAGATGAGATCCAAGGCTTTGAACTCATAGTTAAGCCTTGATTCATTACTGCTTTTGGCAGACCTTGATACGTGTGTCCGGGAATACTGTAGCCAAATGCTGGGTGCGAAAGTTTCAAAGCATGGCCGACTTCATGAGTAAAGGTCTTTTTGGCTGCTGTTGTTGCATTATCAGCACCAGAAAATGAACTTGAATTAGTATTCATTGTAATTGATAATGAATACCAATTTGAACCCATTGAAACAATATTTCCAGACGAATCGCGCGGGATGGTTTCACCAAGAGTGCCATCGGTAAACCATTGGCCATATACGCTATAGAATCCGCTGGAAGGCATTCCTGGAGAAGCGATTGCTATTCCTATACTACCTACACTATTGCTTACGTTAGACCACCCGTATGCTGAATAATAAACGCTGGATGTAAGAAATGACGTAATAGCTGACGATTCAATTCTGAACTTGAGATTCTGATGTGTTATGATGCCGGTATATATTCCGCTGAAATAATCGGAATTGTGAGCATAAGCCGGAAAAGTAAAACCACAGATCATAACACTCAGTGCAGTTATTGAAGAAATAAGTTTTTTGAATATCGTGCGAGTCCCTTTTACCATTTTTACACCCTCCTTTAACGTAGGCCAAAACAAGATTGTCAGAAATGATTATATAAGCAACACCGCATGACCCGCAGCTAATGCCTCTGCACTCCGTCTGCTTGCCGGGTTTTCGTCGTTATATCCAAATTCTTCTCGCCGGGCGTCAGCTCACCTGCGTCGGATTATGGCGATCTGTTGAAGATCCGGACTGCACATCCTGTGCACAGGGGTCGTGCGGTATTTCCTATATATATTATACTATATATTTAAAAAAAAGTCAAGTATATAATTAAAAAATCAAGTATATAAAAGAGATGCTGTCAAGTCTGCCTGGTACTGATATTTCCGGGGATCAGGCGCTCAGAACTGTATCCGTTTATTATATGCCTCGCATATCTCAAACACCGTATGCTTGGCGTTAGCTCCCCCCTCCAGCATAACGGCGAAGGCGATCTCAGGTCTGTCGGCGGGGTAGAAGCCGATAACGGCGCTGTCATAGCCCCGGGGAGACTGGGGAGTGCCGGTTTTTACGGCGCAGGGGTGCGGCAGCTTTGAGAGCGCCCATTCGCCGTAGGTGTATACCGTCGAGTCGGTCATGCCCCGCTTTATAAGATCGAATACCTCCTTGCTTCCGAAGCTGTAAAGCTCATCGTTCGGGACAGGTTCGCTTTCAGGGCGCATCCCGCCGGTGCTGCGGATGACCGTCGGTTCAAGATATGAGCCCTCCCGGGCGAGGGTCAGGGCTTCTATCGCCATTTGCAGGGGAGTGCAGAGGGTGGTGGACTGGCCGATGGCGGCCTGTATCAGTTGGCCTTCGCTCCAGGGAGAGGTGTTCTCCGGAGAGGCAAAGCTGCCGGGTACTGTCGGGAGCTCGATGCGGGGAGCCTGCCCGAAGCCAAAGAGCCGGGCATAGTTTGTAAGCTGGCTGCTGCCGGTCAGGAGAGCGGCGCGGTAGAAGTAGATGTTGCAGCTCAGCTCCAGAGCCCTGCGCACGTCAGCGGCACCGTGAGGCTTGACACAGGAAAAATCAGTATCTCCGAGGCGTAGATGAGAGCCGCACCAAAAGCGTGTGTCGGCTCTGACGGCTCCCGAGCAGAGCGCGGCTGCGGCGGTGACAGGCTTGAAGGTCGAGCCCGGGCGGTAGAGGCCGTTCAGAGCGCGGCAGAGCAGGGGAGAGTTATCGTCGGCGGCAAGGCTGTCATAGCGCCGGGAAAAATCATTCAGCGGAAAGTCAGGGTATGAAGCGCAGGCAAGGACCTCGCCGCTTTCGCATCCGAGGATGACTATGGCTCCCGCCTTACCGCAGTAGGGGGCTGCTGTGTCGTAGTCTACACCTTTTCTGTACTGTGCGGCAGCCTTTTCCAGGATGCTCTCGGCTGCTCTTTGCAGGCTGCTGTCGATAGTAAGATAAACATCCGAGCCGTCTCTGACGGGGATATTGTGGCCGCTGTCCCGCAGGCCGTCCTGCCCGCGAAGAACTGTATCCAGCGCCAGCTCTATGCCGCTCTGAGCTTCTCCCGAGGCCGATAGTGTCCCGATAATATGCGGGCAGAGGTCTTCCGGATATGACCTGCTGCCATCCTCGCCGCTGTATGCCAGGATGCTGCCGTATCTGTCAAGGATACGCCCTCTTGCTGCCTTTGCCCGATAGACCGGGCTCTTTTCCGGCGCCGGAGGCTGGGCGTTTATTACCGTCCCGGCGGCTGAGCCCAGTAAAAGCGCCGCTGCCGCGCCTATAAGTATCATCCCGAGAGAGCCTTTTCTGCCTTGCATCGCTATCACCTCGGAGATATTATGCTCAGTCTGCCGGGATAAATGCGCAGAAACGACTTGAAATGCCGGAAAGTTTGTGATATAATATCAATACTGTTTTCTCGGAGGTAATGAAAATGAACAAAAAAGAGATAAATGAGATAAAGAAGAATTTTTCCGAAAAATGCGGCTTTTTCACTATCGGGCAGGTGGTCTCTGCCTTTGTTGACAGCGAAAAGAACATCAAATTCCGCTCAAACGTCCTTTTCCCGACTCTCCCGCAGGAGGACAGCGAGCTCATAATGGCTATCCTCAAAAAGACTCTTTCCGGTTCCCTTGGGCGCAATCTCAAGGAATACGCCTTTCCGAAGGATGCCTATCTTGAGGGCGGTATGCAGCCGTTTATGTATGAGCTGGTCAGGAGCAAGCTGAAAGATGAGGAAATGGTGGATAAGTTTCTCTCCGCGATAGTAGAGAGGATGCAGTATGTCTCCACATACGCTGTCTTTGCTGCCCACTGTACTTACAGCGTCCTCAACAAGACAAAGCAGGACGAGCTTACCGACGATGCGGAGCACGAGATAGATTACGATTTCATCATTACTGCGGTCTGCCCCGTTGAGCTGAGATATGACGGCCTCATCTTCTCAGACGAGACCAATTCCATCGTCAGGAAGACTACAGCCGACCGTATCATCGAGATGCCCTCGGACGGTTTCCTCTTCCCCATATTCTCTGACCGCCGCCCGGATATAAACGGTGTCCTTGTATATTCCAAGAATGCGGCAAAGCCCAATACTTCCGTAGTCGATGATCTGCTGGGCTGCGAGTTCGTCCTTTCCTACAAGAATGAAAAGGAGACCTTCCATGCTATCCTCAACAATGTTGTCGGGGAAGAGCTGGATTACGATATGATAACCGCTGTCAACGATAAGCTGACCGAGCTGGTGGATAAATCCGCCCACGAGACCGAGCCCGCAACAGTAGGCAAGCATGAGCTCTCGTCTATACTCTGGGAGGTGGGCGTCCCGCAGGAAAAGCTGGAGCATCTGCCGAAGGTCTTTGAAACAGCTATGGGCGAGAAGCCGCTGACAGCAGTAAACCTTATCGAGAGAAAGACAGTCCTTTCTGCTCCCTCGATAACCGTAAACATCGGCAAGGATGCTCAGGACAAGGTCAGATGCGAGAAGATCGACGGCAGAAGATGCCTGATAATCGCTCTTGACGACCCGGAGGTCTCCGTAAACGGTATGCCGACGAATATCAAATGATCCTGATACCTGTAAAAAAGAAATGCCCCTAAGCATTCCAAAGTGCTCAGGGGCATTATTTTAAGACAGATCATTATCTGCCGCAGAATGAAGGATGCCGTATCTTATTTTTTTCTGAAATGAAGAAATGAAAGGATACCGATCGGCAGAAAATAAACACACCACAAAACAAGAGCGAGCCTTCCGCCGATACCGTTGCCGTCAGAGGACATATTTGCGAACAGTCCTGTTATCGGCATAAAAGTGCAGCTGAAATAGAACACTCCGTGTATCATCATCAGCGCTCGGAGCCATTTGTCCGCCTTGCTCTCAGGTTTCATCGAAAGGCCGGTGAAGAAGGTGGAAAGTGCCATTACACCGTAGCCGAGCAGGTCATAGTTGAAGATAAGCCCGAACCTGCCGAATTCTAACAGTTTTGCCGCCTGTTCGTTCAGCTGTTCGTTTTTTACCGTAGTTAGCTGTGAATAATAGACGAGCATGATAAATGTGGCGTACACCGCCGCAAGGATCAGGCCGATATTTGCAGCGATCTTGCGGTCATCCTCGCACTCTCTGTGAAGCCCGGCCGTCATCATGATAAACCCTATCGGTAATATCAGGCAGACAAAGTAGCTGCCCATAGAAAAATCTATTATCAGAAATACCATGAACAGAAATACTGTCACGGTAACGACCGCTGAGCCTGCTTTGGATATCATCTTGTTCAGATCCATATACTGTTTCTCCCTTCGGATATTTGATTTGTGTCGGCCGAATAAAGAACGGCATAGCTGTATTGTCTGAAGGAGCGCCATAGTATTTCTGTATGAGCGCCGGCTGTCAGCAGGCATTTTATCCGTAGATCGCAGAGTACAGGCTCTCGGTGCAGCTGGAGAAGTTGATCTCAAGAACTGAAGCTCCGTCGGGAGTCATGGCGTAGGAATATTCCTTATCGCCGGGGATCCGAAGCTGTTTCGTTTCGTATTTGATAAGCGAGGGAGCGCGTAAGATCAGCTTGTAGAGCTCCCAGGATGAAAGATTGGTGGTAATGCTCTTACAGAGAGCGCAGGCGAATTTGTCCTTGTCGAAAAGGCCGAGACCGGAGACCTTTTTCATGAGCTGCGAGATAACTATCCTCTGCCGCTCGGTACGCTGGAAGTCGGCGTTGCCGACGTATCTCAGTCGGGCATAGCCCAGCGCCTGATTGCCGTTTACGCGGATGCCCTTGCCGCCGCAGGGGAGATAATCTGTTTTCCAGGGGTTTCCGAGGATCTTGTTCTGTTCGTACATCGGGGCGCGCATACCGTCGGCTTCTTCGTCGGTAATATCCAGCTCGATGCCGCCGACGGAATCGACGATGTCGATGAATGAGAAGAAATCAACGTATATGTACCGGTCTACCCTGATATCGAAATTATACTGGATAGTGTCCATCAGCAGCTCCGGACCGCCGTAAACATAAGCGGCATTCAGCCTGCATTTGTCGCCCTCGCCGAACATGGAGCCGTCGCCGTCGAGATCGTATTCCGGCAGCATGACATAGCTGTCACGCATGAAAGAAGTCAGAGTCGTCTGCTCTGATTTTTTGTTGAAGGAGAGCAGGATCATCGAGTCTGTCCTGCCCGGCTGGGAGGAGTCTCTGGCATCCGAGCCGATGACGAGGATGTTCAGGACATCGTCTGAATAGACAGAGGCGGTGGTAAAGCGGCGGGTGCCTGTCTCTTTTTTATTGATCTTGCCGATATAGCGGAAGATCATTATATTGACGAATACGATGAACAGCAAGAAGACTATCAGCAGTATTATGATGATCTTCTTTACGGGCGAGCGCTTTTTTACCTGAGCCGCCCCGGAGGCATGGTTCTGCCCGAAGCGCAGGGGCTCACTGCGGTCTATATGAGATTGTTTTGTTTTCACTTTTGATCTTTTCCTGCCTTTCGCGGAGCGACGGCCCGGGATATTTCCTCTGCTGCCCCGCCCGATACGGTTGGGGTGCTGCTCGTAGTCTCTCCCGGACAGATTTTCAACGGGGACGGTCGGAGCCCGGTTGTCAGGGTCGGTAAAATTGCGGAGCTGCTGTTCGTAAGCCAGCTCATAGCTGTCCCGCTCGGGTGTGCTTCCGGTATTCCTGTCAAAGTCGTCAGACATTGAGCGCCCCCCCTTTCGATGCGCGGCCTTTGCTCTGTATAAGCAGCCGCCTCCATTGTGCACTGGTTCCTCACCCTATTATAATACAGTTGGCAGCAGTTGTCAATCGGCTGGCAGCGGAAGCAAATTTCGGCTTGCAAAAAGCAGAGAGCTGTGGTATAATAACATAAGCGCGGCTCTGTGCTGCCGCAGATCATATCAGTAATACGGAGGAAATATGTTCAAGGCAGTTATTTTTGATATGGACGGCCTTATGCTGGACACAGAAGTCCTGCTTCGGCGGTTCTGGTGCGAGGCCGCAAATGAGATGGGCTACCCCATGCGCCCCGAGCACGTTCTGGGGATACGCTCGCTGTCCTCAGCCTATGCGATCCCGCATCTCAACAGAGTTTTCGGCAGCTTCGATTATGCCAAAGTAAGAGCAAGGCGCATCGAGCTTATGAACGCATATATCGCTGAGAACGGCATCAGAAAGAAAAAAGGCCTCGATGAGCTGCTGCGATTTCTCAAAGAGCAGGGCATAAAGGCAGCGGTCTGCACCGCGACGGATTATCCCAGGACTGAGAGGTATCTTAAAAGCGTCGGCGTCTATGACTTTTTTGATGATTTTATCTGCGGGAATATGGTGAAAAACGGAAAGCCTGCCCCGGATATCTATCAGAATGCCTGCCTGAAGCTGGGCCTCGACCCGGGAGACTGCATAGCTCTTGAGGATTCTCCCAACGGAGTCATATCCGCTGCGATAGCGCATCTGAATGTCATCATGGTGCCGGATCTGTCTCAGCCCTCTGAGGATATAAAACCGCTGCTTTACGATTGCTGCGAGAGCCTGGATAAGGTGATAGACGTTATAAAGGCCGCCGGGCGGCAGGAAGAGTGATCTGTGAAGATCTCGCTTTGCAGGGATATCGGCCTGCTGCTGACAGAAAAAGCCTACGAAGTCTATTCTCCGTGTATGTACAGGCCGGACTATGAGAAATATACCGCCTTCATCGGCAGCATCTTTCCGAAGAGCAGGGTCTTTATCTCGGAAGATGAGAGCATCTGCGGGATATTGATACTCGACAGGAATGCAGATATCCCGGAGATCGTCGGGATAGCCGTAGCGGAAAAGTATCGCGGAAAAGGGACAGGCAGATCGCTGATACGCTATGCCGTCAGTTCGGAAGGGCTCTGCGCTCTCTTTGCGCAGACAGATGACGATGCGGTGGGGTTTTACCTTAAATGCGGGTTTCACGCCGAAAAGAAGGAGATCGCCTATCCGGACGGTATCGCTGTCAGATACGACTGTATTTATATACCGGAAAAAGACATCTGAAAACATTGAAACAAAGGATAGTTATTATGGAGCTTAACGAACTCAGACAGGGGATAAACGAGATAGACAGGCAGATCGAAGAGCTTTTCAGGCAGCGTATGGCGCTCTGCACAGAGGTCGCGGATGTCAAGAGCCGCAGCGGGATGCCTATCTTCCAGAAGAGCAGAGAGGACGAGATAATCGCCCGGATACGGAAAGAGATGCCGGAGCAGCTTAAAGGCGGAGCTGCCGTCCTCTTTACGACGTTGATGGATATATCCAAGATGCTGCAATACGAGCGGATATCCGGAGAGCAGCCCGCCGTGAACTATGCGGAGCTGGATCTTTCGGAGCCGGCGGATGCCGCTGTCCCCGGGATAAGCGGGTCTTATTCGCATATCGCCTGCCGCCGCTTTTCAGAGAAGCTGAGGCCGAACTTCTGCGATTCTTTCAGAGAAGTCTTTGCACAGGTAGAAAGCGGGAAGGTCAGGTTCGGAGTGCTGCCCATAGTCAACTCGACAGCCGGTTCCGTAGGGCAGACCTACGAGCTCCTGAAGGAATACGATCTGAAAATATGCGCGACGGTAAAGGTCAGGATCGACCATTGTCTTGCCGCAAGAGAGGGCGTAAGGATAGAGGATATCACCGAAGTCCGCTCCCATGCTCAGGCACTGATGCAGTGCTCCGGATATATCGCAGCTCACGGATTCAGAACAGAGCAGGCCCTGAACACATCCATCGCTGCAAAGCAGGCATCCGTAAGCTCTGAGCCGATAGCCGCTATATGCTCCGAGGAGTGTGCAGAAGAGCAGGGGCTTAATATCCTGGAGCGATCCATAGCCGATGCCGACAAGAACTATACCCGTTTTATCCTGATCTCCAAGGAGACACTTATCCCACGGGGAGCGGACATCATCTCGGTATCGCTGGCTCTGCCTCACGAATCCTCATCGCTTTACCGCCTGCTGACCAAATTCTCGGCGGCGGGGCTGAACCTTACTATGATTGAATCCAGACCCATAGCCAATACTGATTTTGATGTAGTGTTTTATCTTGACTTTGAAGGCTCTCTCTCCTCGCCTCAGGTGCGGACGCTTATGAACGAGCTTGATTTTGAGCTTTCCTATTTTAAATTCCTGGGGAGCTACAGGGAGATCCGGTAAAAAAGCGGGGCCGTTTGCTCCGCCTGCTGCGGGGCAAAAAAATTTTGAAAAAACTCTTGCATTTTATTTGAAAGTGTGTTATAATAAAGTGTACCGAAGATCGGGTGTAGATTTTTGTTCCTCATCGATCCGAGATATAGGTGTGCGGGTCCTGCGCAATGAAGCGCTGTGAACCATGTCAGGCGGGGAACCGAGCAGCATTAAGCGGTCTGTTTCGTGTGACGCAGTTTCGCCTGCACATCTATATGTCGGATCGACTTTTTATGACCCGACCTCCAGCAGATTGTCTTCCCGGAGGTGTTACCGTGTATCAGGCGCTTTACCGCAAGTGGAGGCCGATGTCCTTTGACGATGTCGTCTCTCAGCCTCATATTACGACGACGCTGAAAAATCAGATAGCAATGGGCAAGACCGCACACGCCTATCTCTTCACCGGCTCCCGCGGGACAGGCAAGACTACCTGCGCCCGTATATTTGCCAAGGCGCTCAACTGCCTTTCTCCCAAGGACGGCGAGCCCTGCCTCGAATGCGAGATCTGCAAAAATGCCGATGCCGGCGCTCTTGCCGATATGATCGAGATCGACGCTGCCTCAAATTCAAGAGTAGACGATATCCGCGAGCTCAGAGAGGGAGTAAATTATACTCCGGAGCTCTGCAAGTATAAGATATATATCATCGACGAGGTGCATATGCTCTCGCCGGGAGCCTTCAATGCGCTGCTGAAAACTATGGAAGAGCCTCCTCCGCACGTCAAGTTCATTCTTGCGACGACGGAGATACACAAGGTCCCCTCGACTATCGTTTCCAGATGCCAGCATTTCGATTTCCACAGGATAAGGACCGAAGATATAGTCGCAAGGCTCGAATATATAGCAGGGCAGGAAAGCCTCGACCTGGACGAGGACGCAGCCTCGCTCATTGCCCGCATTTCCGACGGGGGCATGAGAGATGCACTCTCGCTGCTGGATCAGTGCGCTGCTTATTCCGACAAGATCGACCTCAGTGTCGTTTCGTCGGCGGCAGGCATCGCCGGAAGAGATCACCTCTTCGAGATCATCGAGGCTGTCATTTCCAAGGATGCTCCCGGAGCGATACGCATTGTTGACGATCTGTATTCAAAGAGCAAGGATCTGGGCGTTCTCTGTTCGGAGCTGATAATGCAGCTCAGGAACATTATGATACTGATGTCGGGCAGCAATACCAAAGATCTTATCGTTTGCCTGCCGGAGGAGCTGGAAAGGCTGAAAAAGCTCTCGCAGCAGACGGATATAGATACAGTCCTGGGGCTTATGGGGATACTCCAGCAGTGTGCTGAGAGATTCCCGAGAGCCGCAAACAAGTGCATAGAGCTGGAGATGTGCATCGTCAGGATGTGCGCCGTTGACAAGAGCAGGAGCGGGAATGTGTCGTCCGGGATATCAGACCGGGCAGTTTCTTCCCTGGGAGAAAGGCTTACCAAGCTGGAGCAGGCCTTTGCATCCGGCGCAGTTCCCAAGGCTCAGGCAAAGGAAAAGCCTGCGCCGCCTCCGAAGCCTCTCAGAAAATTCGACCCGAACAACTACACGCCGCTCTCGGAATGGACGGAGATACTGGGGATAATCAATGAGAAGATACCGGCGATAGGGCCTTTCCTCAAGAATTCGGCAGCCTGCATCGAGGGGGATATGTTCTATCTCATCGTAGCCAGCGAATTTGCGTTAAAAAAGTTCAGGCACTCAGACGACAGCGCCAAGCTGAAAAAGATCGTCAACGACTACTACGGAAAAGACTTCGGTTTTATGCTTTTCAGCTCACGCGATGCTGATATCCAGGATCAGGAGAATCCTATCAGCGAGCTTATCAAGCGTGCGCAGGAGGCGCAGATCGAAGTAGAGATAAAAAAACAGCAATAAGGAGTTTTTAAAATGAAAGCAAGATTACCACAGGGCATGGGCAAAGGAAACGGCAATATGAATCAGATGCTCAAGCAGGCACAGAAAATGCAGGACGAGATCACAGCTCTCCAGGCTGATCTTGAAGAGCGCGAGTTCTCGGCTTCTGTCGGCGGCGGAGCTGTCGATGTAACTATCAACGGAAAGAGACAGGTGCTGAAGCTCAATATCAAGCCTGAGGTCGTAGACCCCAACGATGTTGAGATGCTTCAGGATCTTATTATGAGCGCATTCAACGAGGCAGTAAGAGTTCTTGACGAGACCTCTGACGCTGAGATGAGCAAGCTGACCGGCGGAGTATCCTTCCCCGGACTGTTCTGAAATGGCTGACCGCAGCGCGCTGCCGCTGATCTTGCTCAGCGAGCAGTTTGCCAAGCTGCCCGGTATAGGGATGAAATCTGCACAGAGGCTCGCATATCATGTTATGGAGATGTCCGATAAGGAAGTCGAAGCATTTGCAAATGCTCTGCTTGATGCCAAGAGGACTGTCCATACCTGCCCTGTATGTCAGAATTTTACTGAGCAGGAGCTTTGCAGATTCTGTTCCGATACCAAGCGCGACCACACGACAGTATGCGTAGTTGAGACCCCGAAGGACATCAACGCCTTTGAGAGGACCAAGGAATACAAGGGAGTATATCATGTCCTGCACGGGCTGATCTCTCCGATAGACGGTGTTAGGCCGGATATGCTGAGGATCAAGGAGCTTCTGGCGAGAGTCAGCGAAGGCGGTATTGATGAAGTCATAATGGCGACCAACCCGACTGTTGAGGGCGAAGCGACGGCGATGTATATCTCGAAGCTGCTAAAGCCCTTTGGAGTCAAGGTCACAAGGCTGGCTTTCGGCCTGCCCATCGGCGGGATGCTGGAATATGCCGACGAGGTCACCCTTTACAAGGCTCTTGAAAACAGGAGCGAGATCTGATAAAACTGTCCGGAGGCGGCATCAGGCTGCTTCCGGGCTTTTGTTTTGGCGGATATTATCCGCCAAAACCGTCCTGCACTGTCTTAACAAAAAAAGTGTTGAATTATCAGGAATAGTGTGTTATAATGTATTATGTATAGCTGTAAGGCTGCCACGGCATCTTCTGCCGGGCGAAAAATGCTTTCTGCGAAAGAGGTAAAGTGTTATGAACAATTATGATGTCGTTATAGCAGGCTGCGGAGCTGCAGGGCTTTACGGAGCCCTCAATCTTGATCCCTCGCTCAAAGTGCTCGTCCTTTCAAAAAGAGAGCTGACTCTCTGCAACTCGTCACTTGCACAGGGCGGTATCGCGGGCGTGTATAACAGCCCCGATGATTCTCCCGAGCTCCACAAGCATGATACCTTTATTGCCGGCGGTTATGAGAACGACCCTGTCTCTACCGATGTACTGGTCAATGAAGCGAAAATAGATATTGCAAGGCTCATCGAGCTGGGCTGCGAGTTCGATAAGCAGCCGGACGGGGACTATCACCGTACCCTGGAAGGAGGGCACGGTAAACATCGTATCTTCCACCATAAGGATGCCACCGGCTTCGAGATCGAGACAACTCTGCTTAGAAATGTCCAGAAGCTCGAGAATGTCGAGATCTGGGAGAATGCTCTCATGATCCGCGTCCGCAGGACAAAGACAGGTTTCTCCTTCCTTATCCTTAAAGACGGAAAGTATGAGACCTGCAACTGCCATTTCGCTGTCTTTGCTACCGGCGGCATCGGTAGAGTATATGAATTTACTACCAATTCCGCTATCGCTACCGGCGACGGCATCGCTATGGCTTACCGTATGGGCGCCGAGATCAAGAACCTCAGCTATATCCAGTTCCACCCGACTGCTTTCAATAACCGTACCACAAGAGAGTGCTTCCTTATCTCGGAAGCAGTAAGAGGCGAGGGAGCTTACCTCAAGAACTGTAAGCTCGAACGCTTTATGCAGAATTACGATAAGCGCCTGGAGCTGGCTCCCAGAGACGTTGTGTCTCATTCGATCATCTTTGAGGCCAAGAAAACAGGCTCGGATGAGTTCTACCTCGATATCTCGCATAAGGATCCCGAGTTCGTTAAAAACCGCTTCCCCATGATCTATAAGAACCTCCTTGAGGCCGGCTATGATATGACAAAGGAGCCTGTGCCTATCTTCCCCTGCCAGCATTATCTTATGGGCGGTATCAAGGTGGATATCTACGCCAGAACTACTATCGACGGCCTCTATGCCTGCGGCGAGTGCTCCTGCACCGGCGTACACGGCAATAACAGGCTCGCATCCAATTCGCTGCTGGAAGCCCTCGTGTTCTCCAGAAGGGCTGCCGGCGATATAAGCCAGAGAGCAAAGTCCGCTCCAAAGGATTTCATAGACTATAAATTCACGTTGAACGAAGGCGCCGAGCATATTCCCTCCGGGCTCCGTACCGAGATCAGGCATATAATGCAGAAGGCTTATTTCGTTATGCCCGATATCCCCGCTCTCGCAGCAGGATATGAAAGGATAATCGAGATCAAGCAGCTTCTGGATAACGGCCGCTTCAAACTGGACCGCGATTACGTCGAGGCAAGGAGCCTTGCGACAGTCGCCTTCATAGTCCTCGGAGAGGCTTACCAGATCGCATTCGGAAGCGTGGATATAGACTATGAATCCGGCTTCTGACCGTGAGCGATAAGTGGCTGCGCCGGCTGAGAAATGCCGCTGCCGCAGCTTCAGCACTGTGTGTGTTCATGCTGCATACTGTCCTGACAGTGATCCTTGAGCCCGGCGGATTCTGGAAGGTCTTTCTGATATTCGTCTTCGGGTTCATATATCAGGGGCTGGAGTATCAGCTGACCATACCTTCAAAGCCCGATACGGCACCGTTCCTGAGAGTCTCGGATATGGTGCTGGATGCCCTGCTTTTTCCCGGGTCTGTGTTCGTTACACTCGGGCTTTCCGACCCGGTTGGGCTCGGAAAGGATTTTCTCGCGACGGCGGGATGTATACTGTTTATAATGATCTACCGTGCGGCGAAAGCTGTCATTGAGCGAGCCGTAACTAAGAATTGAAGGAGAGAATGCAATGAGGCTGATGCAGTTTCAGATAGACGATATCATCAAAACAGCACTGAATGAGGATATAAACTATATCGACGTTACCACCGACTACCTTGTTGACGACGACGCTGTCGCCACTGCCAGATATGTCGCCAAGGACTACGGCATCCTCTGCGGGATAGATATAGCCCTCAGAGTGTTTACCCTGCTGGACGACAGCGCAAGGTTCGAGGTGTATATCCGCGACGGCGAGCAGGTAAAAAAAGGCGATATCATCGCAAGGATAACCTGCCATACCAGAGCCCTGCTCAAAGGCGAGAGGACTGCCCTTAACCTGATCCAGCATCTCTCCGGTGTCGCAACAGCGACAAATAAGTGCGTAAGGCTCGTCGAGGGGACAAAGGCATCAATAGCCGATACAAGAAAGACCCTTCCCGGCCTCAGAGCCCTGCAAAAATATGCAGTTACCGTCGGCGGCGGTAAGAACCACCGCTATAATCTTTCCGATTGCGCTATGCTCAAGGATACACATCTCGACGCTTACGGCTCAATGAGCGGAGCAGTCAATGCTCTCAGAGAAAAAATGGGCCATACTGTTAAGATCGAGGTCGAGGTCGCCAACCTTGAAGAGCTCAATGAGGCTCTCTCGCTGGGAGTCGAGATCATAATGCTGGACAATATGTCCTGCGAGGATATGGCGAAGGCAGTTGAGATCACCGCCGGAAGAGCCAGACTGGAAGCATCCGGCAACGTTACTGCCGAGACTATCAGATCAATTGCCGAAACAGGTGTCGATATAATCTCCCTCGGAGCGCTGACACATTCTGTCAAAGCCTTTGATATCTCTATGAAGATAGACAAATGAACAAAAAATACGGCGGGAGAAAAATGACCCGCAAGGAAGCTGCTGTGGTGTTCATCATAACTGCGGTCTTCGGGCTGATCTTTATGACGATAGGCGGTATCGTTCTGGCGAGCCGCTTTCTTGACAAGAAACGCTGTACTTATGAGACCACAGGTATAGTATCCTATCTGGAAGAACGCGATTCCGGCGAACGCCGCAACAAGGTATCATACGCTCCTGTGTTCAGCTATGAGTACGAGGGGAAGCAATACACTTACAGCGCCAAGATCGCATCAAACCCTGCGCCCTTTAAGGTAGGCGAAAATGTCACGGTAATGGTGTGCCCGGAGGATCCGACTGTAGTATATATACCGGAATACACCACGGATCTGTGGTTCGGCTGGATCTTCGCTGGTATCGGCGCGGCTGTCGTATTGGCGGGGCTGATCCCGATGATCGTTGTTTTCAGAAGAACAAAGCGCCCCGAGACAGTTCAGGAGGAGATCGCTCAGTATATGAGCGGAGAAAGCTCCGGTTACGGCAGCGAGCTGGATGAGCTCAATAAGTAGACCGATGGCGGGGCGGGGAAAAAACAGCGGGTCTGTGTTGGTCGCTGTCGTCTTTTTTATCATCGCAGCAGTGTTCTTAGGGATTGGAGCTTTTTTTAAGCTCGGATCGGACCGGCTCTCCCGTGTCTGCACCTATGAGACAGAGGGCACCGTCAAGAGCATCTACTCAAGGTATGAAACGAGGTCTGCGGGAAAGCACAGGACTCAAAGAGAGCTATATCATTATCTCATCCTGACATATATCTATGACGGAAAAAGGTATACGATATATCCGGGGACTCCTGTTTCCAAGGGAAAATACAGGATCGGTCAGAAGATCAGCATCAGGATCGACCCGGGCGACCCTTCCGAGGTCTTTGTCGAGGCGCTGCATAAGGGCGATAATGCCGTGCTTGTGATGCTTTTGGCGGGGGGCGCTGTATTTTCCGGGCTTGCCTTGATCCAGATATGGCGGATAAGGAAAAACAACTTTGAAACAGACCTTACAGCCGGGGACGGTATAAATGTGCAGCCCCCGACAGAATAAAGGAGGTATCGCTATGGCCGGGATACTTGACGGAGATAGACAGTATCATTTGCAGATAACTGCTGATGATATAGGAAAATATATCATCCTTGCGGGCGACCCCGGAAGGATACCCAAGATCGCACGATATCTTGAAAACGGCAGACAGACCGCCTGCAACCGGGAATATACCATATATACCGGGCTTCTGGACGGAGTCCCTGTTTCGGCCTGCTCTACGGGAATAGGCGGGCCTTCCGCAGTTATCGCTGTCGAGGAGCTGGTAAAGTGCGGAGCGCATACATTTATCCGTGTCGGGACCTCCGGCGGGATAGCACCGCAGGTCAGGAGCGGAGATCTGGTCATCGCTTCGGCTGCGATCTGCGCTGAGGGCACCAGCAGGGAATACCTCCCCTCCGGATATCCTGCGACGGCGAACTTCGATGTCGTTTATGCGTTGGGGCACGCCGCCAGAGAGCTGGCTGCCGAAAAAGGCTTTGGTGTCCATATCGGGACTGTCCATTCAAAGGACAGCTTCTACGGACAGGTGGATCCGGATTCCTCGCCGGTCTATTATACACTGAAAAACCGCTGGGAAAGCTATAAGAGGCTGGGCTGCCTCTGCTCAGAGATGGAGTGCGCGGCGATATACTCGGTTGGGCTTGCAAGAAATGTCCGCTGCGGCGCTGTATTGCTGGCGATCTGGAATATGGAGCAGACCTATTCCGGAGAGGATACCTCGACACAGTTGGATACCGATACAGCCATACAGTGCGCTGTCTCGGCTGTCAGCAAGCTGATAGCCGCCGATAAGGAGAGATAAAAAGGAGGAGATCCCGTGGAGAAGTTTTTTAAGCTCAAGGAGCGGGGGACAACAGTCGGTACGGAGATAATGGCCGGAGTCATAACCTTTATGACTATGGCTTACATCCTTGCAGTAAACCCGAAGATCCTGGCTGATGCCGGCATGGACAAGACAGCCGTTATGCTGGCGACCTGTCTCGCTTCATTCGTCGGCACGATGCTCATGGGACTGACAGCCAATCTTCCCTTCGCGCTTTCTGCCGGAATGGGCACAAACGCATATATGGCATATACTGTATGCGGTGCGATGGGATATGACTGGAAGGTCGCCCTGCTGGCAGTATTCATCGAGGGGCTTGTGTTTCTGGTGCTCTCCCTTACAAAGGTCAGGGAGCTAATCTTCAACTGCATACCGATGGCGCTGAAACAATCTGTCTCTGTCGGCATTGGCCTGTTCATCGCCTTTATCGGCCTCAGCAACAGCGGGCTCACGGTCTCCAACCCTTCGACCCTCGTCGCTATGACCGACTTTACTGAGAATTTCAGGACTCAGGGTATATGCGCTCTGCTGGCCTTTATAGGGCTGATGCTCATCGCCGTACTCTATTCCAAAAAGATGCACGGCGCCATTCTTATCGGTATCTTTGCGACCTGGATCCTGGGAGTCATATGCGAGCTGACAGGCCTTTATAAGCCGGACAACGAAGCCTTCTTCTCGCTTATACCCTCCTTCTCCATGACAGATTTTTCAGCTCTGGGAAAGACCTTCGGAAAGTGCTTCTCAGTTGATATGACAGGAGTCGGTGTGTTCAATTTCATCGTTATCATACTGTCCTTCATGTTCGTCGATATGTTTGACACCATAGGGACGCTCATCGGAGTATCCGCAAAGGCGGATATGCTGGACGAGGACGGACAGCTTGAACAGATCAGCCCGGCGCTCTGCTCGGATGCCGCCGCAACGACCGCCGGAGCTGTCTTCGGGACATCGACCACCACTACTTTCGTCGAGTCTGCCGCAGGAGTAGGCGCAGGCGGAAGGACAGGCCTTACCGCCATAACGACGGCTGTGCTCTTCCTGCTGTCTATGCTGCTGGCACCGATCTTCGTGTCGATACCTTCCTTTGCAACGGCTCCCGCGCTGATCTTCGTCGGCTTCCTTATGTTCAGCTCGATAACCAAGATCCGCTTCGATTCCAACAACCTGACATCAGCTATCCCGGCATATCTCTGTATTCTTTCAATGCCGCTGTTTTACAGCATCGCAGACGGTATAGCAGTCGGAGTCATCTCCTATGTCATAATCAATGTTTTCTGCGGAAAGGCAAAGTCGATCAACCCGGTAATGTATATCCTGGCTTTGCTGTTCATACTGAACTATGCGTTCCTGTAAATAAGCTAAGCGCCCCCGGAGGCAGATGCCTCGCTCGGGGGCTTTTCGCTTATTTCTGACCGATACTGCCGGGAAATCAGGATGAGCTCCTGCTCAAATCATACGATAAGTAAGTATAACGATATTATAAATCATTGTATGCCCGCTGCCGATATGGTATAGTTGAATTAAACTGGGCAGGAAAAGCCCGATATTAACGAAAGGAATGATGCACCAATGAAAAACATACGACTCACAGTAGACACCGAAACAAAAGTAAGCCATATCAACCGCGAGATCTACGGCCACTTTTCCGAGCACCTCGGCCGCTGTATCTATAACGGCCTCTTTGTAGGCAAGGATTCGCCTATTCCTAACAAGGACGGCGTCAGAAAGGATATCATCGAGGCGCTTAAAAATATCAGGATACCTGTCCTTCGCTGGCCGGGCGGCTGCTTTGCGGACGAATATCACTGGAAGGACGGCATCGGCCCAAAGGAGAGCCGCAAGAAGATGATAAACACCAACTGGGGCGGTGTAGTTGAGGATAACAGCTTCGGTACTCACGAATTCATGAATCTCTGTGAGGAACTGGGCTGCGAGCCTTATGTAGCCGGAAATGTCGGCAGCGGTACTGTCAGAGAGATGAGCGAATGGGTCGAGTATATGACCTTCGACGGCGAATCTCCGCTTACTCTCGAAAGAAAGCAGAACGGCCGCGAGAAGCCCTGGAAGCTCAAGTATCTCGGCATCGGCAACGAGAACTGGGGCTGCGGCGGCAATATGCGCCCTGAGTATTATTCCGACGTTTACAAGCAGTTCCAGTCCTTCTGCAAGGATTACTCCGGCAACCGCCTTTACAAGGTCGCCTGCGGCCCCAGCGGCGGAGACTACAACTGGACCAGAGTCCTGCTCCAGAACGTTAAGCCCTGGCACACTAAGGCCATCTCCCTGCACCACTACACCATCCCCTCCGGAGACTGGAACTGCAAGGGCAGCGCCACAGGCTTCTCCGACGAGCTCTATTACTCCACCGTCAAGCAGACCCTCACTATGGAGGATATCATCAAGGGACACACCGCCGTTATGGACGAGCTGGACCCCAAGAACGAGATCGGCCTCATCGTTGACGAGTGGGGCTGCTGGTACGACGTTGAAGAGGGCACCAACCCGGGCTTCCTCTATCAGCAGAACACCATGAGAGACGCCATCGTTGCAGCCGTTAACCTCAACATCTTCAACAATCACAGCCGCCGGGTGGTAATGGCTAACATCGCTCAGATGATAAACGTTCTTCAGGCTGTTATCCTTACTGAGGGCGAAAAGATGATCCTTACTCCGACCTATCATGTTTTTGATCTGTATAAGGATCATCAGGATGCCGAGCTCCTCCGCAGCAGCATAGACTGCTTCAATGAGGGCGGCACAAAGATGATAACCGCCTCCGTATCTCAGGCCAAGGACGGCAGCGTCCTTGCGACAGTCTCCAACGCTTCTCTCTGCGAGGATATCGAGCTGGAGATCGACCTGGGCGGCTTCAAGCCTTCCTCCGCTTCCGCAAAGATACTTGATTCCGATGTAAGAGCCTTCAATACATTCGACGCTCCCGAGAACGTAAAGCCCTCAGAGTGCGAGGTAAGGCTTGAGGGCAGCAAGGCTTATGTAAAGATGCCTGCCTGCTCCATCGTGTCCGTAAAGTTTGCCGGCTGATGCAGAAACCTTGTTTAAAATGTCTTCTTGCCGAGCTGGCGGAGACGGATTATACCAGGAGCCTGAAGGAGTACATCGCCGCTGTCCCCGAGGACAGAAGGGTAGATGAGGAGACATATCAGGCCAGGCTTTCCTGCTGCCGGGAATGTGACGACCTTCAGAACGGTATGTGCGCTCAGTGCGGCTGCTATGTCGAGCTGCGCGCACTCAAACCGGAGCAGCGCTGCCCCGCACCGGTAAAGCGCTGGTAGGCTGTCCGGCTCCGGGCGGGAAGACCTCCGGAAATAAATAAAGATGAAGAAAGAATAATGAAGCAGTGTACGCGCACAGCCTTCCGACGGAAGCCTTCAGTTTGTTCTTTCTTCTTTTTTTGTTAAGCGGGCTATGAACAGAAGCAAGGAGGGGCGCCTTTCCCCCGGCCTCATTTTCGGGAAAGACCTTTTTGCACTTTTGCTTGACGGCGGCGGGATAATGGGGTATAATATATTCAGGGCAACCCCCGATGAAAGGAGAACAGTATGCTTGAAAATGAGATAAAAAAATGGTATGATTCGCATTTTGACGAGATCGTTGCAAGCCTTTCAGAGCTGATCGCCATTGACAGCTCGTTCAAGGACCCGCAGCCGGAGAACGGCCTGCCATACGGCGCAGGCTCGGCAAAAGCGTTGGAATGGGTACAAAAAACCGGACAGAAGATCGGCCTGCATACAAGAAATATCGACAATTACGTTATCGCTATGGATTGGGCTGAGGAAGAGCCTGTCCTTGCAGTGCTCTCTCATGCGGATGTTGTCCCGGCAAATGCAGCCGAGTGGACGACTCCTCCCTTTGAGCTGAATATCCGGGATAACTGCATCTACGGCCGCGGCTCTGTTGACGACAAGGGGCCGACTGTCGCAGTGCTTTATGCCGTAAAATGCCTGAAAGAGCTGGGAGTTGAGCTGGAAAAGAGCTTCCGTCTGGTAGTCGGAGGCGGCGAAGAGATCGGCTGTGGAGATATAGAATACTATCAGCAGCGCGAGGCGTTTCCTGAAATGGTCATAACTCCCGACGGTTCATTCCCCGTTCTCAACTGCGAGAAGGGAATGGTACACCTTATGTTCTCTGCGCCCTGTGAGGGCTTGGAGATCAGCGGAGGGACAGTGATAAATGCGATCCCGGATAAATGTTCCGCAGACGGAAAGCTATATACAGGCAAGGCAGCCCACGGCTCCCGGCCGGAGAACGGAGTAAACGCCATAACCCTGTTCCTTTCGCAGTATGCGGGAGAAAATGCGCTGCTCGGCGCTTTGGCAAAGCTCTTCCCGCACGGCGAGTTCAACGGCGTATCAGCAGGCCTCGGCTTCCGCGACGAACTGACCGGAGATATGACCTGTGCGCTGACGATCCTCAGAAGCGAGAAAGGCAGGCTCATAGGCGGGATCGACATCCGCTACCCCATTGACCGCAGTTATGCGGAGATAAGCGGTATCATATCACGCCAGCTTGAGTCCGCAGGCTTTACGGTAGATAGCTGCGAGGGCTTTGAGCCGCATTATGTCCCCGAGGAGAGCCGCCTTGTGCAGACTCTGCTGGGTGTGTACGAAAAGGTCAAGGGCGTGAAAGGGCAGTGCATAGCTGAGGGCGGCATAACTTATGTCCACAATACCCCGGGCGGCGTGGCCTTCGGCGCAGAGTATCCCGACGAGCATAACAATATGCACGGCGCCGACGAGCATATCCCCCTCTCCACCTTCCGGGACAACTTCCTGATGTATGCACACGCCATCATCGAGCTGTGCGGGGGAGCGAAATAAAAACGCACATTTTGTTGACAATCCGCCGACACAGTGATATAATAAAATCAGCAAAGGGGGCGAGGGTATGACTTTTTATGAGGTAACGGAAGAGGACAGAGAGCTTATCAGGCTGGCTGTCGAGGTCATGGAAAAGAATTTTGACCGGGGGACCTATTACCACGTCGTCGGCTGTGCGCTTAAATGCGGCAGCGGGAAGATCTATACCGGTGTCAACTGCGACGGTATCCACGGTTCCTGCGCGGAATTCGTCACTATCGGGACAGCTTATTCCGCCGGGGAGAGGCAGTTCGATACCATAGTCGCCTCGCATAAGAATACCCCGCACGGAGTATTGCCTCCCTGCGGCAACTGCCGTCAGATGATGGTTGAGTATTGCCCCGATATAAAAGTTCTGCTCAACAACGACGAGGGGGAGCTCATCAAGGTCAGCGCGAGAGATCTGCTGCCCTATTGCTGGCTGCCGCTGCCGGATGAATAAAGGCGTTGATATTGTATCTTACACCGAAAGGTGAATTATTAGATTGGAGGAAACAGATATGGGATTCAGCATTGACGGCATCAAGGAGACTATCGATAAGATCGACGATAAGATCCCGGATGAAGTAAAGGAAAAGGCCAAGGAGCTTGCTACCAAGGAAAACCTTGAAAAGGTCAAGGATAAGGTAGTCGATATCTTCAAGAAGGACGACAAAAAGGACGACGAAGACAAGAAGGAAGACTGATCTTTGCGGGCGGCAGTGTTGCCGCCCTTTTTTTGTGGATATGCTGCCGGGGAGGTTTGACAAATCGCTGCGGGTGTGATATACTGATACTGTTATTTTCTAAGGGAGGTCTCGGAATGAGCGCTTTTTTACACGCAGAGGGGCTCTGCTTTTCTTACATAAACGATCTTGAGGACCCTCCTGTCAGGAACGAGGTACTCAAAAACATAGACCTGGATATAGAAAAAGGCGAGTTCGTCGCTATACTGGGGCACAACGGCTCCGGAAAATCAACTCTGGCCAAGTGCTTCAACGCCATAAACCTCCCGGAGAGCGGGAAGGTAACAGTTGACGGTATGGACACCGAGGATGAAGAGAATCTTCTCCCTATCCGCCGGAAGGTCGGGATGGTCTTTCAGAACCCGGACAATCAGATCGTTGCGACGATAGTCGAGGAGGATGTGGCCTTCGCTCTGGAAAATCTTGGAGTCGAGCCCAAGGAGATCCGCCGCAGGGTAGATGAGGCGCTGAAGACAGTCGAGATGTACGATTACCGTATGCACGCCCCCCACAAGCTGTCGGGAGGGCAGAAGCAGAGAGTCGCCATCGCGGGAGTTATCGCTATGGAGCCGGACTGCATCCTGCTGGATGAGCCGACGGCTATGCTTGACCCTCACGGCAGGGAAGAGGTAATGAAGACCATCAAGATGCTTAACCGCGAGAAGGGCGTTACTATCGTTCTTATAACTCATTATATGGAGGAGGCTGCACAGGCAGACCGTATCGTCGTTATCGACAGCGGAGAGATAGTCCTGGACAACACTCCGAAGAAAGTCTTTTCTCAGGTCAAGACCATGAAAAACCTCGGCCTGGATGTTCCCCAGGTCACAGACCTTATCTGGGAGCTCAGGCAGGAGGGCTATGACCTCCCGACGGAGATCATCAGCGAGGATGAGTGCGTCGAGGCGCTGGCCAAGCTGCTGATACCCTGAAAATGAACATGGAAAAAGCGGCATATCCCCCCCTTGACGGGAGATATGCCGCTTTTGTATGCGTGAATAAATGTTACTGCTGATCGTAATGGGAGCTGATGCCGAGATATTCTTCCAGACAGAGGCCGGAGGCCTTGATCTTTTTGGCATTCTCGATCCCGACATAGCGGATATGCCAGGGCTCGTATTCATATCCGGTCTGCAATTCCTTTCCTTTCGGAAAACGGATTATAAAGCCGTAATCGGCGCAGTGCTCTTCCAGCCATACGGCCTCTGGAGTCCCTTCAAAGGAGAACTCGGTGGTGTTTATATCCATTGCAAGCCCGGTCTGATGCTCAGAATGACCGGGGCGGGAGGATACACGGTCGGCTTCATCTGTGCCTCGCTCTCCGGCATAGCGGTTGTATACTGCTTCCTGCTCTGCATAGCTGCGGTAGCCGGAGCAGATAAACAGGGATATGCCATCTCCCCAGGAATCGTTGGCCATGCGGGTGAACGCTTCCATGGCCTCGTCATCGGGGCCGGGGTCATAGGTCGAGGGGAGAGAATAGCTCTTGTTGACTATGAGTATCCCGTCGATATAGGTTATTCCGTTCCTGACCTCGACATTGTGCCCTTCAGCGACAGCGATGCTCGGGTCTTTCCCGTAGGTCGTCTGGGGAGCCGGGGCTGACTCCGGAGCAGAAGTTGTGTCAGCATTTCCGCTGCTGCTCTGTCCGGCAGGGGAGTCGTCGTTTTCGGGAGGGGTATAGGGTATAGCCCCCTGAGAGGAGGGCTCGGCGTTCTTGTCCAGGTCTGCTGGCTCGGCTGTCGTCCCGAAAGCCTTGGAATGGAAAAACATGAACCAGATCGCCATAACGATCACAAAAGCAAAGAAGCCGACCATCATTCCGTATAAACGCATAGCATCATGTTTGGCTTTTGCTTCGATCTTTTTTAATTCTATCTCTTTGCTTTCCATAATGCTCCTTTGATCAAACAAATATTTTATCTACCATATTATAACACATATTGTTTGTCAAATCAAGCCGGATTTTGTAAACGAACCTATAATTTGTCACTTGACTAATATGCCGGAAAAGGGTATAATAAATGTGGAGTTCATATTATTATTCAGGAGGTGTTCTGTTATGAATACAGACAGAAGAAAGGTCGTTCTGATCGGTACTGGAATGGTCGGGATGAGTTTTGCATACGCTCTGGTCAATCAGGGAGCTATCTGCAACGAACTGGTGCTCATCGATGTCAATAAGGTCAGGGCGCAGGGCGAGGCTATGGATCTCAATCACGGCCTTGCGTTTGCAAAATCAAATATGAAGATCTATGCCGGCGAGTATCACGACTGCAAGGATGCTGATATAATCGTCATTGCGGCAGGAGTCGCACAGAAGGAGGGCGAGAGCCGTCTCGACCTTTTGCAGCGCAATACCGAGGTGTTCCGCTCTATCATCACACCTGTCATCAAGAGCGGTTTTGACGGGATCTTCCTTGTTGCCACCAACCCTGTGGATATCATGACAAGAGTAACTTACGAGCTTTCCCGCTTCGGGGCTTCCAGAGTCATCGGCACCGGGACCTCGCTGGATACCGCAAGGCTTCGCTATCTGCTGGGAGATTATCTTACAGTCGATCCGAGAAACATCCATGCCTATGTCATCGGTGAACACGGAGACAGCGAATTTGTCCCCTTCTCTCAGGTCATGCTGGCGACAAAACCCGTTATGAAGATCATCGAGGACGACCGCAACAGCTACAAGATGGAAGATATGAAGCTCATCGAAGAGCAGGTAAGGACAGCAGCATATAAGATCATTGAGGCCAAGAAGGCTACTTATTACGGGATCGGTATGGCTCTGGCAAGGATAGTAAAGGCTATACTCGGAGACGAGAACAGTGTTCTGACCGTCTCGGCTAAGCTCTGCGGAGAATACGGTGCAAGAGACGTCTTTATCGGTGTCCCCACCATAATCGGCCGCAACGGAGTCAAGGAGATCGTAGAGCTGGATCTTACTGAAGATGAAAAGGAGCGCTTCAAGTCTTCTGTCAATGTTCTGAGAGAGAATTTCGAGGGGCTGGAGCTGTAAGCGCTGCAAAAGCATGAAAAACGGGCGGCTGCCCGGAAACAGACATAGTTAAAACCGTATATCTCCCTGAATCTGACGGGGAGGATATACGGTTTTTTGCTTTGTTCAGTGTTCGTAAAGCGCTCCGGTCTGACGCAATGAGGTGAAACCGTCAGTGCCGATGATGTAGTGGTCTTCAAGGGTCATTCCGTAGGCTCGCAGACCTGAGACCAGAGTATTTGTGGAATGGACATCGTTGGCTGAGGGCGAAGATGTCGAAAAAGGATGATTGTGGGCGATTATCAGCGAGCGCTGCTTCAGAGGCAGCATCTTCTTAGCGATCTCGGATGCATTGAAACGGATATTCTGTCGCCCGCCCTCTCCGAGAAGGATGCAGTTCCTTATCGTAAGATCGCTGCTGAGAGGGAAGATGAGCAGTTTTTCGCGCTCTTCTCCGATAAAAAAGCTCTGTATGTATTTCCCGACAGCTATATGATCTCTGGCATCGACCGGCTCCGCACCGCCTCCCCGCCGCAGATAGGCGGCAAGCGAGTAGAGTATGGTTACAGTCTCAGCTGGGCGTTTCCCGATAAGGCCTGTGGAAGCCAGCTCCTCCGGGGTGCTGGACATAACAGCATCAAGAGAGCCGAACCTGTCCAGCAGCTTATGAGCCAGCTCGTTGGTATCAGCTCTGGTGTAGCAGAAATAGAGCACCATTTCCAAAAGCTCGTGCTCGGAAAAGCCGGAGAGATCGCGGTCGCTGAGAAATCGCTGACGCATCCTTCCGCGGTGCCCTGCGTGGGTGGAGAGAGGTCGCTTTTTAGTAGTCATAGGTAAATCCTCACAGTTTTCCCGGTAAAACATAACGCCATAGAGTATGACCGGTCTGAACTCTATGGCGTATCCTATTACGAATAATCAACAACATCTATCCAACGCAGCAGGAATTCCTTTTCAGATTCTATGCCTTTGTCGAGCTGAGCGGCTGCGACGATAGGCAGCCAGGCCTGAACATAGCGTTTGGAGGTGTTGCTGCGGCGGCAATAGCGCTCCAGATAAGAGTCTGCGATCTCCGGGAAGTGGAGCTTGAGCAGCAGATAGGTCTTTGCGGCATCAGCGGAAGCGTTGCCCTGTCTGGCGTGCCCCCAGTTTACGACATAGACGCCATCGTCGTTGAGGATGATGTTTTTGGGCTCGAAGGAGTTGTGGCAGAGCTTTATATGCTTCGGCATCGAGTCGAGGCGGGTCAGGAGCTCATATTTTTTGATCTCGTCGATCTGGCCGAGGCTCTTGATCTGGCGGGCCATCTTATCCTTCAGCTTGGAGAGCAGTGGCATATACTGCTCATGGATCTCGCACTGCACTTCGATCATCTTATCGAGATATGTGTCGATCTTGTCTGGGTTCTTGCGCATGAGCTGCTCCATGGTGTCGCCGTCGATCCAGTCCATGATATTGCACCATTTGCCGTCGATGACCTCGACATCGTGCAGAATGGGCATTTTTATAGATGAATAGTTGAAGAGAGTAGTCTCGACTCTGGCGTGAGTCAGGGCAGCATAGAGGCATTTTTCCTTATACTCCGGTTTTTTGTAGACATTTACTGCCATGCCTGTATCCGATTTGTAGACATCGTAAAAGTCGTTCTGAGCGATGATCTCCTTTAATTCCATAATATATTCTCCTTTCGTGAAATATTGTTTATCTATATTGTATCACGAATTCTGTAAAAGTCAAGAGAATTTTGTAAGAAATGATAATGTTTATGATTTGCTTATTATTTGTTTACATAATGTTATCAAATGCCTTTGCTATGCTGGCAGGAGCGGGATAGTCCGGCAGCAAATATTCGGAGCAGAGTCAATCACCAAAATGGTGAATTGTGTACAATTCATGACAAGAATACACCTTTACAAGGGGTGAAAAGCTGTAAAGGTATTAACTTTTCCAGCGCGAAAAATCGCAGTTTCCTTCGCACAGCAAGAAACCGGCTTTTCTAAACTGTGAATAATAAACAAAGAACTCGTGAAATTTTCTAACAAAAAGAGATATAAAAACTATTGCCAAATATCATGTCTTGTGGTATAATACACTTATATTATTATACCCTGTTGAGTATCGGCAATCTGGCACACAGGGTAAATCCAATAATAATATGAAAGGGTGAAGGAAATGAAGAAAGCATTGGCAAAGCGAGTGCAGAAGATACTTAGCAGTGTTACGGCGTTTTTCGTTGCTATCTCCTGTCTGACAGGAAATATCGTCGAGCCTCTTTTTGCGGGCGCTGAAGATGAAAATGTTACAGTCTCTGTCAGAATTACAGACATTGACGGCAATCCCGCAAACGAGCTTGAGAATACTGTCGGCGGAAATGGCGGAGGAACAAACCCCGAGTTCGCTTACTATCAGATCTATGTACTTGCTTGGTTGACTGATCTCAATGACCCGGCTACGGTCGTAGCGTGGAATCAGGGTCAACTCAGGCAGAACAACCAGGGAAAAACATCTTTCCCCAATGACATTACTTTCGAGAACTATTTTCCTTATGAAGAAGGCCAGGAAATGCCTGATGCTTCGGAGGCTACTGTAAAGTACGATCCTACGAAGTACAAGTTCAATTATCGTGTGTATAATTACGGCAGAGACTACGACTATTGGCGGAATCCGCAGTATTCTAATCTGTACGATTATACCTACGATGATTTCATGAGCAGCAATTCTAAGGCTTCCGACGTATTTCTCGGGTACAAGCCGCAGGCTCAAGGAACAACGCTTATCCTCAACCGTCACGATGTGTACTACACCTACAAGGTAACGTTTGACAAGCCTGTGACCTTTACGGAAGACGACTACCTTTACACATATGTAAAGGTATCGCACAGTACAACAAATGACAACTACTATGTCAAGCCGATCGTCTGCAACAATGCAACAGAAGTCGTGTTCAATATCCAGGATCACGAAGGCCAGCATTGGCAGGACCAGAACGGTGAAGAATGCAGAGACCGTTTCAATGCCAGCAAGACAGAGATCGTTGAATACGGTATCTTCCTCGGCAAAGATAAAGGTCTCAAGAAGTTCGATGCCAATAACTGCACGATGCTTCAGAACGGCGCAGTAGTCAACAGCGCCAAGCTGATATCTCAGGAACATAAGATCGATACTTCTAACCCGAACAAGACTTTCGGCGAGGATACTTTTTCCTTTAAGGTATTGCCAGAACCTAAAAAGGAATATGACTACAAGTCGATCCTCGGAAAAGGCATTTATTATGGTATAACTGCCGATGCTCTTGAGCAGGGCAACCATATCGAGAGCAATTTCGCTGTCAACTATTTCGAGAAGTCTACCGGCGATGCTGTTGAGCCTGACCTCTCCGGTCGTTTCGGCGGCCACTTCTACATCGCTAATTTCGTTAACTTCACCGAAGATATAACGAGTTATTTAGACGGAGACAATAAGCTTCCCGGATCGATGTCAGGCTTTGATCCTACAAAGCATACCGCCGATGAAGACGGCACGATCTTTATAGGTGAGAAGTGCTGTGAGCTCGGAACTGTTCTCCACGTTGATAACGAGTCCCGCCTGTCTGATCCAAGAAGCTTTGTTGCCAAGATCATCGAAGATCCTGCTTCTATGACAGAAAATGTCATCGAGCCCAACATCGCTTATATGAAGAAGGTATCTGCGGCTCTTGCTAAGAAGGAATCAAATGCTTCTGCGTTCAATACTTCGGCCAGCAAAATACTTATCGATACTACAGCCTATGCCCCTGATGCTACTATCTATATCGATGCCGACGCTATCGCATCATATATCGCTGATACAGGCTCGCTTAAGGTAAAACTCAGGGAAGATCAGACCATTGTCTTCAATTTCACCAGGACAAAGGATGTTACTCTCTCGCAGTTTGAAATCGAGAAGGTCTATGCTGACGATTCCTCCAGCGATACCAAGGATTCCACATCGCCTCCGTATGAAAATGTACTGAAAGGCGAAAAGAACGCCTGGCTCGCTAAGAACGCCACAGGAAATATTGTCTGGAACCTGGCTTCCGCCGAGAACGTTGTCTTTGACGCGACGACAGGTATCTTCCTGCTCCCCAAAGAGAATTCAAAGGGCTTAGTCAAGGGAACATCTTCCGGATGGCTCGTTTCCGACGGCTATATCTTCAACAACTCCGGCGAGTGGCACTTCCTCTATGAGGATATGCCCGGCTGCACAGCCGATATGAAGATCAACAAGACCGATATCACCGGCTCCGAGGAAGTCGAGGGCGCTGAGATCGAAGTGCTTGATGAAGAAGGTCAGGTAGTGGAGAGCTGGACGAGCTCCAAGGAGATCACAGGCTCAACACTCAGAGAGTTCGGCCTTGTTCCCGGAAAGTACACTCTCCGCGAGACAGCCTATAGCAATCCCGATCCTACAAGCGAAGTTAAGTATAAGGTCGTTAAGACTACTGTTTCGTTTGAGGTAGTTGAAGAGGATTATCTCGATGCCACTGGTAAAAAGGTAACCTATAAAGACAAGGATGGTATAGAGCGCACTCTGAAGATGGCTAAGGTCGTTATCGACGATACCGCCGAGGGATTCAAGGTTGACGCTGCCAATGGATACTATTATAAAGACAGCGATAACCAGATCACTATCAGAAATGCTGCCGATAACGGCGATAAGGAAGCTCTTGTCCTTATCAAGAAGGTAGATGCTGAGGGCAATGAGATCGACTCTCCTTATGAGTTCACTATCTCGAAAGCCGATCCGGCTTCCACCGGAGCTACCTACACTATTACAAACACAACAAATTCTGTTGTCCTCGGTCAGGGCGCTTATACCCTTTCAGAGACAAATCAGCCTGTCGGCTACGTTAAGCTCAATGAGACCTATCGTTTCAATGTGACCCGCGAGGGCAGGATCGGCTTTGGCCCCATGTTCCCTTCAAGGTATTATACATTAAGGACAGTGCGCCAGGATGACGGCACAGACCTCATCGAGATCACTGTCAGAAACGAGCTCGTTTCAGTCAATGAGATCAAGTTCTCCAAGACAGATCTGGGCGGCACCGAGCTGGAAGGCGCAAGTGTCAAGATCTATGAGCAGGGCAGCAGCGATGCTGCGATCGAAGAATGGACCTCCGGCTCTGACGGCAGAGACGGCCAGGGCGTTCTGAAGCCTCATAACGTAGAATATAAGTTCGTATACGGCAAGGTCTATGTTTACGAGGAGACCACCGCTCCCGAAGGCTATGCAGTTACCGAAAAAGTATTCTTCAAGATCGACGAGAACGGTAATGTGCTTGTGTCCGAGAACGGAGAAGAGTACACCGCTGCCGGCGATGCAGTAGTCCTGAAGGACGCTCCTATCCAGATCACCATCAATAAGGTCGATTCCGAAGGAAAAACAATCTCTGACAGCAATATCAGCTTCAATATCTACAGGATAGAGGGCAAGGATACCTTCGCTGCTATCGAGAATCTTAACCTTAGAGACGGAACTGTAACTCTTGTTGCAGACAACAGACTTACTCCCGGAGATTATATCCTCAGAGAAGTCGTTGCTCCCGAAGGCTACAGCATAGCAGAAGATATACGCTTTACCGTCAATGAGGACGGTTCCCTCAGCGATGCTGACGGCAATCCCATCGTGAAGAATACTATCGTTGTATCCGACAGCAAGCTGACAAAGGTCAGCATATCCAAGAAGGATATATCAGGAGATAATGAAGTTCAGGGCGCTACACTCCGCATCCTTGGTGAGGATCAGGAACTTGCAAGAGACGCTGCTACAGGCGAAGATCTTGAATGGGTTTCCGATGGCATCAACAAATGGACAGTTACCCTCAGCGACGGTACTTACTACCTCGAAGAGACTGCTTCCGGAAGCGCCGCATCCTTCGTTTCCGACAAGGACGGCAGGAGCTATTATATTGTTGATAGCAAGCTGCAATTCACAGTTTCCGACGGAGTTGTTACTTCTGTTGACAAGATTGCTGTGAATGAGTACGATGCGGATGCTGAGGACAGCTACTTCTATTACAACGGAAATAACAGCATTGATGTCTGCGACGCTATGGTAACTGCTGAGCTTACCGTAAGCAAGAAGGACATCACAGGTGAGAATGAAGTCAAGGGCGCTAAGATCACGATCAAAGGCACTGATAACGACTTCGAAGAGAGCTGGATCTCCGGCGAGAACAATGAGACCGAGCACACCTTCGTGGTACCTTCAGGCAGCTATACTCTGTTCGAGACCGGAGACGAGGCAAACAACGGCGAGGTCGTAGATACCGAGACCGGCAAGCACTACAAGGTGATAACCTCCGCACTGGAGTTCACAGTAGACGAAAACGGTAAGGTAACAGTTACCAAGCAGGATTCTGACGAGACTGAGGGAATCTACAATGTAGAAGCCGCTTCACAGGTCAGGATCGATATCTGCGACGCCGAGATCGATAATTCGATACTCATCTCCAAGATGGATATCGCAGGCGAATCCGAGCTCGAAGGTGCTGCTCTCGGTATCTATACCGACAGCGCTTGCACTGAACCTGCTACAAACCTTCTCGACAATAAGGCTGCAACATGGACCTCCGGCACAGAAGCCAAGAAGATCCTTCTGGCAGACGGAAAGTATTTCCTGAAGGAAAGTGCAGAGAACGGCAAGACCTTTACATCCGGCAATGTTGAGTACAGCGTTATCGATTCTGTGCTTGCCTTTGAAGTAGTCAGCGGCAAGGTACAGAACGTTCAGGGCGCTGAGAGAGATTTCGTTGATAATGCAAAGGAAGGCTATTTCGTAGCCAACAACGGTGTCAACGAGATCAAGGTATGCGACGCTGAGTATAAGACCGTACAGCTTTCGATCTCCAAGAAGGATATCGCAGGCGATAAGGAAATAAAAGGCGCAACGCTTACTATCTACACCAATGCGAACCTTACAGAAGTTGCATCAGATGCAGCTACCGGCGCAAGCCTGAGCTGGACATCTGACGGCACATCCGCAAAGACCGTAACTCTTGAGGACGGTGTATACTATCTTAAAGAGACGGGCGACAATGTCAACGATACGACCTTTGAGTCCGAGACTGACGGAGAGACATATCAGATCATCCCCACCGTAATGCAGTTCACTGTTTCCGGCGGCCAGGTGACCGAAACATCTAATGTCAGTGGCGAACTTAATGCTGATTCCGCAGAAGGCTACTTCTATATGAATCGCGCTAAGGATGCGATCTTTGTATGCGACGCAGTCAAGGCTCCCGAGGCTGCTGTTATCAAGCTCACAAAGGTCGGCCCCGACGGACAGACATTCATTATAGGTGCTGAATTCGTGATAAGCCGTGTCGATGAGAAAGGAAATGAGATCGAAGTCGCTGACTGGACATCCTCCGAGGCTCAGAGAGTATTCAGCGTTGAGCTCACCAAGGGCAATTATATCATTAAAGAGACAGCAGCTGCTCCGGGATACGCCAAGATCGGATTCAATGTTAGCTTCTCCGTTGATAAGAACGGAAATGTTGAAGTAAACACCGATCAGGATGCATTCGTTGAGCATGAGGAAGGCTATTTCAGCTACGATAACGAAACACTGACCTTTACAGCTAAGGATGAGCTTGCTAAGAGACCTCTTACCATCGAAAAGGTGAATAATAGGAATTCGGACTATGTTTCAGGGGCTACGCTCGTTATAACCAATCAGAAAGGTGATGTGATCGTTCCTGAGTTCGTTACCAACAGCTTAGGTGCTGTAGATATTTCCGAGACTTTCGTAATGGATACTGTATATGTTCTCCATGAAGTAAGTGCTCCCGACGGCTACATCCCCGCTGAGGATATCAGATTCAAGTTCGATTCCAACGGCAGTCTCTATATCTACAATGATGACAACGAGCCTGTCAAGCAGGCCGCTGCCATAGTAACTATGGTAGACGATTTCACTTCTGTCAATATCAAAAAGACTGATCTGGCAGGTTCGGAGATCGGCGGAGCTACTATCCGGGTCGTTGACGGCGAAGGCGCCATTGTTGAGGAATGGAAGTCTGTTGAAGGCAAGGATCATACGATCTATGGACTTTCTACAAATACAGTTTATACTCTGGAGGAAACTTCAGCTCCTAACGGTTACGATGTAGCAGAGAGCATCTTCTTTATGGTAGATGATGAGAACAATGTAACGATTTCCGCTTCCAAGAACGGACCGTTCACTGCTCCCGAAGAGAATGCAGTCGTAATGAAGGACAGCAAGCTGACTGATGTTACTATCTCCAAGCAGGATATCGCAAACAGCGAAGAGATCGAAGGCGCTCAGCTTGTGATCTTTGAAGAAGACGGCAAGACCATTGCTTATGATGCCAATGGCAGATCCCTTGCATGGGATTCCACAGGCAAGCCCGTAACCTTCTCTCTGAAGAACGGCACATATGTACTGGCTGAGAAAGGCGCAAAGGATCATTTCACAGCAGAAAACGGCAAGGTTTACAAAGTCGTTGATTCAACCATCAAGTTTACAGTTTACAACGGCGAAGTTACTTCGGCAGAAGTGACCTCCGGCACCGCTGAAAACGGCAAGGCGGAGGCTGACAAGGAGAAAGCACTGTTTACTATCTCCGATGCCGAACTGACCGCTAAGGTAACCGTATCCAAGAAGGATATCACAGGCGAAGAGGAAGTCAAGGGCGCTAAGATCACCATCGAAGGCACCGACAACACCTTCACAGAGACCTGGGTATC
>CAMNNQ010000132.1 GCA_946545645.1 uncultured Clostridia bacterium | reverse complement strand
TGCAAGCGAAGTTCACTTCGCTTTACGCAACGTCAAGGAGAATTTGGGTAATATGACGGAAAGCTGGCAAGCAGATGATGTGCAGAGGCGCTAGCCGCGGGTCGTGCGGTGTTGCCTTAAGTTTTCTATTCTCAGGTATGAGAGCTCCCATCCTTCCTTCATTCACAAAGCAGATCGCCAACGGGGATGACGTTTGCTTTTGTGTCACTTATAGAACAAATGTTCTGCCCTCATATATAATAATACACCCTGGCCGGCGAATTGTCAATAGAAACAGGAAAATTAAAAATTTTGTGTAATATGAGGGATTTTTAACGGACAGTTTGTGCAATTTACTTGTTGAAATATACGAAAAGATGTGTTATAATATGTTTTACCGACATATTGTGGGCGTTTTTGTGGACTTAAAATGCCGATAAATAATATAAAAACAGAGAGCATAGGGTCCACTCGTGAGCGTTTGCGGTATCGTGCAGTATTGTGTAAGCTGCTTCGGGAGCATACCGTTTCATCGGATGCGAGGAGGAAAAATTTTGGAGAAGTATAAACTTGACAGATTGTCAGAGCTGACTGCGATCTCTCGCAGCAGAGAGCTGACGGCTGATGAGCAGGCCGAGCGGACGGCGCTCAGGAATGAGTACCGCTCTTTGGTCACAGGTAATCTGCGCTCTCAGCTCGAAAGCATGACGATCGTGGAGCCCGACGGCTCGAAAATCAAAGTTTCGGATATGAAACGATGCGGGGAGGAAAACTAATGGCAGGCGCGTCTAAGCAGAAGCAGAAGCTGCTTCGCATGGAGCAGATCTTCAAGACCCAGACCGATGAGAACAATGTCATTACCGGCAACGAGCTCATCGATATTCTCGAAAAGGAAGGCATCAAGGCCGAGAGAAAGACGATATACGATGATATAGCTACTCTCTGCGACAGCGGCGTTACTATCGAGACAGTCAAGAAGGGTCATTCAAACGCATATTTTTACTCGAACAACGAGGATTTCACAGGCGAGGAGCTGTTCATACTCGCCAGCGCTGTGGCATCCTGCCGTTTCCTGACGACAAAGAAATCCAACGAGCTGATAACCAAGCTGCAAAGGATAACCAATAAGTTCACAGCGGCTCAGCTCGGCAGGCAGATCTATATCGCTCAGCGTTCGAGAAATAAATCCGTCAACGAAACGATATATTACAGCATCAATACCATACAGAACGCTATCCTCAAAAAGCGTAAACTGACCTTCAAGTATTACACCTACAATACTATGAAGAAGCGCCAGTTGAAACACGGCGGCGAGCCCTATCTCGTTTCGCCCTGTGAGCTCGTTTGGGAAAACGATAACTATTACCTGACCTGTGTCTGCCATAATCACGGCCAGGTCTGCCGCTACAGAGTAGACCGTATGACGGAAGTCACTATGATGGACACAAGGATCTCCGCCTTTACCGACGAAGAGAAGCGTGAGCTGGACAGCTTCAAATCTCTCTACTCCATGTACGGCGGCGAAAAGAGAGAGCTTCGCATACAGTTCGACAATTCCCTTATGGATGTTGTCATCGACCGCTTCGGCGAGAATGTCGAGTGTATGAAGAACTCCGAAAACACCTTTGTTATACGCTGTGAGGTGCAGCTTGCACCTACATTCTGGGGCTGGCTCTTCCAGTTCGGCACAAAGGTCAGGATCCTTGAGCCCTACGATGTGGTAAAGGAAGCCCAGCAGTACATAAGAGATATACTCGACAGATACTGAGATCAAACGGAGGCCTTCAGCTTGGGCCTCCGTTTTCTGCTGCTCTGCGATGCCGAAAAAGCAGATACAGAAAAAGACCGTATACCCTCCGCCGGAAGCGGAAAGGATATACGGTCTTTATTATTTTCGATGCGCCGGGAAGCGTCTGGATATCCTGTCAGGCCGCAGCAGCCTGCCGGGGTCCTTATTCCTCAGCGGAGAACTGGCTCTCGTGGCGGGTGAAGAAATCTGTCCTCGGAGGGAGGAATTTCAGCTTATGCCCCTCCCCGACGAAATAGGTCAGAGGCTCGAAGACAGTCTCCCAGGACCATATCCTCTCATCGACACAGAGATACTCGCGGAGCTTCTCTGTCCCGAAGGGAGCCATAGGATGCAGCAGCACCGCTGCCGTCCTGACGATATGGAACACATTGGCCAGCGCCTGCTTCATCTCTTCGGGAGACTTCCCTTCACCGTTCAGAGCTCTTGACATATACTTGGAGCCGCTGCGGATATAGCTGTCCAGCACATAGGTGCACTGGTGGAAATTGAATTTGGACATATGCCTTTCGTATTCGAGAACAGCCTTCTTTGCATCAGCCATGATCTGCTCCTCGGGGGCAACATCGGGCAGGACTCCGTCAAATTCCTTTTGCAGCGTGTAGAACGCTGTGCGGATGATGCGGTTGTATACATTGGAGAGCAGGAATCCTTCCTTTACGACAGGATCGGCATCTTCGGGCTTGGCTTCGGGGTTGAAGGGCTTGGGCATAAAGCTGACCGAGCGCTGACCAAGGCCAAGGCCCAGCCAGTGCATCCTGAGCTGCTCGGGAGTGTACCAGTTCAGCAGCTCGTCTGCCATCGGGGGCTTTACCGCGCCGGAGCTGGAGGCCTTTTTGTCAAGGAAAAGGATATGGTGATTGGCGACGATAACAGGCATGGTCAGTTCGCCTTCGGGGACAGCCGCCGTCTTCTCCTCCGAAGCCTGCTGAGCCATCCACATAGCCGGCTCGGCTACTCCGTAGAAATAGATATTGTCCTGCCCGATGAACTGATATACCGTCGCATCCTTGCTGCACCAGTAATCCTTCCATTCGGCTCTGTCGTGCCCGATGCTTTCCAGATAGGTCTCTGTGAAAGAGATAGGCGCCCACAGAGATTCCGGCCATACCCAGACAGTCAGCTTCTCGCCGCTGTTTTCAAGGTCGGGAGCAGGCACGCCCCATTCAATATTGCCTGTCAGCCGGAAAGGCACCAGCTTCTTGCCTGTGCGGAAACGTATCCCCGCAGAAGCAAGGATACGGCTGGCCTGCTCGGAATCTGCCAGCTTTTCAAAACCGATGGTAAAGGAGGGCTTTCCGCGCTCCTCGATATATTCATGCTTGGGGAGCTGATCTCTGAGCTCGTTGTATTTCTCCTCGAACTCTCTCTTGACATAGATCACAGGCGGCTTCAGGAACTCGGAGATAGTCTTCCAGACCACAGGCCGGATATCCTTGCGCTTCTGCATATCAGCGACCCAGTCCTGAAGGAGCTTTTCATAATCGCAGAGCTTGAAATACCAGTTGGTGACAGGCTTCATAGTCGGCTTTTCGCCTGTCAGGGTCGAGATCGGGTCAACGAGATCCTCCGGCATATACTGATGCCCCAGATCGCACTCATCGGCGTAACCCTTCTCGGATTGACATCCTTCAACAGGGCATTTGCCGATGACCTGGCGGCCGTTCAGGAACATCCCTGCCTTCTCGTCATAGAACTGCATTGTCGAGATCTTTTCAAGCTGACCTTTCTCATAGAGAGAGCGCAGGAAAAGGTCTGTTACCTCGGCGTGTATCTCCTTGGAGCGGTCAAGGCCGGAAGCGGCATAGAGGTTGGGCGCGATGCCGTATTTATCCAGAGTCGCTTTCTGCTTGTTATGGTTGGAGCGGACGAAATCCTCAAGGCTCCCCTCAAATTCGCCCTTCTCGCATTTCTGCCTCCAGCCCTCCGCGATAGGCGAGCCGTAGCAGTCCGTTCCGGTAACGAAAATGACATTTTCGCTGCCGATGCGGTCTCTCATAAAGCGGGCGAAGGTGTCCGCAAAGACGAGCATCCCTCCGACGTGCCCGAAATGCAGTTCCTTGTTGCCGTAAGGCATACCTCCGGTTATTACTGCCCTCCTGGGAAATTCGGGGCGTGGGATCTCAAAGCTTCTGTTATCATTGTTTTTTGCCATTCTTATACTTCCTTTCGGATGATATCACAGATACACAGTAATTATAGCACATAGTCAGATTTTTTGCAAGGGGTTTATGCTGGCGGGATAAAAATCATTTTCAAGGGAGAGCATCGCCTGCGGGAGCCGTTTTCTGCCCTAAACTCCGCAATTTTTGATAAGCGCGGCTATTGACGTTAATGCGGAAATATAGTATAATTGTATTGATGAATTTGGCATATATCCTATCTTAAATCAAAGGAGTTTTGTTTATGGCTTATGTAATCGGAGTAGACTGCGGAACGAGCGGCACCAAGACCGTTCTGTTCGACGAGAAGGGTACTGTTATCGCCTCCAAGACGATCGAGTATCCTATGTATCAGCCCAAGAACGGCTATGCCGAGCAGATGCCCGGCGATTGGGCTTTGGCTATGATAAACACCATCAAGGCCGTTATGGCTCAGAGCGGTGTGAACAAGGACGATGTAAAGGGTATCGGTATCTCCGGCCAGATGCACGGTCTTGTAATGCTTGATAAGGACAACAACGTTATCCGCCCCTCGATCATCTGGTGCGACCAGCGTACCGCCAAAGAGGTCGAGTGGATGAACGAGAATGTCGGAGAGAAGAAGCTCATCGAGATCACAGCCAACCCCGCCCTCACCGGCTGGACTGCCGCCAAGATTCTCTGGGTAAAGAACAACGAGCCCGAGAATTTCGCCAAGATCGCTCATATCCTGCTGCCCAAGGACTTCCTGCGTTTCGTGCTGACCCACGAGTATGCAACGGAAGTTTCCGATGCTTCCGGTATGCAGCTCCTGGATGTCCCCAACAGAAAGTGGTCGGATGAGCTGATCTCTGCTTTCGGTCTGGATAAGAGCTGGTTCGGCAAGGTCTATGAGTCATGTGAGGTCACTGGCACTCTGACCAAGGAAATGGCTGCCGAGCTGGGTCTTAACGAGGGCACTATCGTTGTCGGCGGAGCCGGCGACAATGCAGCCGCAGCTATCGGCACCGGCGTCTGCGAGGACGGCAAGGCCTTTACGACTATCGGCACCTCCGGCGTTGTGTTCGCACACACTTCCGGCATAGCTATCGACCCCAAGGGCAGAGTACATACCTGCTGCGCGGCAGTTCCGGGCAGTTGGCACGTTATGGGCGTTACCCAGGGCGCAGGCCTCTCCCTCAAATGGTTCAGAGATAACTTCTGCGGCTCCGAGAAGGAAACTGCAAAATATATGGGCGTTGACGAATACTACCTTATGGACAAGCAGGCAGAGACAGTTCCCGTCGGCGCGAACAGGCTGCTCTATCTTCCCTACCTTATGGGCGAGCGCACCCCTCACCTTGACCCAAATGCAAGAGGCGTATTCTTCGGCCTTTCGGCTATGCACACCAAGAAAGAAATGCTCCGCGCCGTTATGGAGGGCGTAAGCTACAGCCTCCGCGACTGTGTCGAGGTATTCAGAGAGATGAAGATCAATGTTTCCGATATGATGGCCTGCGGCGGCGGCGGAAGCTCTCCGCTGTGGCGCTCTATGCTGGCAGACCTCTACAACTGCCCCGTTAAGACCGCATCCTCCAAGGAAGGCCCGGCTCTCGGTGTTGCTCTGTTGGCTCTCACCGGCGCAGGGATCTATTCCAGCGTTCCCGAGGCCTGCAAGGCAGTCTGCAAGGTTGACAAGACACAGGCTCCCAACGAAGCCAATGTCCCCGAATACGAGAAATACTATCAGCTATACAGAGAGATCTATCCCGCTCTCAAGGCAGAGTTCGCCAAGCTGGCAGCTCTCTGATATGCCGGAGGCGGCATGATCTTCTTATAGTACACAGAAAGGATATTCCCCATTGTGAGGAATATCCTTTTTTTCAGCTTATTATTTCAGAACTTCAGTATCTGGAGAAGGAAGAGCCAGCTCATGCCGTAGTAGGTCACTACCGCGACAAGGTCGTTGACGGTGGTTATCAGCGGGCCGGAAGCAACTGCCGGGTCAACGCCTATTCGCTTGAAGAAGAGCGGTATAAGCGTCCCGACGGCGCTGGATATCAGCATTGCCAGCAGCATGGAGACCCCGATACAGCCCGAGACCGCAAAGGCAAAGGCAGCGGTCTTATGCTTGAATATCATGATATACAGCCCGACAAAGATAAATGAGATAGCCCCCAGCAGGATACCGTTGGAGAAGCCGACCCTCATCTCTTTGAGCACCAGCTTTCCTTTCTGTCGGAAGGTCAGGTTCTCGTCCATAAGGACACGGATGGTCACAGCCAGCGACTGTGTCCCGACGTTACCGGCCATATCCAGTATCAGCGACTGGAAGGCCATGATCACAGTCAGCTCTGCGATGACCTTCTCGAACACTCCGACTACACTGGAGACCAGCATACCCAGCCCCAGAAGTATCAGCAGCCAGGGCAGGCGCTTTTTCATACTTGCTTTCAGAGGTTCGTTCAGATCTTCCTCTGCGGTCAGACCTGCGAGCATGGCGTAATCCTCGCCCATCTCGTCGTCTACCGCTTCGATGACGCTCTTGGCGGTTATGACGCCCAGCAGGCGGCTGTTGTCGTCAAGCACAGGTATTGAATCCTCGGAATAGTCCTTCAGCTTCTCGATACATTCGTCAACGCTCTCGTGGGCATAGACATAGGGGAAGCTGGTAGCTATCAGATCGGAGAGAGAAACTTTGCTGCGGGCGGTTATCAGATCTTTAAGATCTATCGCTCCGTAGAACTCTCCCCTTTCGTCTGTGACGAATATAGTCGAGATATTGTCGTTCTCCTCGGCCTGGCGGACGAGCTCGTTCATAGCCTCCTTGATAGAGAGGTTCTCCCGGATGACGATCATATTTGTCGTTGTACGGCTTCCGATCTCATCCTCGTCAAAGGAAGCGATGAGCTTGATCTCGTTTCTTATCTCCTGGGGCAGCTCCTCGATGATGAGCGCCCGCTTTTCCTTTTCGACCTCATGCAGGACTCCTGCTGCGGTATCGGTCTCAAGGCTTGCGACTACCTCCGCAGCCTTTTTTATATCCATCTCAGCGATATAATTGCCTGCGACATCCTCGTCCAGGTATTCAAAGACCTCCGAGAGCAGGTCTGTAAGGCAGACCCGGAAGAGCTTTTTGCGGTCTGAAGCATTGAACTGCTCCATAGCCTGAGCAATATCGCTGCCGTGATAATCGCTGAGTTTTTCTCCGAGCATTTTCGGAGAATCGTTGCCTCTGATGAGCCTCAGTATCTCCTCGGCATAATCCTGCCTTACGGTACTATTCTCACCCATATCATATCACCCCATTCAGACTTTATGCGGGCATAAAAAAGCCCGCTCTCAAAGGGGGCGGGGCATCGGGTTTTATAAAACACAAACAAGAGGGCTGAGCCTCGGACCAAGGCAGCACCTCGTGTTGCATATCATAAGACCGTAACACCGTCGCCCGGTACTACTACTGCAACTGTCGCCGCCCGGCATAGCCCTCACCTCACTTTTGATCGTTCTGAAAAGGTCATATCCACCTAAAGTTATTATAGCACTTCTGAAAGTATGTGTCAATAAGAAATGCAAGAAAAAAGAAATAAAACACGCTTTGAAAAAAAAGACGGCGGGAGCTCCGCCGTCCTGTTATCAGGTTATATTCGTAGGTCTGTCGCCGGTGAAGAAATCGCCGTAGGCATAGCCTCTGTGCCCGTTATACTCGACCTCGATCCAGTTTCCGTTGGTTATGGAGAAAGCAGTTACCTGTGCATCCTTCGGGATAACGAGGATATTCTCCGAGCTGGAGTTGGGCTGCGGGTGGAGCCATACAGCGCTCTTGACGATCATCTGAGTCTGTCCGGTCTGCTCCGGCTCTTCCTGCTTATAAGGATCGTCGTTGAAGGCCTTGGTGGTGGTAGTCGTCGTAGTAGTAGTGGTCATAGAAGTAGTAGTCGTGGAGATAGTGGTATAGTTGGGAGGCGCTGTCAGCCTGCCGGTCTCTCGGGTAGAAGTCGCATTGGAGACAAAGAGGCTCTTTGCAAAGAGCAAGGTGATCATAACGACCAAAAGAGCCGTAATCATGATAGCTATAAGTCCTTTTACAAGAGACGACCAGTTCTGCGCGGGAGCTTCGTCGTATCCTTCACGGATGTTCTGTCGCTTACTCATTTCGTTCTCCTTCCTCAAGTCGGATAATAGGTGTTTTTGCGGGATACATAATAATTATATCCGATTATGTCCTTTAAGTCAATGAAAAAACGGTTACATTTAGACAATCTTTATTAACATACACGTTTTGCATTATTTAAAAGTATGTGCTATACTTTATAAGTATGCTCGGGAAAAATGCGTTCTAAACGCGCTTCGGGAAGAAATATGCACTAAGGCAGGTCAGGAGGGTCAGAAATGGACAGAGCAAAAAGCCGGGGCTTTCTCGGAGGGCTCAAAGACAGCATCCCCATAGCTCTGGGCTATCTTTCGGTATCCTTCGGCTTCGGGATAATGGCAGTTTCCAACGGGCTCTCGGTATTTGCGGCGGTCCTCATCTCTATGACGAACCTGACATCCGCAGGGCAGGTGGCGGGGCTTACTGTCATCGCCTCCGACGGAGGGCTTATCGAGATGGCCATAGCGCAGCTCGTCATAAACCTCAGATACTCTCTCATGAGCCTTTCACTTTCGCAGAAGCTGGACAGTAAATTCACCTGGCTCTCAAGGCTCGGGGTCTCCTTCGGGATAACCGACGAGATCTTCGCTGTCGCTTCGGGCAAGAGCGAAGAGGTCTCCAAGCAGTATATGGCAGGGCTCATATCTCTGCCCTGGGTCGGCTGGGCGGCAGGCACTCTCCTTGGAGGAGCTGCGGGTGAGATACTCCCCGAAAAGCTCAAAGCTGCTCTCGGCATAGCGATCTACGGTATGTTCGTCGCTATATTCGTCCCGGCGGCGAGAAAAGCGATAGGCGTGCTGACTGTCGTAGCCATAGCTGTCGGCGGAGCCTGCTGCATGAGATACATACCCGTGTTCTCAGGGATCTCCGAGGGTTTCCGGATCATAATCTGCACAGTTATCGCAGCAGCAGCCGGGGCTTTCTTCTTCCCCGTAAAACACGATGAAGAGGGGGGCGGCGAGAAATGACAGCAAAGCTCCTTGTCTACATCCTTGTAATGGCGGGAGTCACCTATCTGGTCAGGATGCTCCCTCTTATGGTGTTCCGCAGGAAGATCAGGTCGCGTTATGTTCAGAGCTTTCTTTATTATGTCCCCTATGCTGTGCTCGGAGCGATGACGATACCCGCCGTTTTTTATGCGACAGGCAGTGTCATCTCAGCCAGCGTCGGGCTGGCAGCAGCATTTGTGCTGGCCTTCTTCGGCAAGTCGCTGATAGTTGTCGCCCTCTCCGCCAGCGCAGCGGCATTCGCAGCAGAGCTCATCATCGGAGCTGTAAAATAGCATGAGATCAAAGGCCGTTCGGCCGTTATTGTTTATTCCTTCTTATTGTTCGCCGCGCTGCTTTGCTGCGCGGCGAAATTGCGTAAAACCGGGAAATCTACCCGAACAGCGGAATACCCGATTAAGGCTGTTTGTGCAGCCCCTTCCCCCGGAAAAGGAATGGAGCCGCAGTATTGGAATGTCAGCGGTTCAGCCTCTTGACGTAAGCAGCCTTTTAGTGTATAATCATATTAGCACGCTGAAACGGAGGTCTTTCGTTTGAATTTTAATGATGCTTTGAGTGTAACAAAGCTGCTGCTGGAATATGTCCCGGCAACCTTGAAGCTGTTTTTCTTTACGCTCCTGTTTTCGATCCCTTTAGGGATGGTAGTCATGTGGCTGAAAAAATGCCGCTTCAAGCCTGTCTCCTGGCTGACAAAGCTGTATATCCTCGTTATGAGAGGAACGCCGCTGATACTTCAGATCGTCGTAGTCCACTATGCTATCCCGATGATCGTCAGCAACGCCAAGAATTCCGGCAATGAGAGCGATTTCATCGACTGGCTGCGGGAGCTCATGCTCTCGGAGAACTATATGTTCATTACCCTGATCGTCGCTTTCTCGCTGAACTATGCGGCCTACTTTGCCGAGATATTCAGAGGCGGTCTGGAGTCGATACCCGTCGGGCAGTATGAAGCCGCCCAGATGCTGGGTATGACCAAGCCCCAGACCTTTTTCAGGATAATCCTTCCGCAGGTGTTCAAACGAGTTATCCCCGCAGTCTCCAACGAGGTCATGACCCTTGTCAAAGATACCTCGCTGGCGACGACTATCGCCTATGCCGAGATAATGCTCATCGCAAAGCAGCAGATGAACACCTACAGCTCCATAGTCCCGCTGTTTATCGCAGGCCTCTTCTATTTCATTATGAACGCGATAGTAACGCTGGTATTCATGCTGCTGGAAAAGCATTATTCCTATTACAGATAAACGGGAGATATATCTATGTCTATTCTTGAAGTCAAGAGCCTCTCCAAGAGCTTCGGAGAGCTGAAGGTCCTGAAAGAGATTTCCTTCAATGTCGAGCAGGGGCAGGTGCTTTCTGTCATCGGGCCCTCAGGCTCGGGAAAATCCACCCTGCTGCGCTGTGTCAATCAGCTTGAGCGGGCAGACGGCGGCGAGATCAATGTCTGCGGGGTCAATATGATGCATACAGAGAACGGAAAGGCTGTCTATGCTCCGAAAAAGACCCTCCGGGAAATAAGGCTGAAGATCGGGCTGGTGTTCCAGAATTTTAACCTCTTCCCCCATAAGTCGGTTATGGAGAACATCATCGAGGCGCCTGTCCATGTGCTCAAGAAGAGCAAGGAGCAGGCGAAAGAAGAAGCCGCTGAGCTTATCCGCAAAATGGGTCTCATGACTAAAGAGAACAGCTACCCCTGCGAGCTTTCCGGCGGCCAGCAGCAGAGAGTCTCCATTGCGAGAGCGCTGGCTCTCAAGCCTGATGTGCTGTTCTTCGACGAGCCCACCTCCGCGCTGGACCCTGAGCTTACAGGCGAGATACTGCTGGTCATCAAGGAGCTGGCAAAAGAGAAGATGACGATGGTCATCGTAACTCACGAAATGGAATTCGCCAAAGATGTTTCAAATCATGTCATCTTTATGGACGGGGGCTATATCGTCGAGGAGGGCGATCCGGCAGAGCTGTTCGGCAACACTCAGAACGAGCGCACAAAGCAGTTCCTCAGAAGATACAAGGGGATGTAGCACCGCATCCCCAGCCTGCACGGCTATTCATCAATAGTACAAAAATCAGGACAGTTGCATAATTATACATACATAATAAAACGTATATCCCCTTTCCTGGCAGAGAGAGGATATACGTTTTTCTGTCAATACGATATTTAGTCCAGAGCGATTATCTCTTTGTAAAACTCTGAATAATCCTTGCGCTTTTCTTTGGTGAAGGCAATGGCACTTCTCGGATGGCGGTTAAGGATGCCGGTCATCATATACTGGAGATCGTAGCCCCATACGACTCCCTGCTCTCTCAGCGGCAGCATATGCTCCTCAATGAACTTTATAACAGGGAAAGCATTGTACTTCGGGTTTTTCAGGAAGCTGAGCAGCAGCTCCATAGCGCAGTTCCCGGCGCCTCTGCCCATAGAGGAATAGGTCGCATCCAGCCAGTCTACTCCGTCTCCGACAGCTTCGATAGTGTTCGCAAAAGCAAGCTGCTGGTTGTTATGAGCGTGGATACCGATCTTCTTGTTATACTTTGTCGCTGCTTCCTCAAAGATGCTGACGATACGCTGGATCTGCTCGGGGTAGAGCGCTCCGAAGCTGTCAACGATATAGAAAACATCAACAGGCGACTGCCCGAGGATGTCGAGAGCGACTCTGAGATCTCCCTCCTGTGTGTTGGAGATAGCCATGATATTGCAGCTTACCTCATAGCCCTTGCGTTTTGCATCCTCGATCATATCGACGGCCGTAGGGATAGTATGCAGATAGGTGGCGACTCTGATAAGATCTATGGGGCTGTCCTTGCGCTCGATGATATCCTGCTTGTAGTTGCATCTGCCGACATCAGCCATGACAGCGATCTTCAGATCGGTATTGTTCTCGCCGACGATAGAACGGATATAGTCATCATCGCAGAACTTGCATTTGCCGAACTTGTTTTCGTCAAACATTTCTCTGTCGGCCTTATAGCCGAATTCCATATAATCTACTCCGGAACGCAGGTTAGCGTTATAAAGCGCTTTTACAAAATCGTCGCTGAAGAAAAAGTCGTTTACAAGGCCGCCGTCTCTGAGAGTCGCATCTACGACCTTGATATCAGGACGGTAGCTCAGCAGCTTGGATATCTCTTTCATAATATCATTCCTTTCTTGTTTCGTGCTTTTAAGTTTTAATGCTTTAAAGCACCTCTTTGACAGATTATATTATACCATAGCGTATCTGATTTGTCAAACAGAATTTAATAAACTTTTTATTAAGCCCGTGCAGGGTCATAACAAAAGCCTTTGTTCCCTCTCAGGCATTATTGCAGCAGCTTACTGCCTCAGATTGGAATAATAGGCTACGATATGCCTTCTCTTCCCCGAAAGGGAGTCATCGCCTTTGATATCGACCCCGTTGCGGCTCATGAGCTCTGCCGCTATACAGCCTTCCAACAGGCACCGGAAGATCTCATGCCCGTCGCAGACGATGATGAGCTCGGTGCGGTTCACCGAAATGCCGCCGTTCCTGCCCAGCACCTGCTCTCCGGCACCGTCCCTCTCGACGGCATAGGAGAGTCTCTTGCCGTGAAGAGCCCGGAGCTCTGCTTCGGGAGTCCCCTTCTGCTTCTTCTTTCCGAAAAGCATCAGCACTCACCTCCGAGAAATCTCTCCAGCTCCAGCGCCAGCATCTCCACAGGCAGCCCTACAACATTGAGAAAATCCCCGCTGATGCCTCTGACCAGCAGGCAGCCCTTCTCCTGTATGCCATAGGCTCCGGCCTTGTCCATCGGCTCGCCTGTTGCGATATAAGCAGCGATCTCTTCTTCTGTAAGCTGACGGAACACTACTGTGGTGCTCTGGCGGAAGCTGTGCTCTCTGCCCTTCATACGCAGGCAGACTCCGCTGACGACCTGGTGTGTGCTGCCGGAGAGCATCCTCAGCATACGGGCGGCGTCCTTTTCATCCTTGGGCTTTCCGAGTATCTCGCCCCCGACCATGACAGTTGTATCGCAGCCGATGACCAGCTCCTCAGGATGCTTCTCCGAGACTTCCCTGCACTTCTGCACAGCCAGCAGTCTTGGTACATCCTCTGTCTCTTCGACCTCGGGAATTATCTCCTCTCCCTTTGCAGGCTCGATGATGAAATCCCCGAAGATCAGCTTCAGCAGCTCCTGCCTTCTGGGAGAAGCCGAAGCCAGGACTACCCTGCTGCTCCCCAGCATTTTATCAAGCTCGAATATCATAAGCATATACCTCGCAAAAAACGGGTCAGCGCCCAGCTGACCCGTTGGTTTTTTATTCTCTTATTCCATAAGGCTGCCGCACTGCGAGCAGAAGCGTGAGCCGGCAGGCTCCTTGCTGCCGCACTGTGTGCAGAATATCACAGACTGTCCGGGAGCGGGCGCACTCGGCAGACGGACCGAAGGCGCAGCATGTGTAGGTGCAGACACCTGAACGGGCGAAGGCATCTCAAAAGGAGCTACCTTTGCGGGCTCGGGGATAGACGGTGCAGGAACTGTTGCAGGAGCTTCCTGAGCGGCTTCTTCTTCAACTTTCTCGACAGTTTCCTCAACAGTCTCTGCCAGCTTCTCTGTCTCCTCAACTGCTTTCTCGACACTTTCCTCGATCTCTACAGCAGGAACAGCCACAGGCTCTTCTGCAGCCTCTGGTATCTCAACAGGCTCCGGAACAGGCTCGGCCACCGGTACAGGCTCCGGAGCGGGAGCTGGTGTCGGCTCGGGCATCGGAGGAACAGGCTGTGTGAAGACCGGTGCGGGTGCGGGAGTCACAGGCGGTACAGGCTGCTGATACGGGTTCACGGGAGCAGCCGGATTAGGCATATAAGGGTTAGCCGGTGCAGGCTGATAAGGGTTAGCAGGTGCAGGCTGATAAGGGTTAGCCGGTGCAGGCTGATAGGGATTAGCAGGAGCAGCCTGATACGGGTTTACCTGAGGTGCGGGCTGCTGATATACAGGCTGGGCTGCGGGAGCTGCCTGTGTTATCATCTGTTTAGCACCGCAATTCGGGCAGAATGCAACATTGATGTCGATCTGAGCGCCGCAATTCGGGCAGAGCTTGATCCCGTTGATAACGTTGAGCTCATCCTTCAGGCTTACCAGGTCTGCGAGCAAAGCGTCGATCTCAGCGGCCAGCCCCTTTACTTCGGGATTTGACACCTGATCGAGACATCTCAGCTTTACGATACGGCCGATCTCGGTATATTTCTTGTTGATATCCGCAAGATCGGTCTCGATCAGCTTATTGACCTTATTGATGTCTGCGCGTTTGTTGCCTGTCCTGACAAATCTTTCCATTAGAAATCCCCCTGACAAATAATATTATTCGACAGTCAGGGAGCTCTGTTCAGCAGTTTCAGCCGAGGCAGCGTCGCTGCCTGCTACTGTGGTGTTATCAGCAGTTACTGCGGGCTCGGCGGGATCAACAGGTGTCTGCTGCTCCGGCTCTGTGTTAGCGGCAGCAGCCTGCTGCGGAGCGGAAGCGGTCTGGCCGGAGGACTTATCAACGGTTATATCGTTGGAAGGGTCGGCGCCTGTGCTCTGTGCGAGGGCGACAGAGGACTGCTTTATCTGAGTCTCGAGCTGTGCTGTTGACATACCGCCGCGGCGGAGCGCGGTGATACTTGGCTCAGAGACCTGAACTGTCGTATTTACATAGTAATGCCTCAGGATCTGGTCATAGGAATAGCCGTGATCCGCATAGAGCTTAGCGCCCCACTGGGACATACCGACACCGTGACCAAAGCCATAGGTCTTGAAATAGAACATTCCGTTGGAATAAGAGATCTCGAAGGCAGCGGATTTGAGCCCGAAGAGCTTTCTTGCTGCCGGGCCGGACATCTTGGCCTTGCCGCCGTCGATGACCAGGGTATTGACATACTTCCCGCTGGAGACCGAAGCGATGCTGAACCAATTCTGCACGTTGCCCGAGAGAACGATACCGAGCCTGCTCTGGAGGGTATTTCTGATATAGGACTCGGTGAATTTGGTAACTACGCCATAGTTGGGATCCTCTGCATCATAGGCGCTGACAACAGACTTGAGGTAGGGGTAATCTACGCCGAAAACGCTCTTGCTGTCGCAGGAATAGCCTGCGGAAGATGCGGAGTAAGCGGTATTTGCGATGCCGCCGTTATAGTACACGCACTGCCCTTCGACGGCAGATACGCACTTTTCGATTATGGGGGTATAGTTGCGGTAGAGGCCGACAGTCGGTGTTGCGCCGATGGCCTCGCAGAATCTGAGGTTGGAATATGCAGCTACAGCCTGAGCCTTGATAGCTTCTTCGTTCCACTTATCGCCGATCTCGTTGCAGACCATCATGCAGACAAGCCTGTGGGCGTCCATAGTAACAAGAGCGCCGCCGACGCGGAGATCCTTGACGGTATAATACTCATTGGCAACAGATCTGGTCTTGCCGTAGGTGAGCTTAACAGGCTGCGGGTCGAGAGACGAGCCGGTGCCGCCGGGATTGGAGACGGTGAAATTGCCGCTGTAGGACGGCTGAGATGCTGTCTGATCGGATATATTTGCAGCGGGAGCCTGGGCCTTCTGCTCGGTCTTGTTTCCGGCAGTAGCTTCTACTGCGGCTTTCTTTACGGGGACAGAAGTAACTGCGGCAGGCATTTCGTATTCGTCGATACCGGCCTTGCGGTATTCGATGAACTCTACCATTTCGCTTTCATCGGACTTGACCGAAGCAGCAACTGCTGCAGAAGCCTCGGCCCTTACGCTCTCACTTGCGGAGCGGCTCGAATTCCCGGAGGGGAACAGAGTCCCGACGATAAGTGTCGCTGCGACGCTGGCTGCGATCGTAGCTCTTCCTGCGAGAGTCTTTCGACGTAAAGGTTCCATAATCCTTCCCTTCGTGCGGCTCAAAGCCGCGGACGCGGCGCGTTCCGTGGGGACCGCACCTAAGTTTATTTTTGCATACTTAAAGCAAAATGTCAAGACATCGTATATAAACGTCTTGACATTTCGTCAAATAACACAATTTACTGCGTTAATAACTGTCAGTTTCGCTATTTCTCAACCTTGAAGAATCTTCCGCCCTGGATCTCTACACAGAACGTCAGGCTCTCGAACCAAGCGCATACAGACGGGCTGCAAAGCTTGCGGTCGTAATAGAACTCAGCGCCGTTTATAAGCTCCGCACCTTCTCCGTTCAGAGCTCTGCGGCAGACATCGATGACCTTTGCTGTCGGCTGGAGCCTTCTGTTGTAGTAATTGCTTACAGCCGTAAACTGATTGGGCTGGAGCAGTACTTCGTGGATGGTGTTGGGGAAATACTGAGATTTTACACGGTTGATGATAACGTTTGAGACACAAAGCATACAAGTCTCATCGCAGTAGCCGACCTCGCTCATTACGACGCAGCACATCATATCGAAATCGACATCGGTATAGCTTATCACCGGCTTACCTTTATTGCCGCTGCTCACAGGAGCAGTTGTTGTTACAGGCTTGGTAGTGGTAACTGGCTTGGTGGTAGTGACAGGAGCTTTGGTAGTTGTTACGGGTGCGGGGGTAGTTGTTGTAACGACTGCGGGCTTTTTATCTGTCAGGGACTCGGCCAGCACATATCCTGTAAGGCCCTGTGCTTCGGCGGCGTACCATTTGCCGTCTGAACTCTGCTTTGTTACCTTAACGGCTTCGTTCTCCATAAGGATGAGCATTATCGGATCATTCTGTGTCGGGCCTGTTCTGTAATAGACAGGAACTGCGACATAAAGAGTCTTGGGAGTGATATTTTTGAATGTTACGGGAGCCTTAGTGGTCGTCCTTGCGGTAGTTGTTGTGGGAGCCGGGGTAGTGGTGGTCTCGGGAGCAGCGGTAGTCTCGGGAGCCTTTGTGGTAGTCGTTGTCGGCTCGGTATCCGTCTCTGTTTCGGGAGATGCGGCAGAGGCGGTAGTTGCCTTATCGGCCTCTTCCGAGGTATAGGAGTTGACATAAGCATTTACGTCAGCCTTTTTCCATTCGATTATTGCCGAGCCCCTTCCGAGCTCAACTGCGCTGCGTGCTGCATCGGTATTGGCCTCGACAGTTCTGACTTCAGCGGCCTGGGGAGCTGCGCTGATATCCTCGGCGCTGACATCCGTCTTGCCTATCTTGCTCCCGGAGCTGCCGTAAACTGCGACCGTCCCGCCAACGGCCGCAAGGATCGCGGCGCTGAGGGCGATAGCTGTTTTAGCTGCGGAAAACTTTGCTGCTTGTTTTTCTGCCTTCTGACTGTTATCCATGACTGATTACCTTGTTCCTTTCATGCGCCTTCCCGGCGCTCCCGGAGGTCACCAGGACCAACCGAGGTATTTCTTATTGTTGCCCCATACATTTCTCCAGACCTTCGGGAAATATATTTCCTGATCGGGGCGTTCCTTATAGGACTCGACGATCAGGTCGAGGTTATCGTTTGCTGTCATTTTCTTGGCGACGATCACCCATCTCATCTCAGCGACTTCGTTTGAGCAGGTAGAGAGTGTGATATAGTCGTCATCCTTGGTGCATTCAACATCGCAGGAATACCAGCTCTGCTTTCTGACGTTGTCTATCCACTTATCGAAGGAATACTTATCGTCGTCGAAGTTTCTGTATCTCCAGTAATCGAAGATCGCGACATCGTCCTGTGAGTCGTCAGCCGCTGCGACGAAGCAGCCGATGATGACATATCTCTGCATTTTCTCATAAACGGTATAGAACTGGATCATCGGATATTTCTTGACCATATTCACACCGTCCTTATATTCGGCAAGATGTGTGAATGAGGTCCCGAGCCTTCTCATGTGGTGCCCGTAGATCACTATGTTATCCGGCTGGCCCTGTTCGTTGATCGGGTAGAGGCAGTCAGCGAAGATGCTTCCCGATTCGTAGTAGTTGCCGTTTATGTCACGAGTAAGGTAATAATTATTGCCCTCCTCGATGCTGCCGTTGAAAGGCCTTTGCAGAACGGGGAAGTTTATATACTCTTCTCCGTTATCGTTGCAGAAGCCGGGGATCTTGATCCAGCCGACGGCATCGGAATACTGAGCTTTCAGTGCCTTTGCCCAATCCTGGATCTTTCTCTCCTTGACCTTTCCCTCCTGCCCCGAAGGCGACAAGCTGTCGGGAGCACTGCTTTCCGGCTGGGAGTCCGCATCCGGGGCGCTCAGGTCGGAATCGACATCGTCGAGGTTAAGGTCGTCATCCCATTTCGGCTCATACTTGCTTACTATATCCTGAGTCAGTGTAAGCTCAGCTTCGCTGGTCTTCAGGAAATCCGTCAGCTCGTTGAGCGAAAGAGCGAAGAGGACGATCGAGCCGATGAAGACGATCTTCCTGAATATCTCAGAGATACTGTCGCCCTTCCAGGGGATGAAGTATTTTATGAATCTTAAAAAGAAATTTGAATTATCCTGTTGGGATAAGTTTTTGACTTCATTTGCCATAGACATCAGTTTCCCTCACTTTCGTCCGGCAGGATGCTCTCGAGCATCTCAAGGGCTCTTGCCGCAGCAATGTTCCGGATGAACTCTCTGTCCGCATTTTCATATTCTTTATAGACAGCGAGGTCTTCGACCCGCTCTTTATCTTTATATCTTACCGAGACGAATACTGTCCCGACCGGTTTCTCGGGAGAACCGCCCCCGGGCCCTGCGATCCCTGTTACGGCGACCGCCGCATCGGTCTGCATCAGCTTCATTACACCGGCGCTCATTTCCGAGGCTGTTTCGGCGGAATAGACCGTAGTCTTCTCAATAGTCTCGCGGCTGACTCCAAGAACATTTATCTTGACTTCCTCCGCATAGCTGCAAACGCCGCCCTTATATATAGCAGAAGCTCCGGGTACGCTTGTAACGGCTGCGCTTATCAGCCCGCCTGTGCAGCTTTCGGCCGCAGAGAGACTTATGTGCCTTGCTATCATATATTTTACAACACGAACTGTAACAATGTCAAGCCTTTTTGTAACCGATTTGTTATCTTTGGCAAAATTAAACGAGGCGAGCTCCTGATTATTTTTCATATTGCACATAAAATCCTCCTGATTTTTGAATGAAATGTAGATATAATTAAATCATAAAACCATTATTTCGGCCTGTTTCTGATCATTTTCCGGCTGATTTCAAACTGACCGGGAGTTCCGGATCTTGTCGATTTTAAGCGTTTCTGAGCGACAAACCGCGAAAAATAGGCATTGGGTAAAATGCACAAATCAGATGTCTTTTAGATTAGTCCTATTTTTGGGACAAAAGGCAACAGCCGGGTTACAGTCTTAACCTCGGTGTAACTTTTTGAACTGTCCAAAAATTTTCACCCTCGTTTTTGCTGCAATATTTTTCCATTTTTACCGTTTCTTGGCTTAAAATCCTGCTCAGATCAGGTACAATTTTTCGTATAATTGCATTTTTAAAAGGTCAAAACCTTTACACACACTATTTTCAAAGATTTGGACACATTTCAGTAATATGTAATGTTTTACCATTTTTAGCATAAAAAGTTAGCTAGTATCCTTTTAGAAAGGCCTTCTTCTTGACAGATAAACCCCGCGCAATTGCGGGGTTTATTAAAAATCAGCCTCAAAAACTATGCAAAATTTTTAATCAGCTTAACTGTCGTCTCGTTTACTGCCTTCTCGATCATTGGCTCAAAATCAAATAATTTCTGGGCTTTTTCGACTTCATCAAGCACAGGCCTTGTCTTCGGATGCTTGGGAGTGAACACTGTGCAGCAATCCTCGTAAGGAAGGATAGAAGTGTCAAAAGTACCTATCTTTCTGGATATCTCAACTATCTCAGATTTGTCCAATCCAATGCACGGACGCAGTACAGGGATCCTGCAAGCGGCATCTGTGCAGACCATAGCGTACATTGTCTGGCTCGCTACCTGTCCAAGACTCTCCCCTGTTATGAGGCAGGAGCAATCCTCTCTGGCTGCTATCCTTTGTGCAATTTCCATCATCAGTCTGCGCATGATTATAGTGAACAGCTCCTCGGGGCACTTATCGCGGATAGTCTCCTGTATCTCGGTAAAGGGGACGCAGTGGAAATTAACATCTCCGCAATAGGCTGCGATCTCGGAGGCCAGCTTCTCGACTTTCAGCCTTGCTCTCTCGGATGTGTAAGGCGGAGCCTCAAAATGTATCGCCTGAACGACGACTCCCCTCTTGGCGATCATGTATCCGGCGACGGGCGAATCTATCCCGCCGGACAGCAGCAGAAGACCTCTTCCGCCTGTCCCTACAGGTATCCCTCCGGCTCCGTCGATCCGAAGAGCATTGATGAAAGCGTGCTTCTCTCTGATCTCGACCGTTACTGTGACATCCGGCTCGTGGACATCGACCTTCATATCCGGGAACTGCTCCAGTATCTTATGCCCCAGCTCGGAGCAAATCTCCGGGGACTTGACCGGGAACTTCTTGTCTGCTCTCTTGGCATTGACCTTGAAAGTCCTGCTCCCGTCGAAGGCCTCCGCCAGATAATCCATAGTGTCGTTAAGTATGGCATCCATAGACTTCCCGACCTCAAGAGCTCTGGTCAGCTTGGCGATGCCGAAGACCTTTTGCAGCCTGGACACCGCCTCGTCCATATCAATGTCCTCCTCCAGCGGCTCAACATAGATCGTAGACTGAGCCCGGGTGACTTCAAATTTTCCGAGACTCGCCAGCCTTCTCTTGACATTTTTCTGGAGAACGCTCTCAAAATTGCTCTTGTTGAGCCCCTTGAGGGCTATCTCGCCGTACTTGCAAAGTATAAGTTCCTTCATTTTTTCTTCCTCGTCTTTCATGATCTTTCAGCGAAACCGCTGCCCTTTATATAATAAAGGTATAGAATATTTGTTCCGGTCTGTTTTCCCGATGGTCGGAGAGCCTCTGCAAGGCCCACTAAAACAGCTCTCTTATTATAAAGGTATGGAATATTTGTTCCCGGATCTGTTCAGCGGATATGAGCAAGGGATCTCTGGGCTTCCTTCAGAGCTTCGATCAGCGCAGCGACCTCTTCTTCAGTGTTCTCAGCCGAAAAACTGATCCGCAGGACCGAGTCCGAAAGCTCCCCGCTGATACCGAACTCAGCGATCACCGAGCTCTTTTTCCCCTTTGAGCAGGCCGACCCGCTGGAAACGTATATCCCCCTCTGCTCCAGAAAATGCAGCATCACCTCAGATTTCAGACCGCTGACCGCAAGGCTGGTTATGTATGGCGAACATTCGGAGTCAGAGTTCAGGCTAATGCCATCGGTCTCGCGGCAGAGAGCGAAAAGCCTGTCCCTCAGAGCCGAGACTCTGGCAAAGCGCTGGTCTATCGTCCCGGAAAGCTCATCGCAGGCAGCTCCGAAGCCCATTATCAGCGGGAGGGATTCTGTCCCGGAGCGGAAGCCCCTCTCCTGCCCGCCCCCGACGATAAAAGCCGGGATATGCAGGCCCTTGCGGATGTAAAGCGCCCCGATGCCCTTTGGGCCGTGAATCTTGTGTGCGCTGAGAGAGATCAGATCAGCACCCAGCTTTTTGGCCTTGACCGGGAGCTTCATAAATCCCTGAACACAATCACAGTGCAGAACTGTCTGAGGATATTTTTTTCTGATCCCGGCAAAGGCCTCTCCGACAGGGACGATCCTGCCGTTCTCGTTGTTGACCAGCATTGCAGTAACAAGGCAGGTGTCGTCATTGACCGCAGAAACTATGCTCTCAGCGGAGATGCTGCCGGAGCTGTCAGGTCTGACCCTGATGATCTCAAATCCCTGCTCCTCCAGCGCCGCGCAGCATCTCTCGACAGAGGGATGCTCGACAGATGTGGTAACTATCCTTTTCTTGCGTTTGCCGACAGTTTTCGACACTCCGAATATGGCTGTATTGCTGCTCTCGGTAGCGCAGGAGGTGAAGTATATCTCCTCAGGGAGGGCCCCCAGTGCCGTGGCGACGGACTCTCTTGCCGCCTCCCGCCTTTTTTCCGCCTCCAGCCCGAGGCCGTGCAGAGAGGAGGGATTGCCGAAATTGCGGAGCCCCTCCGTTACCGCCTCAATGACCCGCTCCGACGGTGCGGTGGTGGCGGCATTGTCAAAATATATCAAATCTATCGCTCCTTTTTGGGTATGGTCATAAAAATCCAATTTATATTATAACACATAATAGATTTTTTTGCAACATCCAAAACTAAACGAATAATGACAGGAAAATTAAGCATACTAAAAGCAAAAGAAAAGCCCGGATCGTATAAGTCCTAAATACCGGACAGATATTCTCTATGACTCCTGTCCGCATTTATGTACTGTAATACATATCAGTACAATAATATTCCCTCGTATCTTTTCGCGGTGCTGTGTCAATTTCAGTACACTTGAACGCATGAGTACGTTCTGGCGGACTGTATCCGTTTCGGCTTACAATACATATTTTTGTACTCAAATTATTTAAGTCCTGTTTCCGGGACTCATGACTTATTGTATTCAAGTACATAAATATGTACTGCTAAATTTGCAGTACGATTATTTACACACTTGGAGGAACTATGAAGAGACGTTCTCTTATCAGGATATTTTCATTCTCGGCTGTCGCTGCAGCTATATTCCTTGCCCGCAGCCTTATATGGCAGCACCGTGCGTCAGATGCTCTAGGGGCGCTGGAAAACGGCTATGTCCGGGCTCTCGAAGAGCTTTCGACCTCTGCTGACAATATCGCCAACACCCTGCAAAAGGAGCTTTACGCCGGCACTCCGGATATGCACCTGAAGCTCTCGCAACAGCTCTGGCGGGATTCTTCCGCTGCAAAGGCCGCACTTTCCCAGCTTCCGACAGACAAGCTGCCTCTGGAAAACACTAACAAATTTCTCTCGCAGGTCGGCAACTATTCCCTCTCAGTGAGCGAGAAGCTCCGCTCCGGCGGCAGCCTGGCAGCTAAAGAATACGAAAACCTGGAGGCTCTTCTTCGCTTCTCCAGACGCCTTCAGAACGAGATGTGGCAGCTTGAAGACAAGGTCTCTTCCGGCAGCCTGTCTTTCACTAAGGCTGCCCCTGCCAAGGACGACACCTCCGCCCCGTCTGTCACAGAGGGCTTCACAGATTTTGAGGAGGGCTTCGATTCCTACCCGACCCTGATCTACGACGGCCCCTTCTCCGACCATATAATGCAGAAAGAGCCGCTTATGACCCGTGGCAAGCCGGAAATTTCCCGGGAAACAGCCCTGGAGCGTGCCTCCCTTGCCATGCAGACCGACCAGACTGCACTCACCTCCGCTTATGAGGAAGGCGGCAAGATGCCCTCCTATGTCTTTGCATCCGGGGACGGTTCAGCCTGCTGCGCTGTCACCAAGCAAGGCGGGTATATCTCATATTTCCTTAAAAGCAGGCTCGTCCCGACAGAGAACCTGACCCCCGCCGAAGCTCTTGCCGCCGGAGACGCCTGCCTTGAACGTCTCGGGCTAAACAATATGCAGCGCACCTACTCCGAGAATATCGACCATATTATGACTGTAAACTACGCCTGCCGACAGGATAAGGTCTGCTGCTATACCGATCTTATCAAGATCTCTGTCGCTATGGATTCCGGTGAGATCATCGGCTTTGATGCCCGAGGCTATCTGGTCAACCATCACCGCCGCGACCTCTCGAAAAAACGCATCTCTGTTCTTGATGCCGCCAAAAAGCTCAGCCCAAAGCTCACTGAGCAATCCCGCGGCCTGGCACTCATACCCGGCGAAGGTCAGGAAGAGCTGCTCTGCTATGAATTCAAATGCGAGACCTCTGACGGCACCCATGTCATCGTGTATTTCAACGCCTATACCGGCAAAGAAGAACAGATACTCATCCTCTTTGAGAGCGAGAGCGGGACACTTGCAATGTAGACAAGCCCCGATATAATATATGAAAGCGAGGAACATTTTATGCCGACCGATCTTATGAACAGCAAGACCAAGGAAAACCTTATGCGTGCCTATGCCGGCGAAGCTCTGACCTGCAGCCGCTATAAGGCCGCCGAAGAACAATGCCGCGCTGCCAAGCTCTTTGTCGCAGCAAATCTTTTCAAATTCACCTCAGCTCAGGAGGCCGTCCACGCCGAGATCTTTGCCGGGCATCTCAAAGAGTGCGGCGAAGAAAAGATCGAGATCTGTAAGGCTGCCTTCCCGACAGCCCCTTCCGGCTCCCCTGCCGATCTGCTTTCCGGCGCCTCCGGCAACGAGGACTATGAGGCCTCCCGCCTCTACCCCTCTTTCGCAGAGACAGCCCGCAGCGAGGGCTTCGGCAGGATCGCACAGGATTTTGAAAATATCGCAGCCATCGAGCGCAGCCACGGAGAACGCTTCAAACGCTTCTCCGATCTGCTCTCTCAGGGAAAGCTCTTCTCCTGCGATGAGAGCGAATGCTGGCTCTGCCTGAACTGCGGATACCTCAGCGAAGCCCGCACCGCTCCCGAGACCTGCCCTGTCTGCGGACAGCCCCAGGGCTGGGCGATAAGAGCTAAGGAAAGCCTCTGGGAGCTTCGCCCGGGCGGTGAGCAGGGATGCTGACAGCCAATCTCGCAGCAGCGGTCATCTACCTGATGCTGGTCTACGGCTATACTCACCGCAGAGAATAACAAAAAGCCGGTATATCTCTCCTCCGGGCAGAGATATACCGGCTTTTTCGGCCTCTCCTTCTGCTGCGGCCGGTCTGGAATCCATTTTTATTTGCCGCCCCGGAGCTGTGCTATGATAAGAATGGACCGAAGACAAAACATAAAGGAGGTATTACTTATGAAAAGACTTTTTTGTATCATTCTGGCAGCCCTTTTCCTGCTCTGCGGGTGCGGAGACAACGGCAGTCTGGCTGCCTCCGAAAAGGACAAGACCGCAATTACAGAGCGTCCGGCTCTCCCTGCGGCTGATTTTACCGACGCCGACTCGCTGCTTGCCGAGATGAACGCCGACGGCAATACCCTCGTCGGGAAAACTGTCTCGTTTGTCATCACCGATCACAGTAAATCCGACAGCAATCTGATGCTTTTCTGGGGAAAAAAGCTGTGCTTTAAGCTCCCGGGCTATGAGAACTTCAAAACCGGCGATACTGCGACTCTCAGGATCAGTTCATCCGGATTCAAAGCAATAAACAGCTCAGATTGCTGGTATTTCGATGCAGAAAACACACAGCAGCCCGCTGACAGCAGCAACAGCGTTATCGTAAACTACGATAATATCGTTCTGGAGCTCCCGGAAGGAACTCTGAGAGAGCAGCGGTCAAACTCGACAGCTTATTTCCTGAAGGACGGCTTTTTTATGATCGGCGCCTGCGGTGAGAAACGGGATTGGTTCAAGAAATCCGGGTATCAATTCGTTCTGGATTCCTACGCAAACCTCAACGTGTATAATTGTGATGTTTATCTTAACCTGACAAAAGCCCAGCTATTCATTACGAGCGACAGCTCCGCCTGCTCGGTGATCCTCGGCATCAATTCGGACAAGCAGAGCTATCTTCTCAGCTTTTATGCCAACGAGCCCAATCTTCAAAACGTAAAAAGTGTCGTAAACCAATTCATGACCGAGATCGCCTGGCTGGGCGGAGAAAGATTCAGCCTCACCTATGGCGATACCCGACAGACATTAGATTTCACAAAGGAGATCAGCCGGGACGACCCGACATCGCCGGAATACAAGGGTATCTCCACAGATTCATTCTCCACCCTTACTGTAAGGTTCCTCGGGATCTACGGCACAAAATCCGAGCCCGAGCTTGTATTTGATGTAGAGAACATACGGGGCACCGGGATCAATTTTCATCCATTCACAGTGGATATAAACGGCAAACAGATCAGCGCCGATATCACACCCAAGAGCCTCGGCCCCAGAGAAAAGGGCAAATGCCGTATTCGTCTGTTCGGCCTGAGCAGCGCGGGTATCTCGGTAAAGAATATCAAGACCGTCAAGTCAAATATTGTTTTCGATCTGGATGGAACAAACAAAAACGTGTATTATGAGATGTGGCGCTTGTTCCTGAGTCTCTGACCTCGCGGAAAAGCGCCGGCGCACCAAACCACAGTTTACCTTTCTACACACTCTCCGCTGAGCAGCTCTGTGGCTCGGCGGAAAACCCGAAAAGGGGCTGCCCGAACAACCCCGATACAAAATGGGTAGTTCCCCTTTCGGGGGACTACCCATTTATCGTTCTTTGCCGTGCTGCGCATCAGCCCGGCTGTTATTCTCAGTTCAGTTTCTCAATAAGCCTTACCCCAAAGCACCATGCACTTTGCAGGTTTGCCGCAGCATACGCACTTATCCGAGAGCTCATGCTGCTCAAAGGGTATGCAGCGCGAGCCGACTCCTGTCAGCTCCTTGACCTTATCCTCGCAGGCTTCCTCGCCGCACCACATTGCCTCAACAAAGCCGTCGCCCTTCTCTTCCAGCACCTTTACGATCTCGTCGGTGCTCAGGCACTGATAGGTGCGGTTCTTTCTGTTTTCAAGAGCATTGTTATACATCCCGGCGGGTATCTCGTTCTCCAGCAGATCCTTTACCTTTGCGCCGAGAGTCTCCAGCATATTCTCCAGCGATACTGTCTGCTTCTCGCCGTTGTATCTTGCAGCAACTATGCACTGGCCCGCCTCGATGTCCTTGGGCCCGATCTCGATACGAACAGGGACTCCGCGCATCTCATACTCTGCGAACTTCCAGCCCGGAGAGTTGTCAGAATCGTCCAGCTTGGCTCTGATGCCGAGAGACTTGAGCTTTGCAAGGATCTCGCCCGCTTTTTCGAGAACGCCCTCCTTGAACTGCGCGATCGGCACGATAACTGCCTGAACAGGCGCAACTGCCGGCGGCAGGACAAGCCCGTTGTTATCGCCGTGAGTCATGATGATAGCTCCGATAAGACGGGTGGTCATTCCCCAGGAGGTCTGGTGCGGATATGCCAGCTTGTTGTCCTTCCCTGTGAACTGGATATTGAAGGCCTTGGCAAAGCCGTCTCCGAAATAGTGGGAGGTGCCGGCCTGCAGCGCCTTTCCGTCGTGCATAAGCGCCTCGATAGCGTAAGTCGAGACAGCTCCGGCAAACTTGTCGCTCTCTGTCTTCCTGCCCTTTACAACAGGCATAGCCAGGCTCTTCTCGCAGAATTCAGCGTAGCAGTTCAGCATACGCTCTGTCTCCTCAACGGCCTCCTCAGCGGTCGCATGGATGGTATGCCCCTCCTGCCAGAGGAACTCTCTCGAGCGCAGGAAAGGTCTTGTAGTCTTCTCCCAGCGCACTACCGACACCCACTGATTGTAGAGCTTCGGCAGATCGCGGTAGCTGTGTACTATATTGGCATAGTGCTCGCAGAAAAGGGTCTCGGATGTAGGGCGGACACAAAGCCTCTCCTCCAGCTTCTCGCTGCCGCCGTGAGTTACCCAGGCGACCTCCGGAGCAAAGCCCTCGACATGATCCTTTTCCTTGTTCAGCAGGCTCTCAGGGATGAACATAGGCATACAAACATTCTCATGCCCCAGATCCTTGAACATTCCGTCAAGTATCCTCTGGATATTCTCCCAGATAGCGTAGCCGTAAGGTCTGATGACCATGCATCCCTTTACGCTGGTATACTCGACCAGCTCTGCCTTCTTGCAGATATCGGTATACCACTTAGCGAAATCCTCCTCCATAGAGGTTATCGCGTCAACCATTTTTTCGTTTTTCTTTGCCATGCTTAAAATCAACTCCATATATATCTTTATTATAGATCTTGTAATTCAGGTCATATTCCTCTTTCTGAGCGTCGTAAGCTCCCTTGACCGAGGGCGCTGTCTCAGACTCATCATCCTCCTGCACCCTTTCGGGAGGCGGAGCGTTCCATTCCGGGTGCCGCTTTGAGATCAGCTTTGCAATCTTCGGAGTCAGTATGCAGGCCAGCGCTATAAATGTCATTATGACCGCGCTGCCGAGTATCAGCTTCAGCAGCAGCTTGACCAATTCGTTATCCATAACGCCGCCTCCTCTCTTTTCGCGCATCCGGCCGGGATATAACATAAATAACTCTATCACAAAAACGGCGATTTGTCAAGTATTGCGGCTTACATCTTCCCGCTTTTCAGCTCGCAGACGACAAGGTGGAAGGTGTCGAGAAAGCGCAGAGTATAGCCGCTGTTGCCGACTCCCCTGCTGACAAACATAGTGCTTTCTCCCTCATTATACTGCCCGGAGGTGTATTTCGGGAATATCCCCTGCCCGGGAGCATATAGCCCTCCGATGAAAGGCGGCCTTATGAGCCCTCCGTGAGCGTGCCCGGCAAAGACAAGGTCTGCTCTGGAGCCGGCGCTCTCCGAGCTCTCGATTATCCTTTCAAAATCCTCAGGGTAATGGTGCAGCCAGATGACGAACTCTTCGCCCTTAGGGAAGCTCTCCATCATGCTGGTGAATTTCCTGCTGTCCGGGTCGGAATCTGTCCCGGCGATCAGTATGCTCTCTCCGCCCTTTTCCAGACTTACAAAGCTGTTTTCCAGCACTCTTATCCCGTGCCTGACACAGCATTCGCGCATCTTTGTCCTTTCCTCTCCGGAGATATCCATATCATGGTTTCCCCAGACAAGATAGCAGGGCGCCACCTCCGAGACAGCTATCAGCAGCTCGTCGGCGCGGTCGGTGTCCGTCCTGATAGCATCTGCCACATCCCCGGTGATCACGATGATATCCGGCTTCTGATCTCTGATCTTGTCAACGAGCCCGCCGATGCTCCGGTTATGTATATCCGAGACCTGAACTATCCTGAAGCCGTCGAAGCTCTTTGGCAGATCGTTGGAGAAAAAGGTGAATTCCTCGGCCTGTATGTAATTGTTTGAGCGTATCAGCTCTCCGACTGTAAGCAGGAGCAGAACAGTAAGTATTATAAACACACGCTTTCTGCGGCTCCGCTTCTTCTCTCCGGTAAGGCCGCCGGGGTTGATCTCATAGCCCGTCCTGTTTTCCGGGCTTTCGGGATATATTTCCTCACTGTTTATTCTTTCTTCTGTATTCAAGATAAGCCTCCAGTATTACTGTCGCCGCGACGGTATCGACTACCTCCTTGCGCTTCTTGCCCCTTACATTGGTCTCATTCAGGATATTGTGGGCCGAGACCGTTGTCGAGCGTTCATCCCACATATTCACAGGCAGCTCTGTAAAGTTCGAGAGCAGCCCAACGAAGGCTTCGCACTTTTCCGCTCTCGGCCCCTTTGAGCCGTTCATATTCAGCGGCAGCCCGACTACGATCTCTCCGACCTCATACTGCTCCGCCATGTGTGCGACCTTCATTGCCAGGAACTGCATATTCCGCTCCTCGATCGTCCCGATAGGAGATGCGAGAAATTCTGTCCTGTCGCAGACAGCCAGCCCTGTGCGTACATCTCCGTAATCAACCGCCATGATCTTCATATAGTATCCTCCGTAAAGGCAATACCGCACATTTGCTGTGCAGCGCTGCCTGAATTAGAAATTCCGCCCGAAAAGGCCCGGGAAGCTGCTCCGCTCCCCGGGCCCGGTCTTATTGTTCTTCTGCCTCGTCTCTGCGCCTGCTTCTTACATAGTAGAGTGCGGCCAGTGCGATAAGGCATCCTATTGCAGCTCCGACCGGAGCCGCTGCCGGTATCTCGACTCCTGTCGGCAGTGTTACCGAGCAGTCGTTGATATACAGGCAATCCGTATTTGCTGTGAGGTAGCCTTCAACATTCCTGCCGACTGTCAGATCATCATGATCGACTTCCGAGATCTGTCCGGTATATACTCCGGATCTGACGGTATAGTTCTCGCTGCCTTCCTGCCTTTCGCGTATGGTATAGCTGATCTCGCTGGGCAGGCTCAGGAAAGTGGCCTTCTTGCCGTGCGGCAGGCTGATGCTGACAGTTCCGTTCTCGATGGTGTAAGTTCTCTTACGCCAGTAGCCGCCGTCAGCAGCGTTGATGCCCCGCTCTTCTTCTGTCCAGTCCGTAAAGACTATATCAAGGCCGGTGCCGCGAAGAGGAGTGCCGTCAGGGTTAAGTAAGGTGATGTCAAAGACAAAGCTCTGGGTCATATTCGCCATATTCCCGACTACCTTCTTGCCGACAGAGAGCGTGTAGGAAGGTTCTCTCTTGTTCTTGAAGGTGAACGCGAACTCTGTGGTGCTGTTCTCCTTGAGGCTGGCAACATAGTAGCTGTCCTCTCCGATATTCTGGAGATCCGCAGCCGAGTTGATGTTTTCAAATCCGATGGGGAGCACCTCGCGGAGGTAGTAAACATATTCGCAGATCTGCATACCGTGGTCGGTCATGACAGTTCCGGATTTGGGAAGATCCTCAAAGGTGTATACCCAGTCTCCGTCCTCATCGATGCTGTTCTCATTAAGGCTGCAGCTTGAGTATGCGGTGTCCGGGTCGAGATAGTAAACGATACCGTCGGCCTCATATTTGAGAGCTCTTCCGAGATAGACCTTCAGGAAGGATGGATACTCAGAGTTCGGCACGGTAACGCCGCCTGTGGTGATACTGTCTTCCGTAACGGTGACTTTATTCCCGTTCTCATCGTACCATTCTTTCTTTACCGAGATATTTACGGTGTCCGGCTTAACGGTGGTCTTCTTGTTGTGGAATTCCAGCGTGTCGTTGGCCTCCAGCGCCTTCTCCGGGACTTCATAGCTACCTGCTGTCGTGCTGCTGTTCTGCGTGTACTCGACATCATAGGTCGTGGTCTCGTCGTCATTGTGCGCCTTGACTTCCGTTACCGTATAGGCCGTAGACTTCGGCAGCCCTTTTATGACGATCTCGTCATTCGCCTTGACAGAGAGGATGATCGTTGTGGTCGCGGTGTTCTTGCTTCCTACGAGCTTATTCTCCAGAGCGACACCGTTCTTTTCGATGGTGTACTCCTTTTCCTTTTCAAGGTTGGTGAAGGTGAAGTAGAGATCGAAGCTCTCGTTCATCCACTTCTTCATATCGTAATCTGCAAGCACAGCAGGATCAGTTGAATCGCTGGAGCCGGAAAATCTGGTCTCACCCAGCTCGTTCTTTCTTAACAGCGATACCTTCTTGCGGACGGTAAGATCGCATCTTTCCAGCTCGTTCTCGATCTCCGCCAGAGAGGTGTTGTCAACGGTGGCTGTGTCAGCGTCGATAGTTCCTGGGATCTCGCCGGCAGTCAGTTTGGTGAAGCCTTCCGGCATCGGGTGTCCGTCCTCATCGACTTCCTCGACAGTGTATTTGCATCCGGCGGGAATGCCTTTGATGATCGTCCTGTTCTTCTCGTCATCCGCAGCCACATTGGGCTTGATCTCGAAGTAAGCGACACCGTTCCCGTCAAAGGGCAGGACATTATAGGGAGAATTGTCCGGGTTCTTCATAGTTACCTTGAACCAGAATCTGTCCTCGTAGAATCTCTCGGTTATCAGATCATCAACTGTTTTTCTGAGCTCCAGCTTTCCGACAGGCACAGCTGTGTTGGAGTTGGTGATAACGGGAGTATCGGTGCTTCCCTCAGTGATGAGGGGCTCCTGCTTGAGGTTGGAGCTGTTGTAGCCGTTGACCTTATCCTCCCAGCAGAAGAAGCTGTCCTCTGCATCGTTTACCTTCATATCGCAGCGCCAGAGGTTATCGCCCTCGCCCACCTTGCTCCAGGTGGCGGTAAGGCCGGGCTCTGCGGTATAATCGTACTTCCTGACCTCCAGCTGATAGCCGCCGCCCTCCTTTTCCACAACGGTCTTCACCGTCAGGACAAGGGTCTCGGGAACGGTATAGGTGCCGTCGCCGTTATCGGTGCCGGCTGTATCGGTGGTATACTCAAAGGAATAGGAGCTCTTGCCCAGATTTTTCTCGACTGCGAAGGTCTCATCGTCCTCGTAGTCAACGGTCTCTCTGACCTCAAATCCGGTATAGCCGGGGGTGGAGCGGGTGGCTGCCTTGGGAACAGAGTTCAGAGGTGCGAACAGAGCATTTGCATTCGGACTGACATTCTGAGTGCTGTTTGTCGGGAGCGAACCGTAGGTTGACAGCGCCCATGTTCTGTAGACGTCCGAATAATTACTGGGGGTATAGTCTGTTGTTCCCTCAACATAAGCGGGATTGAAATATCCTCCTGTGGTTCTCAGGTTTGTTCCAGAACCTGTGGTATGAGGCGGATTTTCATACTCAACTCTAAAATGCATACGGGCGTGCTCGAGGGAGAAGACCGGGTTACCGGGGTTTCCGTCCTCCGCAGCGTTCTTATACATTATTCCATACAGGTTTACACGCATCCAGTTAACAGCATCATAATTATAAGCAGCATCATCAGCAAACAGCCACACGCCTTTTCCGAAGACTCTTGTACCTGTATTTGTACCCGGATTGCCGGACAAAGCCTGACCGTTGTAATAGAACATACCCTTGATATTACGCAGAGTAGTAGTTGTGCTGAAATTACTCAGGTCAATGTATGTAAGACGTTTTCCGTTATAGAACCAGTTTTCCATACTCTCAAGATTGGTGCAGTTTCCGAAGCCTCTCAGATCAATGCCGTTCAGATTCTCGCATCCCTTGAACATCGCTGCTACTGTCGTCACATTCTCGGCAGCAGTAAACTTTGTATGGTCAAGCAGTATGTTCTTTACATTTTTCATGCCTTCAAACATACTCTCGAATGTTGTAACATTTCCTGTCTCAAAGCTCCTGAGATCAAGAGTCGTCGTCATTGCCGTACAATTCTTGAACAGGCTGTCCATCTTAGTGACGTTTGATGTGTTGAATTTGCTCAGATCAAGAGCAGCCAGCTTCGTACACCCATTGAATGTCCCGGACATAGAGGTCAGATTGCCTGTATCCAGCTCCTCCGGGAACTTTATCTCGGTGAGATTTGTGCAGCCGTTGAACATATTGTCCATGTTGGTGACTCTGCTGAAATCAAAGGCTTCAAGGCTGAAGGTGTTTTGCAGAGCTGTGCAGCCCTGGAACAATCCGCTGCAATCCTGCGGCATATGAACTATTGCCGCATCTGTAGCCCATTTCATCTTTCCGGTGGACGCATCCCACTTGAAGTAGAAATGCCCTTCCTCGCCGAAGGACGAATCTTCCGACTCAAATTTATTCTCAGTATCGATTATCGTATCGTCTCTCTCAAAACCCTTGAATGCGGACTTGTGAAGCGCGATCTGTTCTTTCAGCAGCGTGCCTATAGTCACCGTCTTTACCCCGCCGCCCTGGGGCTTGTCGGAGCTCAGGTGCATGGAGGGGAAGAAGGGCGGCTTTACGCTGTCCTTGATGTTGCCCACCCAGGACTTAAAGACAGTCTTGGGGCTCTCAAAGTTTTCGTTGTTGTAGATGCGCTGATACTTGGCCTCCGCAGCCGAGCAGGTAGTATCCTTGTCGCCGATTATTGCGATATAGTCGTAGTCCTTGCCCTCTGTTCCGGAGGTGAAGGAGGTGACTACCTTCTTAGCGGTGCCGTTGTAATCGACGCTGACGTCCAGATCATCGATAGGATCGTAGCCCGCAGGGGCTCTCTCCTCAGAGAGAGAGTATACTCCGCAGGGCAGGTTCTTGAAGTCGTAGATGCCCTCAACAGCGGAATTGGAGTTGTCGATAGTCTGAGTCCATACGCCGCCGGTCTTCTTCCAGCCGGTGATAGCCTCATACTCGGCGTCTGTCAGCCCGGGGTTGAGCTCCCGGATATAGGCGTCGAATCTGTCCAGCTTGTCGGCGGCGTCGCCGGTGGCTGTCAGTACGAACTTGGCGTCGTCCAGGAAGTCTCCGGTGATGGAATCCTGCTTCTGTAAGGACATGGTCCCCATAGGCTCGTTCCCGATAGTGATATCTCCGTCAACAGTTCTTGCATTCTCGCCGCTGATCTTGAATATCAGCGTCTGCTCGCCGACAGAAGTGACATTATACACATTCTCCGAAGGCGGCAGATATCCCGCGGGCGACTGTATCTCCGTAAGCGTATATGTTCCCTTTTCGATATCGCTGAATATGACTGTTCCGTCCGGAGCGCTCTCCGCTGTGAGGTCGTATTCTGTGTTGTGGTCAGAGAGCCCCTGCAATCTGAACACAGCTCCGCCTGCGCCCTTGTCCGATAAGCTGTCAGCTTTCCTGAAAACAAGGTCGCCGTGATATCTTCTCTCGTTGGGGAAATCATAATCGCCGTTCTGGACAGTCGGCATAGGAGCTCCGTCCATAGTAACGATAGTTACACCGCCGACCATATCGACCTTGACCGTCTTGGGCTCGGTATCGACGATATGATCCGGATCGGCAATGCTCTCTGTGAGAGTATAGGTGCCGCGCTCAAGGTTGAAGAATGTTACATAGCCCGCCGTATCGGAGATAAGAGTCTCGTCATAGGCTGTTCCGAAATCGGAGATACCGGAAAGGCTGAACTTGACTCCCGGTATCGGCTCCCCGGAGACACGGTCGGTCTTAATGAATTTCAGTGTCCCGACGGTGGTGTATTTCACCTGGGTATAGTCATAGTGGGTGTAGAAATAGATCTTGTTGACATTTTCGCCTGCTGCGCCGGCGGGAGATGTTCTGAAGGAACGGTATACATTATTATAAGTAGTAGGCTTGAGAAGATACTTGCCCTCTTCCGGCTTCAGTGCCTCCTCGTCGTAGTTGACATAATCGGGAGCCTGCATACTGACCTTGAAGGAAATGCTGTCGTCCTTCGGGAGCATGAACTGCTCTCCTGTGTAGACGATAAAGGCTGTTACCTTTTCAAGATCGTCGCCGGGCAGATTCCTCCAGTCCGGGACAACTACCCATTTAAGTGCCAGAGCATCATACTCGGCTTTCTCCTCCGGAGTGAGCTGAGCCCCGCTCTCAGAGGTATCCAGCCCCAGTATCTTTCGGAGCAGATACTGTCTGTCATCCGGGTCGGAATAGGCCTCGGCTGACAGATCGACAACATCGGTGTCCACATCGTCGCTGATATAGAGCATCAGCTTGAGGTCGCTGGCAGGTCTTCCCGCCTTGACGATCTTCTCCTCAACAGTCGAGAGATCGAATCTCCTGACAGTACCGTGCCAATCGCGGTCGCGGTCGATACCGTAGTTTATCGGTTCTGTCTGGCCTGTCGGTGTGCGGTAGTTTTCAATGGAATCGAGGATCGCTATATCGCTGGCATTGGTGGAAGAGTCGTTCTTCATCCTGATGCTGTAGGTATAGGTCTCCCCGACAGGAGCTCCGGTGCTGTCGGTAGTCCCGCGGACGACGGCGCTCTTGGAATAGGTCGGGTCGCTGGCGGTAGATACCTTTTTAAAGATACCCGAAGACTTCGGGAACAGCGCCAGGATATCTTCTGTACACTCAGCATAGATAAATCTCTTCGCGCCGTTGTTATCCGGGTCGAGGTCGGTCATAAACTCCGACATAGAGATAGCGTGGTCTCCGCCGTTGTCGGGGTAGCCGTTGCCGATAGACTCGTTTCCGGTCTGGTAAGCCATACTGTTCAGAGCGATAGGGCCGTAGTCCTGGATATCCGCGTGAGAATGTATTGTGACATAGGTGACAGTATATTTCTTCTTGCAGGGAGCGTTGACCTTGATAGTCAGCAGCTTCTTTCCGGAGCCTGCGTGGTCATCCTCTCTCGGGAGGACTTCAAACTCGGAGGGCGCCAGCGCCTGCGGCGCACCGACTCCGACTTCTCCGTCGAGATCGACATAGACATTTACGCTTCCCTCAATGATATCGCTGTTGGTGGGCAGCAGATCGTAAAATACGCCCGATTGCTGTGCAACGGGGACATTAGTCCCTATCTGGCCGTTGGCATCCTCGATACCGCTGGCGGTCTCCGAGACATCTATCCTCCAGGCAAGCTGATACTGGGAATGGAGCGGATCGTTCATGCTCTTGTAAACGTTACCGTCCCGGCCTGTAAAGGAAGTCCTCTCGCCGAGGGCTACCTTGGATTTCTTGGATTTGCGCTCTATCTGTGCGATATAATCAGTTCCGCTGATGGTCTTGTCATATATCCTGGTATCGCCGTTATAGACCTCCCAGTTTGCGGTATTCTTGAGGCCGGTCTTGGGAGCCGTCCCCTGAGCCACGGTATCGGTCCTGCTGGCGATACCGTCCATCCAACCGTGTACCTTCTCGGTAGGATAAAGAGTGATGCTGGGGGTGGTGTTGAGCTGTATGAAGAAATACTTGTTGCTGGCCCTTACCTGATAGCCCTTGACTTCGGCATCGGGCCTGAAATACAGGGCTTCCGGAGTAACTGTTCTTACGATGCTGTCGTTCAGCTTATAGGTCTTGTTCTCCGCGCGGTCGTAATAGGCGACAGGATCGGTATAGCCGTCGTTGCTGGTATAGAAATAGATCCTGTTGTCTTCCGGATCAGCCGAAAGATCCTCATTGAGCTCGCTCTCGACGAAGATCATATCCTCTCCGCCGATGTCGTCATGATCCATATATTTGCAGTTTCTGACATTGTAGGTAAAGGCTACCGTGTCGATCCTGTAATCATCTTCCTCCAGCATATAGTCCTCTATCTGCTGGTCCTTGAACTTATCTGTCAGAGACAGGGAGTCGTCTGTAAAGACATAATCCAGGTTCTTCTGTCCGAAATAGTTTTCCGCCGCGTCAAGGCCGAAGATCCTCTGCATGGTTACAGTATCCAGAGTGTCAAGGCCTGCGAACTGCTCCGGGATATCCTTTACGACCGATTCAGTAACATTCACTCTGCCTGCGTCATAATGGTTTACTGTATAATGCGCAGGGTCGTTCTTATCGAACACATAATCGCTGGGGCCTGCCTGGATGGTGACGATATCGCTGCCGTCCTCCAGGATGACTATATCCTCCAGCAGATCGTTGAGGTTGTCAACAGTCATGCCGTAAGCGTGAGCAGTGACCTCGCTGAGGAACTTGAGCCCGGATATGCTCTTGCCCTCGATGATGTTCTGCATCTCGTAGCTGGTGACATTGGAAGGCCCGGTGACTTTGGACTTTCCGCTGTTGTAAAGACCGGACTTGGTGGATGTATAGCTGGTCTCGACAGGATGCCAGCTCGGGTCGCGCAGCTCGATGCCGAAGGATGCTGTGGTGGACTTGGTCTGTTCGTTATCCTTGCCGTCGGCAGGGATAAGGGTCATATCTGCGGTGTTGGTCGCCTTATACGTTCCCGTCCTGGGAGCATTTTTAATGTCATCGACACCGTCATGCCCGTCGCCGCTCGCATTGGGGTATTTTACAAGGACATAATCCGTCCTTTTTCCCGAAGCGGTAAGTCTGGGAGAAAGGTCATAGCCATCAGTCCCGACAGGAACATAGTTGCCGTTTCCGAATTTCACTGCGACAACCTCGCCGGGAATGGTATACTGTCTGCCGTTCTTGTCCTTGCCCGTCAGAGCATTGGGGACATCGTTCATACGGAGGTTGTAAGCCTGAGTAACATTGCTCACATCCGTTGTCAGCGACCATACAGTGTAGCTGTAATTCGGGTCGAGCCCGGTAAGACCGGTGGCCGACTCTGTCTCCTCAGCAGAGAGCAGAGCCTTCTCCGCTCTTTTGGAGAGCCCGGTAAGGTCTGCATGAGTGTCGATATAGAGAGGTATGCTGCGGCTTTCCTTCTCGACATATTTAACAACATCGGGAGAGCCGTTCTTGGGCCAGCTCTTTATGGATACAGAAGCATGGCAGGCCTCGGAAGGCTCGAGGTCCTGGTAATCCCAGGTCTTGTTGTTCAGCGTATAAGCTATGGGCAACTCGTAAACGACACCGGAAGATACCGGTCTGATGTTGTAGATAACATAGCTGTCGGTGTCCGCATCGTATTCGTAAACGAAATCATGGTCTGTGGAATATACCTTCTTGCCGTCAACTATCTTGAAAGGAACTTCGTCCTTCCTCGGAACAGGCATTTCGATATCGTCAGGATATACCCCTGCGGAATCGGCTATTCCGGGAGCATCCTGCCCTCTTAGCTTGAAGATATGTGCCGGAACGGTTATCCTGATGAACCCTTCCTCAGCGACAGCCTCCTTGCATCTCTGGAAGTCACCTTCGGACATATCATCGGGCTTGATGTCGGTAGCGCCCTCGCCGGAAACAGAGAGCTTTATGTTGTATACAAACTTATGCCCTTCAGTCGGCTTGTCGGCTTTCCAGACATAAACTCCGCCCTCAAGAGGGTCTCCGATATCGGGCTGATAAGTCTCGTAATACTCTGCTCCGGATCTGACATCTATATCGAAAACAGGTACAGTATGAGCCTTGGGCGCAGAAGGATCTCCCTGTGCAAACGCGGAAAGCTCACCCGCAGGCACGCTTAAAAGCATAGCTATGGCTGCAAAGCCGCTTAGGATCCTACTGCCAAGCCTTTTAAGCATATCCGTCATCCTCTCATAAGAAATTTGCTTACCGTCGGTCATCCATAGAACAGATAAGCATCCATATTAGATTATACCTCTTTATAAAGACAATGTCAATACTTCTGTCCAAATTTGTCAACAAATTCAGCAATATGAGTACAAATACTCATAATTTTTTTGCTGAAATGCTCTCCCGCCTCTTGCAAAAACAGCGATAAAGCGTTATAATGTAAGGTGTGCTTTCGGAATTGAGCCCGCCCGGAACCAGGATCCGGCGTGTTTCCGGGCGCGATACCTATAAGCCAGCCGAAAAGGAGTTGTAAAATAATGAAAAAGCATGAGCAGGGAGTGCCCATAGAAAGAGTCTCCCCCGGGGCCGATACCGGTCTGACCTCGGCGCAGGTCGAAGAGAGGATCGCCGCAGGGATGACCAACAAGCCCGTAAAACCGCCTTCCAAATCCGTCGCGCAGATACTCGCCGGTAATATCTTCACCTATTTCAACTTCATATTTGCGATCCTGGCGATCCTGCTGGTCATAGCAGGTTCTTACCGTGACCTGACCTT
>CAMNNQ010000131.1 GCA_946545645.1 uncultured Clostridia bacterium | reverse complement strand
AATAGCTTTCTGTCTCCTTCTTTACCTCATCATATGGTTTTGTTTCAACGCTGATGCTTTGAGAGCACCCGGCCAAAGAAAAGAGAACTAGTATCGCTAAGAGCACAAATTTGAATTTGGTAAACATATCCTTCTCCTTATACTATGATTTCAGAAAGCCTTGATGTATGCCGGGATATCTTCGGCACCCTCCAGCAGCCCCGAGCGAAGGCTTCTTAAAGCGCAGCTCTTCCACGTTGCACCGCAGATATACAGGACTGCGTAATCGTGCAGGTGGTCTTGCCGTCATTCAGGATAAAAGATGCTTTCTCGTCGGAAACACTTTGAACTGTAGCAAAGAACAAATTGTTCCTGTTGTAAGTGTCGATAGTGTCACATATTATATAGCCGACAGTATTGAGCTCGTAAAGCAGACAGCTGCCGTGAGCAGCATAAGTGATACTGCAACAATAACCGATACGGTTTTCATATTATTTCTCCTTAGAGATCAATTCAATTATCAAATTGATAGTCCAGCTCGCCGGTCTCTGCATCAATTAAGATATACTTACAGTTCTCACTGTTTTCACTCTTTTGTGATGCGGGAGCGTCGATCACAAATTCCCACGCAAGGCTTCCCGTGCACTTTGTTCCGGGAGAATCATATCTCATGCCAGACTCTGTATCATATTGCGGCGATACGGTATATATGAGATTGATCTCGTCAATTGTCATTACGCGGTCAAAATCAGTAAATGTTTTTTCTATATACTTTAATGCTGAGGATAATGAAACTATTTGGCTGACCTTATTCCCGAGAACAGTGGATACAGGTCCATCTCCTGTTGAAAACCACCCGAATTCGCTGCCGTCAGCTGTAATAAGCTCCATAGAATCGACCTCACGGTATATAACTCCGTCCAAAGCCTTTACGCATAAGCTGTCTATCTCAACTCCGTTATAGACCTTGCAGGCATACAGATGAAAACTGAGCTCGCCAAGATCATCTGATACGACAGATATTCTTTTGATCTTATAATCATATTCGGGCTCGATCTGTCTTTTATATATCTGATCAAGCCATTCTTGGCCTTTTTCGGCTGCAGCCGCTACGGTGACTTCCTTGCCACTGAGAGTGTATTTATCCGAAAGGTCGTCTCCTAAATCCAAATTATACTCCTTTATTACCGTCCCATCGCCGAAATTAACAATAAACTGCGGCTTCATATAGCATATAAAGCCGTTATCCCATACATAAAAATGCAAGCCTGCCTCTTCGCTGTGAAATCCTGAAGATGTTATTATATTAGGGTCTGGTCTGTTTTCATCATCAACAACATCTGATAACCTCTCAGAATGTTTTTCGACATTGACCTTTGAGAGTTCTTCTTCAGAAAAAAACAACTCAGAAAGCCTTTTGCCTTCCTCTGAACGATCCACCATATGAACAAAATCACAGTGAATGAATTCCTTCGGCAGATCGACGGATATCCCATCACGCAAAGTAAAATTTGATAGCTTCATTTTGATCGCTTCATCAGCATCAGCTCTCACAGCTTCTCCATCTATAAAATCGACCTTCTCGTTTTCTTTGCTCTCAGTCTGAGCAGCATTTTGCTGTGCCTCCCGTTCATTGTTACGTGAAATTACATCATCCGGGACCTCGGCACAGGAGGCCAGTATCGTTATGGCGGCAAGTGCGGTCAGAATAGCTGTTTTCTTCATGTTTATTCTCCTCTTTCAACTGATGATGCTGTTGCAGCAAGAGACAAAGATACCCCCATCATCAAAGCAGCACCCGCTGCCAAAATTTATTTAACATTTTCATAAGAAATTCCTCCTTGTTTTCGTTAGTTTACTTCTACCCATAAATACGACGTTTTTTTTAAAACCACTCACATAATTTGAAAATTTGTATGGGTGCACAAATATAGAGGAAAGCGTTTGTTGATTATTACGACTTTGTCCTCTTGGATCGATATAGGAACATCGGGATCAAACCTGCATTCCGCTAAATGCCCCTTCAATTATTCTTTATAGAATTTTTGATTTGATCAAAGAACATTTACCAGAAAGCGCGTCGATAACGAAGGCATAATCCTGATGCTGATCAGGCGCATAGAGGAGTATTTCCCAGACGGGTATGCCATGAGTTTCAAGTTTGCAACTTGATTTGACACAGCAATATGAAGATCTTGATTTTCATTAACTATTATAGTATCTATTCTTTGCAGATCTCACACGTCATTTGCTTGGAGTCACTCAGATATATCGTTCCGTCAATTGCATCAACAAACAGATCCTTTGTAACTACTGAATAAAAACTATTGCCTTCTGTTACTTCAAGTAAAAAGCACCACATCGGACGATACTCATTTGGACCTTTGTTTGTTTTGTTCGTGGAATGCACACAGTATTTTAAACGCACGTCCTTAACATTGAACTCTAAGTTCGGTGCAAGCCCTTCTGCTGCTTTTTTTACAGCTTCCGATAAAGGCAGAATCATTGTGATCTCGTTTTTATCGGTCTTAACAGTTCGAAACATACCTGTTGTGCAAAGGATCGTTTTTTCATCGGACATTTCGACATCAATATATGTAGGGCGAATGAAGTTTGTTGTTACTGACGGATTCGGATCGGGATCAACAAAACCGTTTTCGTTGATCCTCACTCCGCTGGCGGTAGATGCAATGCGAACGTGAAAAGAATAGTATTTCCCGTCCGAACTCTTTACAGCAATAGCGTCGGCGATCTCGACCCCGTCTTCGACGGGATCAAACATATCCGATAAATTATCTTTTACCCATTTCTGTGCATATTCCGCAGCAGTTTTTACATTGATGTCCTTCCCATCGATGATATATGTTTTTCCCGATTCGTCCTTACCATTAAATATGATATGGGTGCTCTGGTCTGTTCCGTTCACATTTATCCCAAGCTCGGAATTCTTTCTCAGAAGGCCAAAATACGAACGGGTCGCAATAGAAAAACTCTTATTGGCGGAGACCGTTATTTGCAGCTGATCGGGTTCCTCATACAAATATGAACTTCCGTCAGCAACGACCTGTGTTTTGTCGATCTTCTGACCGCAGAATTTCTCGGAATATTTAACGACCCTTTGTATCGCCTCTTCTCTTTCAGCGTCATCATTAAAATCCGAGGGTGATTTACTTGTGAAAGTATAGATCTTATCGAGTTTTTGGAGTATCGGTGTACACTCAAAATGCAGGTTTTCTGTATCAGTGAATTTGTAGCTTTTCATTTCTTCACTTATTTCACTTATTTCCTTTAGATTATCATTATTTGAGCAGCTTGAAAAAACTAATATCATAAACAGAAACGAACATAATATGATAGTATTTCTGCGAATTGATTTCATCTAACTTCACCCCTTCCTGAAAATTCAACATAATCGGGCTCTGAAGAAATTGCATTTTGTCTTATCATAAATTTCACTATTATTTCTGCAATCCTTCTCATATGAACACCTTCTTTCATGTTTATTATATAAATAATAGATTTTCCTGTCAAGAGATTTTGCCCCAGGTGCAGGTTTATTGCACCAAATACAAAAACAGCCCGGTTAGACCGAGCTGTTGCTTATTCTCCGTAGTATAATATGCAGACAGAATGTATTGTTTTGTTCATAATAATCGCATCTGCCGTTGTACTTTTCTGCTATTTCTTTAATAATCTTTATTCCAAAGCCGTGCTGCTGTTTCTTTTCTCTTGTTGTCTTTAACTCAGGATTTGATTGGATTACCGATGACCGTATAGAATTTTTGATCATAAAACTGTAAGAATCTTCTTCAAAAGTTATGCTTAAAAAGATATGCTTTGGAGTATCATCTTCTGTTTCCATACAAGCTGTTACGGCATTGTCCAAAGCATTGCTGAAAAGGTTGCAAAGATCAATATCATCAATTCCGGCTATTTCATAGACAGAAAAGCATGATACATTTATTCCAAAAGCGGATGCAGCATTCAGCTTTGAATTGACCACGGCATTGACAACACCGTTGCTTGTATTGAGATATGTTTCTGACTGTTGAAGTTGATCAATATTCTGATTAGTAAGTGAAATTGCAGTTTTAATATCACCCCTCTTTAATAATTCGCTTATCGCAGAATAATTGTTTTTTAAATCGTGTCTTATCTTTTTGATCGAATCATATTGCAAATTTGCGTTCTCAATAAATTGCTTCTGATAGTGCTCCTGCATCGTAACAATTTCTAATTTCTTTTCAAGATCGTTCTTCTTCCTGATAGAATTGATCATGTGATATATCAAGGTGTTAAATGCCAAAAGCATCACAATTGATATATTGATCAATATCCGCGATGCATCATTGCCGATATATTTCGCGAGATAATGAATAATCCCGGCTTGGATCATCGAAATTGTCATTACCGATATGATTATTCCCCAGTCATATAATCCAAGCCTGTTATTATCTGTTTTAAACAGTTTTAAAAGTATTCGCAGTATAAAGTAGATCAGTGTTTGAATTGTCAGGAGCAAAACTATTCTTGTTACTCCTTTGTTAGTTACTATTATCTCCGGAATAGTCATACGGTTTATTGAAGCAAAAATGTTTATTGTTCCAACCTTAACTTCAAACACAGTACAAAGAGGTAAAACACAAGCAAACAGTTTCTTTATAACATTTCCTTGAAGCATAAAAAGCGCAAAAGCAAACAACTCAGCTGCATATAAAGCTCCAGCTACTCCTTCATATACTGTAATATAGTTCAGTATGGTTATCAAAACTGCTTGCAAGCCTCCGCAAGAGAAATAATACAGTTTTTTATTAACCGAGGGTTTAAATGAAAGAAAAGCACCCACAAAATATGAAAGCAGAAAGCCCTGATATACATTAATCAGCAATTCAAATGCCGTCCAAATAATATCTTTCATGATTTTTTCCTCAGATACAATGTAAATTCCTCATCAACTTTATGCTTGTAATTTCTGCTTGCAGGAAGTCTTGTATGGTCCTTGAATTCAACATATTCTTTAGAGATATTCACATTGAACAAATGTCTCATATTAACAAGATACCTTTTATGTATCCGAACAAATCCAAGTTCGGAATACTCATTTTCAAGAGCTGAAATACTTCCAGGGACTTCTATCGGCTCAGGATAGTTCTTTATATAATAGATAACATTGTGCCGGCTGCTTTCAATGTATTTTACATCAGAAATACTTACTGCTTTCTTCCCGATATGATCATTTTCAAGAATAATTGTTTTTTGCTGCAGCATATGTTCTTTTATTTGTATTACTACCGTATTAAGGCGCTGCAGCATTATATCTTTATTTCCTTTAGTAATAAAGTTTAGTGGCTGAAATGCAAAGCTATCATATACAAGTTCATTGTGATTAGTTACAAAAACAAATAATGTATCGTTACTGAATTCTTTTAATGCAGATGCAATATCAAACCCATTGATTCTGGGCATATCTATATCAAGGAAAATAACATCAAATTGTTTTTGGCGATGATGATCAAGCATTAAAGAACCGGAAGAATAGTCTGAAATATTTACGGCCAGATCATGCTTTAAAAAGGCAGCTTCAACAAGTCTTTTGAATTCCTTGACAAAGATGCTGTTGTCATCACATATGGCTAATTTCAACATAGGACTGTTCTCCTTTCTGTATTTTTATTTGTGTAAAATGTATTAATATGAAGTGTTATACTAAAAGAGCAGTCGACAAACGCCCAAAAATCTGGTAGAATATAAATAATAAAACCAGGAAGGGAAGTCAAACACGGATAGACCGTCCTCATCAGACGGCTATCCGTTTATTATTCCGCATACCCACAATCCAGCACCCTCAGCTTTGTATGTCCTTCGTCCTGCGGTGGGCAATATCATGTAAAGCCCTGCCAGCGCCATTTGTTCCTGAAAAAAGATGCGAACTACATTTACTCATTACTTAGCCCTCCCCGCAAACACCTTGCTTGTCTTGCTGGGATAGGCAAGGATCTTAATGCCCTGCTTTTCCAATTCCTTGAAACAGGGGTAATTAGCCGAGCCGTATAAGATGATCGTGTGAGGGTGAAGCCGTTTTACTAACTCTTTCAGCCCCTCCTCAAAGCGATCACGATCTTTGAGCTTACGGGGACTTCCGCCGACAGTGCCGATAGCGACAACACTGTTTTCAGGTATGCCGTCAAAGCAATACCAGTAGGTTTCGGAAGTACCCCAACGGACATTGTTGATAACAGCGTGACCGCAGAGCGTACCGGACCAATAGCCATATATTCATTATTTAAGGCAACACCGCACGACCCGCGGCTAACGCCTCTGCACATCATCTGCCGTGTCAAGCCTGCTTGACGACCGGCTTATCCGTCA
>CAMNNQ010000130.1 GCA_946545645.1 uncultured Clostridia bacterium | reverse complement strand
GATAACTACGGCCTGCTGAACAGGAACAATATGACCTGGTATGCTGCCTCGGATGACGTTACAGCGGCGCTGATAAATACCTTCGGCGGCTCTTCTTCGGAACCTCCTGCTCCCGCATATGTTCCGACCTTCGCCATAACAGGCACCAACGGCACAGCTTACACCTCGAATTTCAAGCAGGGCGATACCAAGATCACGATCAACCTCTCCGGAGCGACTTATTTCAAGGATCTGGGCGGAGTGGTCTACAATGCAGCAGCTCCCGGAGTGTATGTCTCCGCCATAGTCGTCAACGACAGCTATCTTGTCCCCGTAAAGATTTCTCTGAAGGGCAATGTCTCCGGCAGCAACCTTATCGCTCCGATCACCGGGGCAGGCAAGGTCAGCGGCGCTGTATATCAGGTCAGATCCGGCAGCGATACCTTCGGCTTCTACGGCAACGGCGGCGCTTCTGTCGCTTTCAGAGTCAACGGCTTCGATACTGCCGTTACCAAGCTGGATTATATCTGCACAGATAAGATAACCCCCAAGCTCCTGGGCGCTCAGGAATACGACCAGTTCTCCAAGACCATGACAAACGGGAAATACGCCCAGCGGCACGTTATCATGATAAAGAAAGGGCTGGCTGCCCATGCGCAGAATATCGCAATGACTTATTACGCCGGCAGCTTTTCCGGCACAGCTACAACCGATAAGTTCTATACCTCTCTGACAGCGGACGGCCGCAGGAATAATGCCCCCGCAGGATATGTCCTTATCGTTACCTGGATGAACAATATCAGCAACGTCTCCTATCCTCTGATGTCCGGCACCGCCTATAAAGCCCTCGCAACAAACTGTGTCCTGAATTTCTGATCCAATACAAAAAAAGGCTGCATAAACAGCTTCCGGTGCAAAAAGGGTATTCCCTGTGTGGGGAATACCCTTTTTTACGCAATTTCGCCGCACTGCAAAAGCAGCGCGGCGAACGATAAAAGCGAATAAACAGTTACGGTGTTGCCTTAGCTGTTCTGATCTTCTCCCGGAGACAGGGCAGTTCTTACCGCTCGATCAGCGGGCCCCAGTCGATGCCGTTGTCGGGAGCGTGATTCGGATCGACAGTCGCGGCTGTGGGCTGAGAAGCCTGAGTTTGTGTCTGAGTCTGTGTCTGTGTCTGGGACTGCGTTTCGGCAGGCTCGGTCACATCGGGAGCCTTGGTGTCGGTCGGAGCCGTAGCCGTTATCTCTTCGGCCGAACTTCCGGACGAGGTCTCATCTGCTGCGGTGTCGGAAGGCTTTTCGGTGGAGCCGGCTTCTGTCTCGGCGGCCGTTGCTTCAGTTTCTTCCGGAGCCGCCGTCTCTGTGGGAGCTTCCGTCTGAGAAACGGGGGCTGCCGTGTCAGCAGGCTTGGAGATCTCGGTCAGGGATGAGCTCTCTCCTCCGCAGCTCACCATACAGGCTGCTGCGGCTGCACATATCATCGCCAGATATATCTTTTTCATATTCATGTATTCACCTCCGTGTCCGGGGAATCTTTCATACATATATTATCACATCTTTCCGGATTTGTAAAGCCTGCTGAGAAATTTGGAGCCTTTTAAAAAAAATTCCTGATTGCTCTTGACAAACGCATTATGATTTGATATAATAATCAAGTACCGACCGTGGGGTATTAGCGCAGCTGGAAGCGCACCACACTGGCAGTGTGGGGGTCAGGGGTTCAAGTCCCCTATACTCCACCATAGCAGCCGCGCAGATACGCAAGCAGCGTAAATGCGCGGTTTTCTTGTATGATAATGCGAAGCGGGGTGCCGGAGAGATGGATGAGAGCGCTAATAAAAAGGTTTTCAGCGGGAAGACAGTCTTTTCGCTCTCGCTTATGCTCGTTGGCTGTATCATCGCAGCCTTTGCCCTTGAAGAGATACTCGTCCCCGCAAAGATCATGGACGGCGGCATGGTCGGTATCAGTATGATAATCAGCCAACTGACCTCCGCGCCCCTCAGTATCCTGACTGTCGCCCTCAATTTCCCCTTCGTCTGGATAGGGAGCCGCAAGCTGGACCGCTCCTTTCTCTTCAAGACCGTCGCAGCTATGCTGGCCTTTTCGGGAGCCCTGACTTTCTTCGGAAATGTGCAGATACATATAACCGACGATAAGCTGCTGGCTACCGTGTTCGGCGGTATTGTCCTCGGTATAGGCGTCGGGCTGGTCATACAGAACGGCGGCTGCCTCGACGGGACAGAAGCCGTCGCTATGATGATAGGCAAAAAGCTCAGCCTCTCGGTGGGGCAGATAGTCCTGGGCTTCAATATCGTTATCTATCTGACAGCAGGCGCCCTCTTCGGACTGGACCGCGCCCTCTATTCGCTCCTGACCTATTTCATCGTCTCAAAGGTGGTGGATCTGGTCAGCACAGGCCTCCTGCAAGGGAAGGCGATAATGATAATCACCGACCACGGCAAGGAGATAGCCGAGGATATCTATAACACCCTCGGAAGAACAGTAACACTTATCGAAGGCCAGGGGCTTGTGTCCGGCGAAAAGGTCGTCCTCTATTGCGTAATAACCAGAATAGAGCTCTCGACTATGAGAAAGATAATCGAAAAAGACGACTATTCGGCCTTTATGACTGTCTCGGATGTGTCGGAGATAGTCGGCAAGCATATAAAATCCCGCTCGGCTCAGATAGGGTCGGCGGAGAACAGCTCCGGAGACGGCGAGGTCATCATCGCTCCCGTCGAGAATACCCAGGCCGACGGGACAGGCAGCCTCTCCCCACGGGATAAAGACAGCGAGCCCGGCGCCCCGGGCTGACCTGCATCTGTCGTAAAAGGATATAATATATACAGCGCGGCCGAAGGCTCAGCGCAGAAAGGCGGTTTTATTATGAGAGCAGTAGTAACTGTTATAGGTAAGGACGCAGTAGGCATCCTTGCAAAGGTAAGCACAAAATGCGCGGAGCATAACGCTAATGTGGTCGAGGTGACTCAATCGGTAATGCAGGAGCTCTTCGCTATGATAATGCTGGTAGACATCACCAGCCTCAGCGGAGATTTTGCCTCGCTTTCCGACGACCTTACCGCACTGGGAGATTCCATGGGCCTCAAGATCCATACCATGCACGAGGATATCTTCAACTGTATGCACCACATCTGACCTCGGAGGGATTTTGCTATGATAAACACTTATGACGTTCTTGAGACTATCCGAATGATACAGGAGGAGTGTCTCGATATAAGAACGATAACTATGGGCATCTCGCTGCTGGACTGCATAGACGCAGATATCAGCAAGGCCTGCGAGAAGGTATATAACAAGATAACCGAAAAGGCCGCGCACCTCGTCGAGGTCGGTGAGCAGATCGAAAAGGAGTTCGGTATCCCGATAATCAATAAGCGTATCTCAGTTACTCCTATCGCTATGATCTCCGCCGCCTGCCATTGCTCTCCCGTACCTTTTGCCAAGGCTATGGACAGAGCAGCCAAGGCTGTGGGCGTGAACCTCATCGGAGGCTATTCTGCCCTGGTGCAGAACGGCTTTTCCGCCGGCGACAAGGAGCTCATCGAGTCTATCCCCGAGGCTCTGGCATCGACAGAGAGAGTCTGCTCTTCTGTCAACGTCGGCTCTACAAAAGCGGGCATCAATCTTGACGCCTGCCGTCTTATGGGAAGGATAGTCCGCGAGTGCGCCGAAAAGACAGTCGATAATGCCTGCTTCGGAGCCGCAAAGCTGGTGGTGTTCTGCAATTCCGTCGAGGATAACCCCTTTATGGCAGGAGCTTATCACGGCGTAGGTATGCCTGATTGCATGATAAATGTAGGCGTCTCCGGTCCCGGAGTCGTGCGCGCCGCCCTGACTAAGTACCCCGATGCCGATATTACCCAGATCTCGGATGTCATCAAGAAGATCAGCTATAAGATAACCAGAGTCGGACAGCTTGTGGGTGTGACCGCTTCCCAGAGACTGGGCGTGCCCTTCGGTATAGTCGATCTCTCCCTTGCTCCGACTCCCGCCGTCGGTGACTCGGTAGCACATATCCTCGAGGAGATCGGCCTCGAAAGCTGCGGGACTCACGGAACTACCGCTGCCCTCGCTCTGCTCAACGATGCAGTAAAGAAGGGCGGAGTAATGGCCTGCTCGCGTATCGGCGGCCTTTCGGGTGCATTTATACCCGTCTCAGAAGATGCCGGCATGATAGACGCTGCCAAGGCCGGGACTCTCTCCATTGAAAAGCTGGAAGCAATGACAGCAGTCTGCTCGGTGGGTCTGGATATGATAGTCATTCCCGGAGACACCTCAGCGGACACCATAGCTGCCATAATCGCAGATGAAGCCGCGATAGGCATGGTCAATACCAAGACCACAGCCGTCCGCGTCATCCCCGCTATCGGCAAGGATGTGGGCGACGAGCTTGATTGGGGCGGCCTCTTCGGCTCCGGCCCCGTAATGCCCGTAAGGAAGGAGTCCCCCTCTAAGTTCATCTCCCGCGGAGGACAGATCCCCGCACCGCTCCACTCTCTCAAAAACTGAGCGCATCCTGCAAGCAGCCCCGGAGCATATCCGCTGCGCAGGATCAGAGATACAGACAAAAGACCGTATATCGACCTGCTGCGGGCAGGAAGGATATACGGTCTTATATTTTTGTATCATGCAGCGCCGACTATTCGTGCAGCATATAGCTCTTGTCGCTGTCGATGACTCGCAGCATAGCTCTTGCAGGGCCTTCGTCGAACTGCGTGCCGATGTTCTTCTCGATCTCAGCCCGGACAACATCCTGCGGGAGATATTTACGGTAGCTGCGGTTGGAGGTCATCGTGTCATAGCTGTCCGCGACAGCGATTATCCTTGCCATATAAGGTATCTCGTCGCCCTTGAGCCCGTCGGGATAGCCCTTGCCGTCGATGCGCTCGTGGTGATATCTCGCTCCGACAGAGAGCTCCGGCATGGATTCGATCTCGGAAAGGATCTCGTAGCCGTAGATCGGATGCTTTTTGATCGTCTCGTATTCCTCGTCGGTGAGTTTTGTTGTCTTGTTGATTATAGCGTTGGGGATACCTATCTTTCCGATGTCGTGCAGCAGCCCCATATAGTAGATATCTTCCTGCTCCTGCTTTGAGAGACCCAGCTCCTTGGCCAGCATCTTTGAATACAGCGCAACACGGAAGGAATGGCCGTTGGTGTATTTGTCCTTAGCATCTATCGTCTGCGCAAGAGATTCCATTACTTCCTTGGTCAGCTTCTTGATGTTGCTGATATAGCTGTCCAGCTCGACGGTAAGCTCTTCTACATCGTTTGAGAGCATACCCAGCTCGTCGTTCCGCTTAACGGAAGAGAGCTTCTCCTTGACAAGAGAGCTGTCTTTTTCATCCATGTATCCGCGGATCGCTTCCTGGACAGTGCCCAGAGGCCGGATGACGATCCTTCGCATGAAAATGATTATGAGCAGACAGGTCACGATCATCGCGCCCAGCAGGATCAGAGCGAGGTTGCGCACCTTGGTGAAAAGCTGGCTGCGTAAGGGCTCCCAGTTATAGCTGATGCAGATAGCGGCCTTTCCGCCGTTGATAGGCATATATCCGATATAGCTGGTCGCCTTGCTGGAATTTATGGGGGCGATCTCAAAGATCATCTCCGGCTCTTTCTGTTCCGCCAACTGCTTTAATGCCGGATGATCCTTCTCGCGGTAATCCCATCTGACCCCCGTATCGGTATTTAAGAACAGTGCGTCATCATCTTCGAGAGAATTGAATTTCTTTGAGTCGCAGTAAAGGAAGCCGCGGTTTTCCTGGCTGATATCTATAATGTACAGCTTTTCGTAGCTTGCAACTTGAAATCTGCTGTTTAAAGCGTTGCCGAGCAGCTCGTATTCTGCTCTGGCCATTATTGTCTGATCCTTGGGCTCAAAAGAGTCGAGGGACTTTTTCAGAGCCGTCATATCGATCTCATATGAGAATAGATCCGGGAGCAGCTCGGAGATCCTGTCATTTTCTTCCGGAGTCAGAGCTTTGAAGTAATCGTCGTGGCTGACCATATAATCAAACAGCCAATCGGTACATACAAGTCTTTTGACATCCTTTGTGACCGAATCGAGCTTTTCGGCTATCATTTCTTCCTTCGCCTGGAGAAACATATCTCTGCTGCCGGTGTAGAGCAGGAATCCGCCTATTATCGTTCCGATGATGAACAGGATAACTGTCATCCCGATAAGCTGCACCGAGAGCTTGTGAAACTTGTTGTTCTTTTTCAAACGGACTACCTCCGATCGCTGTGCTTCTGCGCCGGCTCCCTGACCGGGGATAACGCCAAAAATGCTTTACATTTCATTATAACATCAGGGTGCTGTTTTGTCAAGGATACATCCGGAGCAGCAGCGGGCATCCCGCCGGAGGGGAAGGGCAGGGAACTGATGTTAAAACAACAAATTGTTGCACAAATATCACAATGCTATTTGTGCAAATTTATCAAAAAAGTGTATTGATTTTGTTTTATTTTATTGTTATAATTAAAGAGTATAGGTATATGAAAACGCCCGTGTCATTGCTGACGGGCAGTAATGGGGAATGGATATGTCAACAGTAAAAAAGAAATTGAGAGAGATAGCCGAGCTGATAACCACCGAGCGAGCCTTTTATCTGCTCATAATGATAACGATGATCTCGCTGCCGATCTGCGAGCTGCTTGTGGAGCAGCATGAGCGTAACTTCGAGGGGCAGCCTATAATCGTCGAGGCCGCCGGGATCATGGGCGCGGTAATGGTGATAACCCATCTTGTGATACATAAAGGGATAAAGTATTACCCGACAGACGTCTTCTTTGCCTGCCTTGTGATCTTTGCCGGGCTTTCGCTGGCTTTCTCGGAGGATCAGCTCGTCTCTATGAGAGGCTATGACTACGACGAATGGCTTACGAACTTCCTGGCCTATTTCTCCCTGATGTACGCCGCGACTATGGTGCGGGACAGAAAATACCGCCGCAATATCATCAAGGCCTTTGTCTTCGTGCTTATAATACAGGGGCTCGTCGGCCTGCTGCAAAGCGTCGGCTATGAGTTCACCAACTGCTTCTATGACGCAGATGCAGCCACGAAATACCATTTCGCCTACGGCCTTACCCCCCATTACAACTGGTATGTCGCCCTGATGACTCTCGCCGCAGGCTGCGTTATGGGCCTCTGCGTTTTCGCAAAGGAAAGAAAGCCCTTCCTTCTTACCCTCGCCGGGACAGTTCTGGGCATATATGCTATTCTTGCGACAGAGACCAGGCTGGCCCTTCTGAGCCTTGGAACTCTTATGCTCTTCTACCCTGTCGCTCTGCTGATCTATAAGGTCAGGACAGGAGACGGCGAGCTGGTGAAGCGCGGCTTCATGCACTGGGGAGCTGTCGCCCTGATATTTGCCGCGATGCTCTGTATCATGATCTTCGGCTTCGGGAAGTTCAAGCAGAAAATGGAGCTCACCCTCTCGGAGATCAACGGCACCGCCTCCTTCTCCCAGCAGGTCGAGAAGGCTATGGCCGACGAAAAGAAAACTTCCGCCTCCGAAAGCATTGACAGCTCTGATGCTGATGCCGGTAAAGACTCCGACCCTGGCTCTGCCGGCCTGAAAAAGCAGGACGATGACCCTCTGAACGGCCTGCCGGAGTCGGAAAAGTATACCGCCTTCGATAATTTTGCCACCGGAAGAGGACATATCTGGAAGTTCGGCCTCGCCTGCGTTCCCGGGCACTGGGCTTTCGGAGTCGGTCTCGATAACTACCGCTGGTGCTTCACTCACGCTCCCAATCTCCCCCACGATACCTGGAGCCAGGGCAAGGGGCATAACGAGTTGATCCATTACCTTGTTACTCAGGGCGTGTTCCAGCTCCTGACCATCGTTTCGCTGCTGGTGTATACCTTCGTTATCGGCATCAGGACAGCCCTCCGCGCCGAAGAGAAGGAAGACCGCCTGATCTCGTTCACCCTCGTCGGTATGGTGCTGGCTTATTTCGTCCAGAGTATGTTCAACAGCTCTATCGTGAATATCGCCCCCTATTACTGGATAACCATCGGAATGGTGCTGTGCAGGAAGCATCAGCGCCCCTTCGGCTACAGAAAGAGCCTTAAAGCAAAGGAGCAGACAGTATGAACCATTACGGAGTAATAATGGCAGGCGGAGGCGGGACACGCTTCTGGCCGCTTTCAAGACAGAAAAAGCCCAAGCAGCTCCTTAACCTCAGCGGAAGGGAGCTTATGGTAAACGAAGCAGTCGAAAGGATGGCCGCCGTCATCGGCAAGAGCAATATCTTTATCGTTACCAGCGAGCTCCAGTCCCCGGATATGACCGTCGCAACCGCAGGCAAGGTCTTTCCGAGGAACATCTTAGCCGAGCCCGCAGCCCGTAATACTGCTACCTGCATCGGCTATTCCGCTATGGAGATACTGAAAAAATACGGCGACGGCGTTATGCTCATAACTCCCGCCGACCACTACATCGAGGACACCGAGGCGCTGACAGCTACCTTCAAGCAGGCCATACTTGCCGCCGAGGAGCAGGATAAGCTGATAACCATCGGCATACGCCCGACTTTCCCCTCGACCGCCTTCGGATATATAAGATATGACGGCACCCCGGACGAGAAAGCCGAGCCTGTCCTGGGCTTCAAGGAAAAGCCTGATGCACAGACCGCCGCCGGATATCTTGCCTCCGGAGAATATCTCTGGAACAGCGGTATGTTCATCTGGAAGGCCTCGCTGATCCTCGAAAAGATCAGAGAGTATGCCCCGGATATCTATGCCGACCTGGAAAAGATAGGAGAGGCTATGAATACTCCCGCTGAGCAGGAAGTCCTCCACGATGTTTATCCCAATATCCGGAAGATGTCTATAGACTACGCTGTAATGGAGCCCTCAGCTTCAAAGGGGGAGGTCATAGTTTTCCCCTGCAACTGCGGCTGGAACGATGTCGGCTCCTGGGATATGATGAGCGTGCTCAATGAGCGCGATGCCTGCGGAAATGTGCTGGTAGGCGATGTAACAGCCATAGATGCCGAAAACTCAGTGGTCTATTCCTCAGGCAGAAAGATAGCTGCCCTCGGAGTAAAGGATATAGTCATCGTCGAGACGGACGATGCTGTAATGGTATGCTCCAAGGATAGAGCACAGGATGTCAAAAAGATAGTTGATGCCCTTGCCGAATCCGGCAGGAGCGAGCTGCTGTAAATAAATACGACCGAAAGGCGGAACAGATATGAAAAAAGCACTTATCACAGGCATTACCGGGCAGGACGGCTCTTATCTTGCGGAGCTGCTGCTGGAAAAGGGATATGAGGTTCACGGGATCATCAGAAGAGCCTCGGTTTCGACAACTTCAAGGATAGACCATATCCTCGACAGGCTGATAATCCACGAGGGCGATATGTCCGATTCTTCCAGTATCGTGCGTATAGTTTTACAGGTGAAGCCCGATGAGATATATAACCTTGCGGCGCAGAGCCATGTCCAGATCAGCTTTGAAGCCGCCGAATATACCGGCGATGTCGATGCCCTCGGCGTGCTCAGGATACTTGATGCCGTACATATCGCCGGGCTCGACAAGACCTGCCGTGTTTATCAGGCAAGCACCTCCGAGCTCTACGGTAAGGTGGAGGCCGCTCCCCAAAACGAGGAGACACCTTTCCACCCCTATTCTCCCTATGCCATAGCCAAGCAGTACGGCTTCTGGATGATAAGACAGTACAGAGAGGCTTACGGCATATTTGCCTGCAACGGTATTCTCTTCAACCACGAATCCGAGAGACGGGGAGATAATTTCGTTACAAGAAAGATCACCCTTGCAGCAGGGCGCATAGCCTGCGGCCTGCAGGACCATCTTGAGCTGGGCAACCTCGACAGCCTCCGGGACTGGGGCTATGCCAAGGACTATGTTGAATGTATGTGGCTCATTCTCCAGCAGGAGGAGCCGGACGATTACGTTATCGCAACGGGCGTTCAGCACACCGTCCGCGAGTTCACCACCCTTGCCTTCAAAAACGACGGCATAGAGCTGGAATGGAAAGGCTCCGGCCTCGACGAAAAGGGCTATGACAAGAAGACAGGGAAGATGCTGGTCTGCGTGAACCCGAAATGGTACCGCCCCACCGATGTCGTCAACCTCTGGGGCGATCCGACAAAGGCAAGAACAAAGCTGGGCTGGGATCCTCAGAAAACAAGCTATGAGCAGCTCTGCGCTCTTATGGCGGAGCACGATCTGAAGCTCGCAAAGAGAGAGGCAGGCATAGAGTGAGGGCGCTCGTTACCGGCAGCGAGGGTTTTATCGGCAGACACCTCTGCGCCGAGCTTGAAGCTAACGGCTGTGAGGTCATCCGCTGCGACATAACCGGCTCCGCCGAAAGGCTCGATATTACTGATGCGGGGGCAGTGCAGAACGCCCTGGGAAGGTTTGCTCCCGATGTGATATTCAACCTTGCGGGGCAGGCGAATGTGGGGCTCTCCTGGAAAAGACCGCAGCTCACCGTCGAGCTCAATACCGTCGGTTTTCTGAACATCCTTGAAGCTGTCAGAACATCCGGCGGAAAGACCCGCGTGATAGCTATGGGCTCGGCGGACGAATACGGAAAGCTGGGAGAAAAGGGAGGGAATGTCACCGAAGATATGCCCCTTTCCCCCATGAACCCCTATGCCGTCTCAAAGCAGGCGCAGGAGCAGTTCGCCGCTATGTATGCCCGCAGCCTTGGCCTTGATGTGTGTATCGTAAGGCAGTTCAACCTTGCGGGCGCAGGCCAGGCAAGAGGCTTTATGATACCCGACTTCGCCTCGGGTATAGCAGAGATAGAAGCGGGAAAGAGAGAATATCTCTCCGTCGGGAATTTGGAGAGCGCCCGCGATTTCACACATATCAGGGATGCCTGCCGCGCCCTGCGGCTCATAGCCGAAAAGGGAATTACCGGCGAGGTTTACAATATCTGCTCCGGCAAGGCTTACAAGGCGCAGGAGATACTTGACAGGCTCGTTTCTATGGCAAGGGTGCCGATAGAGGTCAGACCCGACCCGGCACGGATGCGCCCCAGCGATACCCCTGTCATCAGAGGCAGCCGTGCAAAGCTCACCGCCGACACCGGCTGGGAGCCGGAGCTTTCGATAGACGATATACTGACCGATGCGCTCGGATACTGGCGCTCGGAGATAAACAAGTAAAGGAGCACCGCGATGAGCAGACCGAAGATAGGCTTTGTGATACTCACATGGAATTCGGAAAAGGTGATAGACAAGTGTCTGCGGTCGATAGCGGAGCTGAAAGAGACCGAGCCTTATGTTATCGTCATAGACAACGGCAGCTCAGACGGCACTCTTGATACCGTCAGGAGCTGGAAAAAAGCTCTCGCAGGGAAGCTGACCGTTCTCAGGTTCCTGAAAAATGTCGGCACGACGGTCTCACGCAACGCCGGGATAAAGCGTTTGCTTGAAAAAGAGCTTGACTATATCTGTATCCTCGACAGCGACACAGAAGTAAATGACGAGGCTTTCAGATTGCTTAATACCGAGATGAAAGCTCACCCGGAATACGGCATCATCGGGCCGACTCTTGTGACCTCCGGCGGGATCGTACAGATGTCGGCAAGGTGCTTTCCGACAGCGCTTGAAAAACTGTATAAGGCCTGCCCGGTAAAGTCCGTTCAGGCAAAGGGCGAGCGTATGGAAAAGCAGGAGCCTCCCTCTCCCGCTGCGGCGAGCTATCCTGTTGACTATCTCATGAGCGCCTGCTGGCTGGTAAGGCCGGAGGTCTTTGATAAGGCAGGGCTGCTGGATGAAAAGATATTCTACGCCCCGGAGGATGCGGAATTCTGTATCCGGGTCTGGAAAGCGGGCTATAAAGTCGCTTTCTGCCCCGAAGCAAGGATCATCCACGAATGGCAGCGGCTCAGCAAGAAAAAGCTGATAAGCCGCATGAATCTGGAGCATCTTAAAGGGCTTGCCCATATGTTCCGCAGGCACCGCTACCTGCTTTCGGCGGAAAAGCTGAGAAAAACCTTTGATAGGAGTTGATAGATATATGAAAGTATTTTTTGTGAACCCCTCCTTCAAGGCAAAATACGGCAAATTCTCCCGTGAGAACAGAAGCCCCACAGTCACCCGCAGCGGAACGCTCTACTATCCGCTGTGGCTCATTTATGCGGCGGCAGTCTGCGAGAAGGACGGCTTTGAGGTTGAATTCCTCGATGCCCCCGCAAAGCCTATGACCCATAAGGAGCAGTATGATTATATCGAAAAGCACGCTGAGGGCACAAGGCTCTTCGTTGTCAACACAAGCACTCCCTCGATCGAGAACGATATCCGCTGCGCCGACTATCTCAAAAAGCAGTACCCCGAAGCCTTCGTGATGCTGGTCGGGACGCACCCCTCTGCGCTGCCTGTCGAGACGCTTGAAAACAGCAGATTGCTGGATGCCGTCGCAAGGCACGAGTATGACTACATCGTCCGCGATGTGGCAAGAGCACTGCGGGACGGCGGCGACCCGTTTTCTGTGAAAGGTCTCACATTCCGCAAAGGCGGCGAGATAAGCTCAAACCCCGATATGCCCTATATCACCGAGCTGGATGAGATACCCTTCCTGTCCGCATTCGTGAAGAAGCACCTAAACTATAAGGATTATTTTTTCGCTGCCGGAAAGTACCCGGAGATCCAGATGTTCACCGGGCGCGGGTGTATGGCAAGATGCAATTTCTGTGTCTATCCCCAGACCATGCACGGCCATGTCTACCGTATGCGCAGCCCGGAGAACGTCGTCAAAGAGCTGGTCTATATCGCAAAGAATTTCCCCGATGTCCGGGAGATAGTCTTTGAGGACGATACCTTTACCATGAAGAAAGCCCGGGTCATGGAGATATGCCGGCTGATGATAAACAAACGCCTCAATAAACGCTTCCGCTGGCTCTGCAACGCAAGAGTCAATCTGGACCTGGAGACCATGCAGCTTATGAAGGAAGCCGGCTGCCACCTGATAATCCCCGGGATAGAGAGCGGCAGTCAGGAGATACTCAACAATATCCGCAAGGGGACGACCCTGAAACAGGTACATGACTATGTCGAAAATGCCAAGACCGCCGGCTTGCAGATACACGCCTGCTATATGGTGGGAAACAAAGGCGAGACAAAGGAAACTATGCAGGAGACCCTCCGCCTTGCGCTGGAGCTTGACACCGACACCGCCCAGTTCTACCCGCTGCTGCCCTTCCCCGGGACAGAGGCTTATTACTGGGCCAAGGAGAACGGCTACATCCGCGGAGGCTATACCGACTATGTCAAGGAGGACGGCACCATAAACTGCCTGCTGGAGCTCCCGGGCATAACCGGCGAGGAGATGGTGCGTTTCTGCGACGAGGCGAGGAAGAAATACTATATGCGCCCGTCATATATCGCCCACAGGCTGAAAATGGGGCTTAAAGACCCTTCCGATCTCAAACGCAGCGTAAAGGCTTTCAGCCGGATCTGGAAATTCCTGATAAAGTGAGAAGACATAATGAAAAAGATAGTATTTGACGGCCAGGTCTATGCACAGCGCATGACCGGGCAGTACCGCTATGCGGACGAGCTGCTGAAGGCTCTCGATAAACTGATAAAAAAGGACGAGTTCGAGATAGTCGTCCCGGAGTATGTGGATATCGAGGGAAAGTTCAAAAATATCAGGGTCGTGAAGTACGGCAGGGTCAAAGGCCTGCTCTGGACACAGACCTCTCTGCCACTGTATCTGATAAAGCACAGGGCTGTGAGCGTCGGCTTCTGCAACATCACACCCATAGTTCGCCCCGGCATCACGGCGGTGCTTGACATCGCCTACAAGGTGCTGACGGACGAGTACAAAAATCTGTACGGAAGGCTTTCGGCGCTCTGGCACAGGCTGCATTATTTCATTGCCGCAAAGAGCGGAAAGCCTGTCATCACAATAAGCGATTTCTGCAAGGAGCAGATAGCAGAGGTCTACGGAGTCCCGAAAAAGCGGATAGCGGTCATACCCTGCGGCTGGCAGCATATACTCTCCGTCGGAGAGGACGAGAGTCTGTTTGAGGAATACCCCGTGATACAAAAGGGCGGATATTATTTCGCTCTCGGCAGCTTAGAGGAGCGCAAGAATTTCAAGTGGATAGTGGAGCAGGCAAAGCGCCGCCCGGAGGACACCTTCGTTATCGCGGGAGGCAGCGTGAAGAATTCCAGCGAACAGCTCGATCTCGGCGGGATAGACAATCTTATCTTTGTCGGCTACATCTCCGATGAGCAGATAAAATCGCTGATGAAGCACTGCAAGGCGTTCCTGTTCCCCTCGACCTTCGAGGGCTTCGGCATTCCACCCCTTGAAGCGCTGGCTATGGGTGCGCCGGTGATCTCGTCAGATACCGCCTCTATGCCGGAGGTGCTGGGAGACAGCGTGCATTACATCGACCCTTACAGCTTCGACTGTGATCTTGACGCCCTTCTCAGAGAGCCCGCCGCAGATGCGGAAAAGGCGCTTGAACGCTTTTCATGGGAGAGGTCGGCAGGAAAGCTCTTGAAGCTGATAAACATATACAGGAGCGGCAGAAAATGAAAAGGATCGTAATAAACGGAAGAGGCCTCGGCGGCGCCGTCAACGGTATCCCGAGATATATCTTTGAGGTAGTGAACAGCATCGACAAGCAGCTCCCCGAAGGACTTGAAGCAGAGCTGGTCGTCCCGGAGGGGACAGTCACAGGGCTCGATCTCAGGAACATCCGTGAGGTCGCGCTGCCCGGCTGCTTCGCCTGGGATTACCGCCGTGCGGAGCGCTATGCCGCAGAGCGCGGAGCTCTGTATATCAATCTCGGCGGCAAGGGCGTATGGTATAAAAAAAGCGCAGCGACTATCCCGGATATCCGCCTCAAGGTCTTCGGGGACGGCAAGCTGACGAAAAATGTAATAAAGACCAAGCTGAAATTCGGGCTCTCCTATTTCCTTGCGGTACACAGAGCAAGGGCGCTGGTTACTATCTCTAAATTCAGCAAGCAGGAGATCGTCGGGTTCTCAAGGGTCTCCCCCGGGAGAGTCGTCATCACTCCCTGCGGCTGGGAGCATATTTTAAGGACAGACCGGGACGATACCGTGTTTGAGGAGTTCGGCGGGATCAGAAAGAAGGAGTATTATCTTGCAGTAAGCAGCATAGCTCCCCATAAGAATTTCGGCTGGATAGTCGAGAACGCCCAAATGCATCCCGAGTATCAGTTCGTCATCGTCGGCAAGACCGACCCTTCCGTATGGCTCGACGAGACAGAGAGCTTCAGGGAGAATGTCATCTATCTGGGCTATCAGAGCGATGAGCGTCTGAGATCCCTTATGGAGAACGCTAAGGCGCTGGTATTCCCGACCCTTTACGAAGGCTTCGGGATACCGCCTCTGGAGGCCCTGGCTCTGGGTACCCCCGCTGTCGTTTCGGATATAGAGGTCATGCGGGAGGTCTACGGAGATACCGTAAAATATATCGACCCGCAGGATACCTCCGCCGATCTGGACGGCCTGCTCTCTGAGCCCTGCCCCCCGGCGGATAGTGTGCTCAAAAAGTATTCCTGGAAAAACGCAGGCCGCAGATGGCTGAAGCTGATAGATATTCTGCTCCGGGAGGATGAAAAGTGAAAAGGATCTACATCAACGGATTTTTCCTGACTTCAAAGGAACTGTTCGGCATACAGAGATACACCTATGAGGTGCTGAGAGAGCTGGATAAGCTGATAGATAAGGGCTTTGTCGAGCTGCTGGTCCCGGAGGGGACAGAGCGGGATTTCGGCTTTAAGAACATAACCGTTACCGAGATCTCCGGCGCCCTGGAGAAGAGCGGCAAATCAAGATACTGGAACCTTATCGGGTTCAACCGCTATGTCAGAAAGCATAAGGGGCTCTCTATGGATATGCTCCTTGTCTATTCACTTACAGGCAGCGATATCTTTACCTATTACGACTGCATATTTGAAAGAGTCCCGCAGAATTTCAACACCTTTAAGCATAAGCTGATACGCATAAAGAACCGCCTGCTGGCAAATGTCAATCTGAAGCGCTCCAAGGCTGTCATAACTATAAGCGAGTATTCAAAGAAGGATATCCTGGAGCTTTACAATATCCCCCGAAAGAAGATAGGGATAATCTATACGAGCTGGGAGCATTTCGACAGGATAGAGCCGGATGAGACTATCCTCGACCGCCTTGGCATAAGAGATTCCGAATACTGCTTCTCGCTGGGCAGCAGATATTATCACAAGAATTTCAGGTGGGTGGCTGCCGCCGCAAGGCAGAACCCGCAGTATACTTTTGTCGTCTCCGGCAGCGATCTGCTCAGCACCAGCGATTCAGGCCTCAACGAGAAAAAGCCGGATAATATGATCTTCACCGGATATCTCAGCGACGGCGAGATCAAAGCGCTTATGGCAAACTGCAAGGTGTTCATCCAGCCCTCGCTCTATGAGGGCGCGGGTATGCCCCCTATGGAGGCTATGAGCTGCGGAGCAAGATGTATCGTCTCTGACAGGACATCTCTGCCGGAGCTCTACGGAAACTCTGTCTGGTATATCGACCCGGAGAAATATGAGGGGATAGATATAGACGGGATAATGTCCGGCGAGATAGCCGACAATAAGGAAGTGCTGGACAGATTCAGTTGGGCAAAGAGCGCCCGCAGGATGTATACCTTGCTTAAAAAAGTCGCTGACAAATGATCGACGGAGAACAGACTATGGATATTTTACTGATCTGCACAACATTATTCCCGGATTCCGCTATTTCAGCAGTAAGGTCTTCGCTGCTGGCCGACAGGCTCACAGAGGCGGGAGAGAATGTAACGGTACTGCGTTCCGGAGAATTTGAATTCAAGCCCTTCGACGATCAGACCGCTGCCCTTGAAGGCTGCGAGATCATTTCGGCTCTCGGAAAAAACTGCGATGCCGAAAGATATAAGCGCGGCGAGGAGATCCTTACGATGAACGGAAACGTCAGGCCGCCGAGATTTACATTTGTCCCCCAAAAGGTCAAGGGAGCATACAGATACCTGCGGGACACGGCAGGCATCATAACTGCGGGCAGGCCGCCTGTTTCTGTCCGGAGAGAGGCAAGGGTCCTGCATTATATGAAAAAGAAGATCTCAGAGCTGGCGGGAAGGCATTTTGATGTCGTTTTTGCGACCTACGGCTGGCTGGAGAATATCTACGCCGGTCTCTATGCCGCAGAGCTTTTTGATGCCAAGCTGATAATGGATTTCCGTGATTTCCCGATAATACGCGGCAGGGAGAGCAACGGCTTTTACTGGAACAGATACGCCAAAAAAGCCTCTGCCGCCGTTCTGAAAAGAGCCGACTGCATTACAGCCGTCTCCGATGGCCTTTGCAGCGACCTAAGAAAGATCAGCGAGCCCAAAAGGATCGTAACATTAAGGAACGGCTTTGACGAGCGAGCCCCTCTCCCGGATATCAGCCCGGATAAAGAAAAGCTGACATTCTGCTACACCGGAAGGCTCAACCTGAACGAATACGATGCTCTGGAGCTTTTTGCCCGCACCCTTTCAAAGCTCATCAGCAGCGGAAGGATAGACCGCAGGCGGATAGAATATGTGTATGCCGGAGCCCATTATGCGGAGACACTCGCTTTCTTCGAGAAGTACGGCATTGAAGATATCGTAACAAACAGGGGATATGTATCAAGAGACGAAGCTCTTTCGATACAGCTCTCCTCGGATATACATACCGTCTTCTCCTGGAACACTAAATATGACCATGGCATAATGACAGGCAAATTCTATGAGGGCGTAAAGGCGCAGAAGCCTGTACTTGCTGTTGTTGCAGGGAATGTGCCGGGCAGCGAGCTCATGCAGCTCCAGAGAGAATACGGCTACGGCTGCTGCTGCGAGCTTAGCGGCGGGAGGAGCTCCGTCAGAGAGATGGAGAGCTTTATCCTCTCTCTTTATAACGAAAAGCTCAGGACCGGCAGCTTGTCCTTCCGCATTTCCGAAGAGCTTTATAACGCTTTCAATTATACAACTCTCGCGGAGCAGCTCAGAAGCCTGATGTACGAGCTGACAGGAGAGAGCAGGGTCAGTGCGGGAACAAATGAGCAAACCTGATCGGAGGAAACCAAGATGAAATATGCCCTTATCGGCTGCGGCCGTATCTCTCCCAACCACATAGCGGCGGCAAAGGCCAACGGCCTCGAATTTGCCGGGCTGTGCGATATCAACGAAAAGAATCTGCACGACAAGGTGGTAAAGTTCGACCTTCAGGGCGTTCACACCTACACTGACTATAAAGAGATGCTCGAAAAAGAGCATCCCGAGCTTGTGGCTGTCGCCACCGAATCCGGCAAGCACGCAGCCATAGCTCTCGACTGTATAGACGCGGGCTGCAATGTGATAATCGAAAAGCCCATCGCTCTCTCCCTTGCGGATGCCGATGAGATAATCCGGCGGGGAAAGGAAAAGGGCGTTGTGGTTTGCGCAAATCATCAGAACCGTTTCAATAAGTCTGTTCAGAAGATACGCGAGGCTGTAGAAAGAGAACGCTTCGGGCGTATGCTCCACGGCACAGCCCATATCCGCTGGCACAGAGACTGGGAGTATTACTCCCGGGCAAAATGGCGCGGCACCTGGGAGCAGGACGGCGGCGCTCTGATGAACCAGTGCATACACAATATCGACCTGCTGCGCTGGATGATGGGGGACGAGATCGACTGCGTTATGGGTATGACCGACAATCTCTGCCACGACTATATCGAGGCGGAGGATCTTGGCATAGCTATAATCAGATTCAAAAACGGCTCCTACGGCATTGTCGAGGGCACGACAAATGTCTATCCGAAAAACCTTGAAGAAACTCTCTATCTTTTCGGTGAAAAGGGTACAGTCAAGGCCGGGGGCATATCGGACAATATTATCGAGGAATGGCGCTTTTCAGATCAGCTCGATGACCCGGAGGAGGTCAAGGCCACCTACGGCGAAAATCCCCCGAATGTTTACGGCTACGGCCACACGCCCCTTTATGCGGATGTGATAGATGCGATAAAGACCGGCAGAGAGCCTTATGTCACCGCCGAAGCAGGCCGCAGAGCATTGGAGCTCGTGCTGGCGATATACAAGTCAGCTGCCGAGGGCAGACCGGTAAAGCTGCCGCTTACTGATTGCTCGACACTGGATTTCAAGGGGAGATTTGACAGATGAGCAATGACTATTTCGTACACGAAAGCAGTTATACAGACGAGGGCGTCACTATCGGCAAGGGCACTAAGATCTGGCATTTCTGCCATATACAGAGCGGTGCTGTCATCGGTGAGAACTGCTCTCTTGGGCAGAACGTGAATATATCCAACAATGTTAAGATAGGCAGCGGCGTCAGGATACAGAACAATGTCTCTGTCTATGAGGGCGTCACGCTGGAGGACTATGTCTTCTGCGGCCCTTCCTGTGTGTTCACCAATGACCTTACTCCGAGGGCGCAGTACCCGAAGGGCCGCGCAGGTTATAAAAAAACGGTAGTCAGGAACAATGCAACGATAGGCGCTAACGCAACTATCGTCTGCGGGCACGAGCTGGGAGAATACTGCACGATAGCTGCCGGGGCGGTAGTCACGAAGGACGTTCCCGCCCATGCGCTTATGGCCGGCATCCCTGCAAGGCAGACCGGCTGGGTCTGCGAATGCGGTCAGGTGCTGGATAAGGAGCTCCGCTGCCCCGACTGCGGCAGGAAATATGAGAAAACAGGAGATACGATCTCAGAGGTGAAATAAATGCAGTTCCGTGACCTTAAACAGCAGTATGCCGTACTGAAAGACGATATAGACAAGGCTGTCGCCGGGGTCTTATCCTCTGCACAGTTCATCTCAGGCGGCCCGGTGCGGGAGCTTGAAGCACAGCTTGCCGAATATGTCGGCGTTAAGCACTGCATCACCTGCGCCAACGGCACCGATGCCATTACACTTGCCCTCAAAGCCTGGGGCATCGGCAGCGGCGATGCCGTCTTTGTGCCGGATTTTACATTCTTCTCTACGGGAGAATGTCCCGCCGCAGAGGGCGCTGTCCCGGTATTTGTCGATGTGGACGAGCGCAGCTTCAACATCGACCCGGACAGGCTTGAAGAGGCGATAATCAAAGTAAAAAACGACGGCAGATACACACCGAGAGCTGTTGCGGCAGTCGATCTTTTCGGCCTGCCGGCTGAGTATGACAGGATAAAGGAGATATGCCAAAAATACGGTCTCCTGCTTCTGGAGGACGGCGCACAGGGCTTCGGCGGCGAGCTGAACGGCAAACGTGCCTGCTCTTTCGGAGACATCTCGACGACCAGCTTTTTCCCCGCAAAACCTCTCGGCTGCTACGGAGACGGCGGCGCTGTGTTCACAAATAACGACGAATGGGCGGCGATCATCCGCAGCCTTGCGGTACACGGAAAGAACGCCGAAAACAAATACGATAATATCCGCATCGGCATGAACAGCAGGCTTGACACTTTGCAGGCGGCGGTCTTGCAGGTCAAGCTGAGAGCATTCAGAGAATACGAGCTTGCGGATGTCAGCAAGGCAGCGGAGCTGTATAATGAAGCGTTCAGTGATTCAGGGCTTGTGCTGCCGCTTGTCAATGCCGGCTATATGAGCAGTTGGGCGCAGTATACGGTGCAGCTCCCGGAGGGTGCGGACAGGTCAGCGGTGCAGGCAAAGCTGAAAGAACAGGGCATACCCTCAATGGTCTACTATATGAAACCGATGCACGTTCAGGGAGCCTTTGCAGGAACATACAGCGCAGATGCCGATTGCCCGGTAACAGAAATGCTGTGTGGGAAGGTATTGAGCCTGCCTATGCACCCGTATCTTTCAAAGAACGATATCTATACTGTCGCAGAGGCTCTGAAAGAAGCTCTGCGGTAACGGAAACGAGGGATATTTATGGATTTCAGCAATATCTATTCCGGGCTGATAAGCGGCACGGAAAAGCTGGCTCTGGTAGGTCTCGGATATGTAGGGATGCCTATCGCGGTGGAGTTTGCCAAGCATATCAAGGTCATAGGCTTCGACATCAACGAGAAGCGGGTCAACGAATACAAAAACGGCATTGATGCTACCAACGAGGTAGGCGAGGCTATAAAAAACACAACTGTCGAATTCACCGCAGACCCGTCTAAACTCAGCGAAGCCCGCTTCATCGTGGTAGCTGTGCCGACTCCCGTAAAGGACGACAAGACTCCCGACCTTTCCCCGATCGAGGGAGCTTCCCGGATAGTCGGGCAGAATCTTTCAAAAGGGACGATCGTTGTATTTGAATCAACGGTCTATCCCGGCGTTACTGAGGATATCTGCGTGCCGATCATCGAGCGGGAATCCGGGCTCAGATGCGGCGAGGACTGGAAGATCGGCTACAGTCCCGAGCGCATCAATCCCGGCGACAGGGTGCATACTCTGACGTCCATTCAGAAAGTAGTTTCCGGTATGGACGAGGAAAGCTGTGCCGAGATAAAGAAGGTCTATGATATCATCATCAAGGCGGGGACTTTCCCGGTATCGGATATCAAGACCGCAGAGGCAGTAAAGGTCATCGAGAACAGCCAGCGGGATATAAACATCGCCTTTATGAACGAGGTAGCCATAATCTGCGATAAGCTGCATATCGACACCGCCGAGGTGCTTGACGGCATGAACACGAAATGGAACGCTCTGGGCTTCAGGCCCGGGCTCGTAGGGGGGCATTGCATAGGCGTTGACCCTTACTATCTCACCAGCGCCGCAGAGAAGCTGGGATATCACAGCCGGATAATCTTAAACGGCAGAAAGGTCAACGACTCAATGGGAGCTTTCGTTGCCGACGCTGCCATAAAAGAAATGATCGAGGCGGGTATGGCTCCGAAAAAAGCCAAGGTCGTTATTCTTGGCATAACCTTCAAGGAAAACTGCCCCGACACAAGAAACAGCAAGGTCGTGGACATAATCACAAGGCTGCGTGAATACGAGATCACGCCGGTCGTTTACGACCCCTGGGCGGATGCAGCAGTTGCAAAGCAGGAATACGGAGTTTCCCTCGTGCCGCTTGACCAGCTGCCGAAGGCTGACTGCCTTATAGTCGCAGTAGGGCATACACAGTTCCGCTCTATGTCGGTGATGCAGCTCAAGGAGATGTTCCGCCAGGAGCTTGCTGACGAGGAAAAGGTGCTGATAGATGTCAAGAGCCTTTACCGTATGGACGAGCTTAAAGCCAGCGGGATGAGATTCTGGAGGTTGTGAAATAATGAAAGCTGTTTTTAGCTTGTGTCTGCCGGTTTACAACCAGCTTGAACTTCTGAAGGCTAACCTTGACTGTCTGCTGGAATATCGCGGGGACGATATCCGTATCGTCGTCAGTGACAATTGCTCCGAGGAGGATATCGCGGGGCTGGTAAAAAGCTATAATGATAAAAGGATAAAATACTGCCGGACTTCCGAAAATATCGGGCACGACGGCAATATCATAAATGCCTTCAGGAACTGCGACACAAGATATGCCTTCCTGCTGAGGACCAGAGACTTTCTCCTGCCGGATAAGATACCGAAGATCATAGAGAGCATAAATAAATATCCCTGCGCCGCCTATATGAGATTTTCCGCCATCGATGACGAGGGCAAGCTCAGAGTGCAGCTGGATGACAGGCTCATCCGAGGAGCCGAGGATGTACTCAAAGCCGACGGCGAGCTTCTGATACATCCAAGCGGAGAACTCTATGACCTTTCACGGCTCAATGCAAGTGACTACGATGAGATCCTGCATCTGCTGCGGGCAGAGTTCCCTGATAACAACGCTTTTCTTACTCATATTCTCCTGCGCCATCTGCTGGCATCGAGAGGCTGCTTTGCTACTGTCTCTGAAGCGGTGTGGTATTATGCTTATACCTATAAGGCAAAGGATAAGGCAGTCGTTAACAACGGTGATTCAAGGCCAAAAGGGTATTCACCCTATTCGCCGAGATACCAGTATCCGCGGCTCAAAGCGGAGATCGAATATATCTCCGACTGTGTTCCGAAGGTGCTCCGGAAGGAAATGATAAGGTATATCATCAGGCGCTACGCTGAGATGATAACTGTTTCATTCAAAGAATTAAACGAGAATGAGGGCTTCCTTGCACATTATAACTGCGTTAAGGAAGATTTTTCTCCCCGGAAAGAAAAGCTGCGCTTCCTGCGCTCGGCAAGAAAAGGCTTCAGCGCTTGCCGGGGTCAGACAAGGCTGTATGTCATACTTGTTTCGTACTATTATCTGCTGCTGAGATTCCCTCTCCGGGGGCTGAAAAGCAGGCTGCGCAAGATCATTTCAAAAGGAGAGTGAAGTCAATGAAAGCTGTCATCCTTGCAGGAGGCTTCGGAACGCGCATTTCGGAGGAATCTCTTTTCAAGCCCAAGCCGATGATAGAGATAGGCGAGATGCCGATCCTCTGGCACATAATGAAGATCTATTCCCATTACGGTGTAAACGATTTTATCATCTGTGCAGGATACAAGCAGTATGTCATCAAAGAATGGTTTGCTAACTATTTTTTCCACACCTCGGATATAACCTTTGACTACACAGGCGGGAAAAACGAAATAACCGTCATCAATCATTCCGCCGAGCCCTGGAGAGTTACGGTAGTTGATACCGGGCTCAATACCCAGACAGGAGGAAGGATAAAGCGGGTCGCTGACTATATCGGCGGAGAGACCTTTATGATCACTTACGGCGATGCGGTCGGGGATATCGACATCTCTAAGCTGCTGGAATATCACCGCAGAAATAAAAAGATATGTACTATGTCGATGTATAATTTCGGTCAGAACAAGGGCGTTGTTGAAGTCGGTGAGGACGGGCTCATCACTTCCTTCAGAGAGAAATCCGATCTGGACGGAAACCTTATCAATATCGGATTTATGGTCGCCGAGCCGGAGATCTTCAAATATATCGAGGGCGACGAGTCACAGTTCGAGAGAGACACTCTCTCTGTGCTGTCAGAGAAAAGAGAGCTGACAGGATATGTTCACAAGGGGTTCTGGCAGTGCATGGACACATTGAGAGAAAAGCAGCAGCTTGAAAAAATGTGGGATTCCGGAGAGGCGGCCTGGAAGATATGGGAATGAATTTTAATGAGCTATTATCGTTTTACAAAGGAAAAAGGGTGCTGGTAACAGGGCATACAGGTTTCAAGGGATCCTGGCTTTGCAGAGTCCTTTCGTTGGCTGGCGCAGAGGTAACAGGCTATTCTCTGGATCCTCCGACTACACCCTCGCTTTTTGACTTGGCAGACATCAGCAGTGATATACGCTCGCAGATCGGAGATGTCAGAGATCTTCACAGCCTCCTGGAGACTTTCTCGCAAAGCCGGCCGGAGATCGTTTTTCACCTGGCTGCCCAGCCACTTGTCCGCGAGAGCTATCTCGACCCGGTATATACCTACGAAACTAACGTTATGGGGACTGTGAACGTTCTGGAATGTATCAGGAAGTGCGAGAGCGTAAGATCTTTCCTGAATGTTACGACCGACAAGGTATATCTTAACCGGGAATGGTTCTGGGGTTACCGGGAGACGGACGAACTCAACGGCTATGACCCTTACAGCAACTCAAAATCCTGCTCTGAACTGGTGACGAGCAGCTATGTAAAGAGCTTTTTCTTCGATAGAGAGATAGCTGTTTCTACAGCACGGGCCGGAAATGTTATCGGCGGCGGAGATTTCGCCAAGGACAGGCTCATTCCGGACTGCATAAGGGCAGCCGCCAAAGGAGAGAACATATCAGTCCGCAATCCCGGGTCAACAAGGCCTTACCAGCATGTTCTTGAGCCGGTGTTTGCATACATGATGATAGCGGCAAGACAGTACGGAGACAAGGAGCTTGCCGGGCAGTACAATATCGGCCCGGATGACAGGAGCTGTCTGACAACAGGTATGCTGGCAGGGATGTTTGCCCAAAAATGGGGTGAGGGAGTTTCCTGGGCTGCCGGGGAGAGCAATGGCTCACACGAGGCGAATTTTCTCAGGCTTGATTGCTCCAAGGTCAAGGCAGTCTTCGGCTGGAGCCCGGTATGGAGCATCGAAAAGGCTGTCGAAAAAACGATCGAATGGAGCAAGTGTATGATAAACGGACTGGATGTTCGTAAATGTATGGATATGCAGATAAATGAATATATCAACGACGGAACGGAGTGATCTATATGGCTATCGAGCTGAGCACTGACGAGCAGCAGGCAAGAGAACAGATAAAGGAAGCTGTCGCAGAATATTACCGGATGTTCAAGAAACCTGAAGTTGATTTCAAACCCGGAGACAGGATCAATTATGCTTCAAGAGTTTTTGATGAGAAAGAGATGCAGAGCCTTGCGGATGCGATGCTGGACTTTTGGCTGACCACCGGAAGATTCTGTGACACATTTGAATCGGATTTTGCAAAATGGATCGGAGTCAGATATGCACATCTCGTAAACAGCGGTTCCTCCGCAAATCTTCTGGCATTTATGGCGCTTACGGCACCGGAGCTGGGAGAGAGAAGGATAAAGCGGGGAGACGAGGTCATAACTGTTGCCTGCGCTTTTCCGACTACAGTTTCTCCGATGCTCCAGTACGGAGCTGTCCCTGTGTTCGTCGATGTTACCGTCGGACAGTATAACATAGATGTCACAAGACTTGAGGATGCTCTCAGTGAAAAGACCAAGGCCGTTATGCTGGCTCATACCCTCGGCAATCCATTCGATATAAAAGCTGTTAAGAGATTCTGTGATAAGCACAGCCTCTGGCTGGTGGAGGATAACTGTGATGCTCTCGGCTCGAAATATGAGCTCGACGGCGAAACAAGATTTACCGGCACCTGGGGCGATATAGGCACCAGCAGCTTCTATCCGCCGCACCACATAACTATGGGAGAGGGAGGCTGCGTCTATACAAACGACCCTCTGCTCAGTAAGCTGATACTTTCCTACCGCGATTGGGGAAGAGACTGCATCTGCCGCTCCGGGACAGACAACCGCTGCGGTCATAGATACGACGGAGTTTTCAGCCTGATGCCGCAGGGATATGACCATAAATACGTTTACAGCCACCTTGGATATAATCTGAAGGCTACGGATATGCAGGCGGCTATCGGAGTTGAACAGCTCAAAAAGTTCCCTGCTTTTATCGAGCGCAGACGAAGTAACTGGAACAGGCTCCGCTGCCTTCTGTCACAGTATGAGGATCAGCTCATTCTTCCTGAACCGGCACCGGGCAGTGTGCCCTCGTGGTTCGGCTTTATGGTCACTGTTCGCCCGGAGAGCGGGATAAGCAGGAACAAACTGGTCAGATATATCGAAGACCATAATGTTCAGACAAGACTGTTGTTCAGCGGAAATATCATAAGACAACCCTGCTTTGACGATATAAGAGAAACAGATGCTTACCGCATTGCCGGGAGTCTGGAGAATACGGATCTTATAATGAACAATTCCTTCTGGGTCGGAGTATATCCGGGGCTGACAGATGAAAAGCTGGATCATATGGCTGAGGTCATCATCAGTGGATTGAAGGAGGTCAGATAATGAAAAGCGCCCTTGTAACAGGAGCCGTCGGATTTGTCGGGACAGCCCTCTGTCATCGGCTGACATCACATGGGGTCAAAGTTACCGCTCTTGTAAGGGAAGGCTCAGATACCGAAGCGATAAGTGGGCTTGACGATCTGGAGATCCTTTACTGCAATATGTCTGATTACGCCTCGCTTCCCGAAAGAGTGGGAAGGAAGAAATTTGATGTTTTCTTCCATCTTGCTTGGGAGGGAAGTGCAGGGAGCCTGAGAGCCGATGCCAATGTTCAAACTGACAATATCCGCTATTCCTGTGATGCTGTCAAAGCCTGTGCAGCTATGGGGTGCAGACGTTTTGTCTATGCCGCAAGCATAATGGAATACGAATACGAGGCAGCGTTAAGGGCCGGGAAAAGCCAAGGGGTAAATTCTCTTTACAGCATTGCCAAGCGGACAGCCGGAGATATGTCGAGGGTGCTTGCCGATTCCCTGGGAACAGAGCATATTCGTGCTGTCATTTCAAACATTTACGGCCCGGGAGAAAGGAGCCCAAGGCTCATCAATTCCAGCCTCAGAGCTCTCCTTGCGGGGCAGCACTGCTCATTCTCGGCAGGAGAGCAGCTTTACGATTTCATCTACATAGACGATGCAGCGGAAGCTTTCTTCGCCATTGCTGAAAAAGGCTATGCAGGAAAGACATACTACATCGGTTCGGAGTCACCAAAGCCGCTAAAGGAATATCTGAGATGTATGAGTGATCAGACCGGCTGCGGCAGCATCGGGTTGGGGGAATATCCGTTTAACGGAGTATCCCTTACCTACCGGGAATTTGACACCTGCGCTCTGAAAGCCGACACCGGATTTGTTCCGCTGACATCCTTTGACGAAGGAATAAGAAAAACAATAAAATGGATAAGGGAGACAGTGATATGAGCGGATTCAGGTTCATGGAGACAGAGCTTAAGGGAGCATATCTGATAGAACTTGTCCATTCCGCGGACAGTCGGGGAGGCTTCTGCAAGACCTTCGAGAAGAGCATTTTTCAGCAGGCAGGCATCAGCTTCAAGGTCGATGAATCGTTTATCTCCAGATCTGAAAAGAATGTTATCCGCGGGCTGCATTTTCAAACTAATGAGCCCCAGGCAAAGCTGGTGTCTGTCCCGGCAGGAAAAGCCTGGGATGTTATAGTCGATCTGCGGCCTAAGAGCCCGACCTTCCGCAAATGGACGGCAGCCGAGCTCAGCGCTGAGAACTGCCTGGGCTTTTATATCCCCGGAGGCTTTGCACACGGCTTCGCCAGCCTGGAGGACGGCACGCTTATGCAGTATATCTGCGACGGGAGATACGATAAGGAGACCGATACCGGCATAAGATTCGATGACCCTCAGATCGGTATAGAATGGCCGATAGAAACCGCCGGGGCAATAATCAGCAGCCGCGATCTGGCACTTCCCTCATTCTCTTTCTTCTTCGGCGGAAAATAAGAATTGCTGCGGAATGCTCCAATCAGAATTAAAGGATAAGACTTTGATGAAAAAAACATCTTTGGGCGGAGACGCTGTAAGACTGACATTTTCAAAAGCTGTTACCATCTGCATTACAACTGCGACGGGAATGATATTGTCGCGCTTTTGCTCACTTGAAGAATACGGCACATATTCCTCGATGCTGCTCGTTATCAATCTTTTCGTTTCTATCTTTATGCTTGGTCTGCCCAGCAGCATCAATTATTTTCTTGCACGGGCGGAGGATGATGACGAGAAAAAACACTTCCTTTCTGTATATTACACAGCAAGCACCATTCTCAGCTTTGTGATCGGACTATTGCTTGTGCTGTCAGTGCCGTTGATCGAGAAGTATTTTGAAAATGATACCATAAGCAGGTTCTGGTATTTTCTCGCACTGTATCCTTGGGCAACGATCATCTCATCATCCATTGAAAATGTTTTGGTCGTATATCAAAGAGTTAACCTGCTTGTGATCTGCAAGTTCATCAGTTCAGCGATGATACTTCTCAGTCTTATCGCTGTGCAGTTGTTTGGCTTCGGGTTTTCGGTATATATTGCAGTTTTTGTTGCAGTCAATTGCCTGTATGCTCTTATAGTATATATCATAACTCACCGTATCAGCAAAGGTCTGAGAGCGCTCATTGACACCGGAACAATAAAGAAGATACTTGTATTTTCACTGCCTATCGGTCTTTCCACTGTAGTCGGAACTCTTAGCATCGAGATCGACAAGCTCCTTATAGGCTATTTTATGGATACCGATCAGCTGGCGATATATTCCAACGCGGCAAAGGAGCTTCCGCTGACCATAGTAGCTGCATCGATAACAGCAGTGCTTCTTCCGAGAGCCGCTGTGCTTATCAAAAACGGTCGGGTCGAGAGAGCGGTAAGGCTCTGGAATATCTCAACAGAGCTCTCTATTATTATTATTTCGCTGTTTACTGCCGGGATATTCACCTATGCCAGGGATGTTGTGACATTCCTGTATTCTGAAAAATATCTGCCGGGAGTAACGGTATTCCGGATATATACGCTGATACTTCCCATTCGCTGCACATATTTCGGCCTGATACTCAATTCCATGGGGAAGACAAAGAAAATACTGCTGTGCAGCATATTAAATCTTATTCTGAACGCAGTTCTGAATCCGCTGTTTTATTATCTGTTCGGTATGGAAGGGCCTGCTGCTGCTACCCTGTTTTCGATTATTGTTCTGTCGCCGTTGATGCTGAAATTCACATCTGATGTTTCCAATGTCAGATTTTCAAAGGTTTTCCCATGGAAAGCAGTAGGAGTCATATTCATTATCAATGCAGCCTTTTCGATCCTGTTTTATTATATTAAAAGTCTTCTTCCGTTTCAGCAGTTTATCGGCGAGCTTGCCGAGTCAATTTTGCTGGGAGTGATATGGTCTGCGGGGTATTTTTGTATAATGAGGAAACGTTTAAAGAGGGACTGGAAGGAATTAAACAGCGCCGAATAGGTCTGGCAAAAAAAACGCTGCTGCGGGGTGCAGCAGCGTTTTGCATATGGATCAGATGCTGTCGATCACAGGGAAAAACCTGCGTGTCGTCTTGTCGAGAAGTCCCTTTTTTCCGTCGTATCTTCTTTGTACCGGGATGAGCTCGTGAGCAAGAACATCATTTCGGTAGATTTTTATGCCGAAGATCTTCATTTGTCTGTAAGGGCTTGCAGATATGACGCCGCAGTTATTGATCGCAAAAACAACTGCGGGGCAGGTTATTTCGTAATCGACAGGAGAAAGAGCCGTATATGGATGGATCAGATCATTGGGAGAATAGACTGTTTTTGTGCCTCCTGTGGCTGAGAAGCGGGGTGAGGGCGCACTGATGGTAAGGATACCACGACGGTTTATATCCTGATCTCCGATAGGGGAACAGGAAACCACAAAGCCGTTTCCTACCGATTGGGGAGTTAGTGTTCCGAGAGCATTCTGTCCGTAAGTTAGTCTGACATACTTTGCGGACGGGTTACAGGAAGCCGAGCCGAAGGGCTCGGACACATAAGACCAGCCGAGGTAATTCTTGTCAGCGTCATACTGATAGATATAAACGTAGGGCGAGATCTCGCCGTTTAAATACCTGTACCATATCGGTGCTGCATACAGCAGAGTCGTGCCGACAGGGATCTCGATATGATCTGTTGTCCTGACTCTTGTGTTCTGCGGCACAGGCTGACCGGTGTTTCCGTCGATGTTGCCCTGCTCGGCCGTACAGCTGCACAGATTGTCTTCAAAACCGTCAGGTGCGAGTATCACATAGTCCTGGGAAATCTCCATTGAGGTCCCGCACCTTATAGGGATAAAATAGTTAGTATAATAATCGTAATTGCCTGCGAGAAATCCGATACGTTTCGATGGATCTATTCTGGAAACCGCACCGAAGATTGCGGGGGCCGGATATTGCCCAAGCTCATCCATAAAGCTGAGCTGCATATCTATCTCTGCTTTGTCGGTATATCCGTTAAGAAAAATATCTGTCAGGATATACGAGCCTTCGGTATTGGATATATGATTGATAGGTTCATAACGGTTCAGCTTGCTGCCAAGAAGCACAGTATCCGTATCACTCACAGGAAATCCGACGCTGGCCTCGATGATCCCGATCCCGTCAAGCATTTGGCTCCTCCTCGCTTTCGTCATCCTCGGGAGCGGGTATCTTTTCGCCGGTTTCCCAATCTGTCCAGAGCAGGTCGGTATCGAGTATAAAGATCTTGCTCTCGGAGGGCACTATCGCCACAGAGCCGGCCGCCAGGGTCCTGCCGCTTATTGCGGTATAGTAAGGTATCTTTTCTGAGGACGATGCAACGAGCTCGGCTCTGACGGCAGTGAGGCCGTTTGAGATATTAAGCAGTTCTTCCTTGTAGATCGAGTAATCCATTTCATTACCTCCGTTTATTATTAGTACCGGCGGGGAGAGAGACTGCCGGCTGGTGAACGATCCCCTTCACTTATAGTCAAAACAGGCCCTTTTGTTGCACGCCTCCATACAACTTTTTTTTTAGCTCCGAAACGCGGCGCTTCCCGGTGGTCGCTTGCTGTCGTTGCGGGGTCGTCGTTACGGCCTGCGACGCTGCCGGGAGGTTCAGCGGCGTCTTTCCTTTAGAGGGGCGGGACGTTGTTTGTGGCGGGGTCACAGAACAGGTACTGCACCGCACAAAGCGGGTAATATTGCGCCAATCCAAGGGCGCGCCAGCCCTTGGCAGGTTCTTAGGGCAGAGCCCTAAGCGGGGC